>JAUWBH010000168.1 GCA_030605085.1 Promethearchaeota archaeon | reverse complement strand
TTTTATAAAATCTATTAATGAAATAGCTTTCTCCATGTAACACATGGATATTACAAGACTATATTTAAGAGTGTGATATGTAGAAGATATGAAAAAAAGATAAAAAGGAAGAGTTCTAGCTTAACTTAATAATATTGGTTTATTGCTATTTACAATAAAGAGATTATTGATTTAGATGAAGACAAATTTGAACTAATTAAAAGGATTAAAAAAAATTTTCCCAAAACTAATATTTTCGTCGTTAAAGTTGAAAAAGATACGCCTATTTTTCAATTGAGATCACCAAGGGTTTTATAATGAAATATGATTATTCAAATGTATTCAATCCTCCATGTTTGATTTTAGAAATTGGGATATCTCCTCTTGAAAATGAAAATTGGATAAAGCTTAAAGCGATACTAGATACAGGCGCTGATATTTCTGTGTTCCCTCAAATTTTAAAGGAAGAGTTCGATTTGAGTGTTATAAGTCATAAATTTATACAAGGAGCAACCGATAGAGATGAAGATGTAATTGTTAAACCCTCATATTTTTTATAAAAAATTTAAAGTTTGAGATAAAACTATTATCTTAATTAAATTCTTACAAATAAATCTCTTCTTAATGAGTATTAATTGTACCTAAAACCAACAGACTTTAAAGATCTATATTTTAAATCAAAAATTCAAAAATTCATAACTCTGTATAAAATTATATTTTACCCAGTGTTATTGGATCGTAGTTTTAAATCTGTATATATGGTAAGGTCGATGAGCGTATCCTATAGAAATAAAGATAGATGGAAAAAGGGTATGAAAGAAAAGAATTTCCCTGAATTTAAATGTGATGTATGTAAATCTAAAAATATTTCAGAAACGAAAGAAGGTAGTTTCGTTTGCAGAGATTGTGGGATTTTGGTGGAAGATCAAAAGTTAGAATACTACAAACCGTATAATGAAAGCTCGGTTCAAAACGCTGTACTAACTAAAACATATATTGGATATAAAAACGAGAGGTATCACAATTTTAAATTTGAACGCTTAAACAAACTGCACACTATCAGCGATAACAAACAAGCTCTATTAATCAACGCTAGATTTGAGATCTCCAGAATTCTTAATGCTCTAAAATTACCTGATTCTTACAGAGATTTAATTTTAGAAAAGTTCAAAAATATATACAAAGCATTAAACCCATCAACGAAATACAGAAGTCCCGAAAAACTCGTGCCTCTTGTAATTTATTTCTATTTCAAATTTAACAATATTTCTATATCTGAATCCGAATTGCTATCCGTTTCAAAAATTTCAAAAAAAGAATTTAACGCGTTCAAGCTTCAGATTTGTAATTTCCTCCCGCAATATAAAGAAAGAAATAGACAGGAATATATCCTTTCGAGAATTCTTGAAATAACAGAACATTTTGATTTAAGAATGTTGTTTTACTATCGATCGAAAAAGCTCATGTATAAGCTCTGGGAAAGAATTAAAAACACGAAGGACGATGTAATAGCGGGTTTAATAGCAAGTATAATAGCTCTTTGTTGGTATAAGGAGGAAGTGAGCGTGAACGCAATTTGCAAAAAGAGCGGAATTATGATGAGTACCATCCAGTGGCAGCTTAAGAATAGAATCTTGGAGCCATTAAAAATTACTGGTTTTGAGAGTCTAGTAAAGTCAAGCGATTTATTAAAGGAAAAATTTCTTCAAATGGGGCTAATTCAAGAATTTAGCAATGATGAAAATATAGCATAATCTAAATTTCTTAACTTTATTCCCTCGTCCATTAACATTTGTAAAAAGCATGGATCAAAAGAATCTTCGAACTTCCAGATTTCCCATCTCACATTTATATTGCTTGCATTTTTTAACATTACAATAGTTTCTCCTAAATCAACATCAACGCTAATTAAAATAACTTCTTCGAGTTTATTTTTGAAGATAAAATCAATTAAATCTAATGAAAGTGTGTAGAAATAATCTTTAATCGACTGTGTTAATATAATTTTGTAGCCAATATCTTCTAACCTCTCTCCTAATAATATTCTTTCGTCCTCATTAAATTCGCCATTTTTTTGGGTAAGCATGTAGATCCCTATTTTTCCTATAAGATTATACGAATTTGATAATTTTTCATACAATTTTCTGAAAAATTCTTCCTCCGTAATATCTTTAAGTTCGGGGTGTTTTATTCTACAAAGTTCAAATCCCTCTTTTATAGATTCGTATTCTATGTAAACTGTTGTTAGAGGAGGTTTTGTTTTGTACTGTTTTAAATCGAATATAATATTGAATCACGCTGTAAATTTATATTATAATTTTCTTTAATTGAATAAATTTACTATATTGTAAGATTGGCTGATTTTGTCCAGTAGATATGGTAATTATTAAACATTTATAAATTAATTGTTAAAAAGATCTATTAATTCAAAAACATATCACCATTATTTTGACTGATTTACCCTAGATGCTCAAAATTATATTAACAAAATTTTTTAGAAATATTTGATTTTTAAATATATGGTTAACAGTGCCGATATTCTAAAAGAAATAAAAGAAATACAAAAAAAACATAAAATAATCGGGAGAACTGAAGAGTTAAGAAAGATAATTGTAGCTATATCTGTCGATAAAAATATATTAATTGAGGGCGAGGTCGGCGTTGGGAAAACAATCCTTGCTCAAGCAGTCTCTTCGTATCACGACTCGAATTTTTATCGAATAGATTGTTCAGAAGAAATCTTAACTCATAATCTTGTGGGATATTTTGATCCTCCATTGGTAATAGCTCAAGGATATGTTGAAGATTCTTATGTATATGGTCCTCTTGCGTCTGCTATGATAAACGGGGGTTGTCTATTCGTAAATGAAATTAATCGAATGCCAGAGAGCACTCAAAATATCTTATTAACGGCGTTAGACGAAAAAATACTTGAGATCCCTAAATTAAAGACTATTCACGCCGAAGAAAGCTTTTTTGTAATAGCGACATTGAACCCCTCATCAATTATGGGCACAACTGTTTTGGGAGAAGCTTTAAAAGATCGATTTATTTGGATTAAGCTAAATTATCAAAAACCAGAAGAAGAAATAGAAATTATTAAGCAAGAAGTTGATTTTGACGGAGCAGCAGAAGAAAAAATCGCACATATTTCTCAAGAAATCGTCCAAATAACGAGAAATAGTACATCTATCCGCAGAGGTAGCTCTATTCGAGGAGCAATCGATTTATCTGCACTTATGACCCAATATGAGAAGCAAAACAGTTCTAACAATTGGGTTGAAGCAGCGATAATGGCTCTCTATAACAAAATAGAGCTTGAAGACGGCGTAACTAAGTCCAAGAGTGAGATTATTGCTGATATCGTTTTAGCCGTTTTAAATAAATCGGATTTTTAATAATCAATGATTATTTGCCGGAAAATTCCGAAGAGATTGAGAATAAAAGGTTAAATGTTAGGCTTACTGAAAATCCTCCCGACCAGGAAATTTTAAGGTTAGAAATAATTAGAAAAAAAAAGAAAAAACCGGATTATTACAAACACTTAGCGAGCTCGTTAGATTACAAACAAATAAAAGAAATGACATATCTTGCGATTCAATATAAGAACCTTGAAGCAATTAAGGGGATGCTAAAGTCAAACATTTATGCTGCAACCGATGCTCTAGATTGCGAAGATGGAGTAAAATTCTTTACTGAAAAATCTAAAGAATCCGGATTAGTTATGCCAGAAATATATTTCTTTATTAGACGACCAATCTCTAAAAAATACAAGAAAATTTTTAGAAGACTTGCTCGGCAAAGTATTTTAAAAACATCCTTAAAAATAACAAGTAGAGGTATTAAAGGAACTCTTAAAAAAACTCTTCCATATTACGAAATTGGAAAGCCTGAATTTGATTTAGATGAAACTATTCAGCATAATCCATTAAAAATTTATCAAAAAAGCATAAATTATCGGGATATATATGGAATCGAAAGGCAGAGGCAGAGAAGGAAAATTGTATTAGTACTAGACACATCCGGTAGCATGTATGGACGGACCTTATTAAATGCGGCTCTTACAACCTCCGTTTTGGCTTATAATATGGAGAAAGAAAATTATGGGATCGTATTATTTAATTCAACAGCCATGATAATGAAAAAGATTGACGACGAAAAAAAATCTATTATTACCATAATTGACGAAATATTAGACTCTGAGGCCGTAGGATTTACAAACATTTATATTGGCTTAGAAAAAGGTTTAATAGAATTAAATAAAATTAAAGGAAATCGTCAAGATAGATTTGGCATCTTAATTACGGATGGCAATTATAATCGCGGTGAAAATCCCGTTGTGATCGCAAAAAGATTTCCAAAATTACATGTAATAGGGATACCTGCCGATAACGACGCGGATAGAGGAATTGATACGTGTAGAAATATAGCTAAGGCGGGTCGTGGTAAATTCTACGCTGTTAAAGATTATAAAGAGATTCCGAGGGCTTTAATAAATTTATTATCCCAAACTTAGTTTTTATCGTTTTTTATAACTTAAAGTTCAATTTTCCTACTTAAATCCTTCCTTTTAACTTTAGTTCATATTGATTGTGGATAGCAAAAACATATATATATGTCGTTTTGATTATGAAATAAATTTATAAAAAAAATAATCTAATAATAAAAAATCTTTATTTATAAAATTAAATCTCAAAAATATATAAATTAAAAATTACATGACGAGCAATATAAATATGGTGAAAAAAAGCAATAAATTAAAGATTTTGACTTTTCTGTTTTTAACCATATTCTTTTTAGCCGAGATTTTTCAGAGTAATTACCAAAATGTAGATAATAACGCGTTAAATCCAAATGAAACATTAGATACTGAAATTGAAGACGAATTAAGTTCAAGTGCTTTACCACCAATATTCTATGTTAACGGAACCGAAGAGTGGGAAGATCGAAAAGATGAAGGAAAGTGTACTGGAAGCGGTACTGAGTCCAATCCATATGTTATAAGAAATCAAGTGTTTGATGGACTAAACCAAAAAACATGTATATTAATTGAAAATTCGAGAGCGAATTTTACAATTGAAAATTGCACTTTCATCAACATTGGTTCGCCAAATTCCGGAAAAGCGGGCATAGAATTAATTAACACCACTCACGGCATATTAATCGATAATAATTGTACAACTAACAACAATGGAAATTATGGAATACATTTAAGAACAGAAAGTAATAATAACACAATCATAGGGAACACTTTAAACGGTTTTGGATCAGGAGAAGATGTAGTAGGGTGTGGATTATATTTATATAACAGCTCATATAATATAATTACGCAAAATACTTTATATTACAATGAAAATGGAATTTATTTAGAACAAAGCGAACATAATGCAATTTCGGAAAACGATGCTTGTAATAATACTTTTGCAGGTATAGATTTAGACGCTGGCAGCAACGATAATAATATCACTCGAAATATCGTAAATGATAATAATGTCATTGGAATACACTTATCAAACTCTGATGCTAACAATTTTGAAAATAATACAATGATTAGGAATCGGTTCGGTTTATATTTAGAATTTAGCAATGATAACACTTTTACGGGAGAAAACAACATTTCGTTTAGCCTGATAGATGGGATTTATTTATCGGTATCTTCTAACAATTCTTTTACTGAAAATATTATAAGTTATAATAACGAAATAGGAGTTAATCTTATAGGAATTGGGGGACAATGCGTTAACAACTCTTTTTATAAGAATTTCTTTCGTAATAATGGAAAACATGCCGTCGATAATAATTTTCTTAAGAACGATTGGTATATTAATAATTCTTTAAAAATAGGCAATTTTTGGGATAACTATACCGATATGGGCGCTGGCGCCGATGATACAAATGACGATGCAATCGGTGACATACCTTACTTTTTCCTTGGAGGCATTGATTGGTTTCCAATTTGGAACGATGGGATTGAAGGTGATGTCATTGTTGTTAACGGAAGCAGTAATTTGTATAATTGGACTAGGGCAAAAAAAAAGTTTTGGTGCAACGGGTTTGGGACTCCCAATAATCCCTATGTGATTCAGCCTAACCCAACACTGCTTTGGGATGGTCTTATTGATGGGTTAGGATCTCTCTCTTCCATTACAATTATAAATTCCACTACTGAATATTTTAAAATAAAAGATTTAACTCTCACCAATTCTGGTGGAACTGAAGCGGGAATTAAATTAATTAATGTAACTAGGGGTGAATTGGTTGATAACAATTGTTCATTCAATCAAGGTAATGGGATATATTTGTCCGAATCATCTAATATCAATATTACCGGAAATCTTGTCAATAACAATACCGAAAAGGGATTATTTTTAGATACGAACTCAACAGGAAATATAATTTTTGAAAATGAAATGGCAGGTAATAAATTTGGATTATATTTAGATAATGATGCTGATGGTAATAATGTCTCTTTCAATACTCTATCTTATAATAAACAATATGGTATTCGTGTAAACAATGCTGATTGTAATAATAGTATTTTTTACGAAAATAACTAACAAATTGGGGAAATAACGCTTATGACATTGGAATCAATAATGAGTGGGATTTTAATGAGCGGGGTAACAGTTGGGACGATTATGCTGGTATTGGTATTGATGATGACGATGACGGCATTGGCAACACTCCATATGATATTCCACCCATTACTGGAGGACCACCACAAGATAATTATCCTCTTTACGACGATGGACTTAATGGAGAACCCTTGTATATTAACGCGACAGCACGGGGTTGGGAGGCACATAATTGGACCTGGGCCAGTAAAAAACTTTACATTTCTGGTAATGGTACTGAAATAGATCCTTACTATATTCAAGGCGTAACTTTTAATGGAACAGAGACGGTTGGCTGCGTTACAATTGAAAATTCCCGCGCGTATTTTATTATCGAAAGTTGTATTCTTAAGAATATTGGGGGTCCAGATGGCGGATACGCAGGTATAAAATTAATTAACACCACTCTTGGCAAATTAGTTGATAATAGTTTTTCGACTACCAAACCTGATGTGAATTATGGAATTCATTTAGATTCCGGTTCTAAAAATAACACTATTGTGGATAACGATTTAAATACTGATTTTTCTTACGGGATATATTTAGAAAATGGCTGCGAAAAAAATAACATTACTGGAAATACCGTAAATTCTAACAAAATCGGGATATATTTTAATAACCAAAGCAGTACAAACAACATTACGGGAAATATTATACAGTCTAATGAACTTTACGGCATTTATCTGAACGATAGTTGTAATAGTAATTACATAACTTACAATGCAATTAGTGATACTGACGATTCAGGTACGGGCGGAGATGGAATAAAAATAGATACTGATTGTTTGTATAATAAAATCGTTGGAAATAACCTAACAAACAACAATAATATTGGGGTATTGATATTAAACAGTTCTTTTGGTTATTCTAAATATAATGAAATTTATCGTAATAATTTTATTGGAAATAGCTTACACGCCAAGGATGATGATAGAGATAATATGTGGGACGATTCGATTAAGGGTAATTATAAGGATAATTATACTGATTTAGGTTTAGAAGCCGTAGATGCTGACGACGATGGGATTGGCGATATACCTTATAACATTACAGGTAACGCTAATTCTACAGATTATAAACCCATTTGGGACGATGGGCACAATAGAAGTAAAATTCACATAGATGGCAGAGGTTATAATTCGTACAATTGGCAATGGGCGGTTACAAGAACTTGGTGTTCTGGCAATGGAACTGTTGACGATCCCTATGTTATTGAGAACGTAGTGATTAACGGTACAAAAGCGAATGGAACTATTTTTATTGAATGGTCCAGCCTTGTTTTTAAGATTAAAAATTGTACGCTATTCGAAGCTTTAGATAGCGGAATTTATCCTAATAAAACTGCCGGAATATACTTGTATAAAACATCTAACGGTACGATAATTAATAATACATGTAGGGATAATGGAGACCATGGGATATTCTTAAATAGCAGTAATAATAATGTCATTAAGGAAAATGTCATAAAAGATAATGCGGATATGGGGATATTTTTAGCAGGCAATAGCCATGACAATGTTATTTTAGATAATAGACTGTACAGAAATGGAATTAATGGAATTCATCTTAAGTGCGAAGAAAATGTTATATCAAAGAATTTAATTGATAATAGTGGCGATCCTGGAGGATGGGGAATAGTTTTACAATTTAGTGGAAATAACACGCTTTTTGATAATACAATCCTCTACAATGATGTTGGAATACATTTGTTTATGAGCAGCGGTAACGATATAATAAGCAATACGGTTAACTTTTCTAATTTACATGGAATAAATTTCGAAGGTTTTTGCGATAATAATAATATTTCATACAATACAATATATCAGAGTGTTGAAAATGGGATTAACTTTGGTTGGCCAGGTACATTGCCCTGCCATAATAATACCATTACAGAAAATTATCTCTTAGAAAATTTTGGCTTCGGGTTGTATTTACAGCAGTGTTTTGCCACCGATATCTCAGAAAATACCATTACAGGAAATAATGTAGGGATTGGGGTTGCTTATAATAGTATGGGCAATAATTTCACTAAAAACACTATAGAAAATAGTGATGAACATGGTCTTATCATTTTACAATTAGGATGTAAAAAAAATCGCATATTTGGGAATGAGTTTCTAGATAATGGAATAAACGCTGGAGATGTAGGTAGAGATAACAATTGGTATGTGGGAACCCTTGGTAATTATTGGAAGGATTATTCTGGGGAAGATAAAGACGATAATAATAGAGGAGATACACCATATCAAGAAATTGATGGATGGATGAATAGTGAAGATGAATTCCCTATTTATTGGGACGGTCCAGTTGCTTCAGTTATAAATCCAATTGCAGATCAAGAATTTGCTACTAATCCCCCTCCATTCAAAGTTAAAGTAATTGAAGGAGAATCTTATTTCTTTTGGTATACTCTTAATAATTCAGACCCTTACGGTTTATTGGATTTACCTGGTAGCCTCGATGAAGAAATCAATGGTTTTGTAGACAATAATTTGTGGGGTAGTTTTTCCAATGGTGAAATAACGATTAGGTTTTACGTAAACGATAGTAGAGGCGAATTTGATTATCAAGAGGTCGTTGTTATTAAAAATATCGGAGGAGTACCATCTTCCCCTCCGAAAGATGACGACGAAGACGATGAACCCGCCGATGAAGACGATGAACCCGCCGATAAAGAAGATGATGCTGCTGCAGTTGAAGATGAAGGGTTGCCTTGGTGGCTTCAAGCAATGTTTACGGGCATGATTAGTGCGTCCGCCGGTTTAATAATTAAAATCACTTATAGCACCCAAAAAAAGAGAAAAGAACTTCTTCGAAATGTTACGGAAACCTTTGATAAAATTGAGAACATCGAAGAATTTCTAAAAGAGAAATTAAATTTTGAAGAATGGCAAAAATTTCAAGAACCTTGGGAAAAGTACCTAAAAAATGAAATTGACTCGAAATCTTTGATAAAACGAGGAAGGAAATTTATAGGAAAACCGTTCGTTGAAATATTTCTTAAACCTAGAAAGAAAAGGATAGAAAGGAAAGCTGAAAAAACGAGACTGAAAAGATTAAAAAGATTAGGAAGAAAACCAAAATAAAAACAAAAATCCTAAAATTTTTTTTTTAATTTCTTTATTTTTTTATTTTTAATTCTAAAAAAATCGAAGAAATGATATTGGTTTAATAAGAAATCATTAAAAACTTTAACTCTTATACTTTTTTTATATTTAGTAGTGAATTTTTATTTAGTTAATTGAATTTCGAGATAGAAAAGTGGTAAAGCCCCCGACAGAAAAAAATATTTGCCTCCGATATAAAGGAGCAAGGATGTTATGTGGCAAAAAGATGTGTCCAATCTTATTAAAAACATCTATTTTAAAATCTGTTATACCTTTTGAGATTGGAAAAACAATGCGGAATGTGGAGATCTTTGGGGCGAGTCCGCCTGGGTTTTTTGTTGGTAGACATAATTATCCAAATGTAGCTGTTGGTCCTCTCGTACCTTTTAAAGAATTTGAGGCTAATCTCAATATAGACGATTATCACATATTAGACGCTCCTGAACTCTGGTTTGGAAAGCAGATGGGGGATGTAATCCGCTATAGAAGTAGTTTAGTCCGAAATAATTTCAAAATTAATGTTAAAATTAGCGAGAATTTACGAAAAAACACGCCTTCATTAAGTTCTCAAAAATTGTTAGAGACTTCTCAAGAACTTTCGATGGCGGCTCGTCCAGTTGACACTGAAACTAAATTATCAAAAATCAGCCTTCGAATGATGATGGATAATCATTTTATCCCTATGGGACCATCTGGCATAACAGAAAAAATTAGAATTACCGAAAATGTAAAAGTACATCCTAAAGTTGAATATTGTGTGGCAGACACAGATTTAAAATCTCAAGACGCTATATCAGAGCATCTATATTTCAAGGGTAATGTCCCTTTATCGTCTATCCAAAGAGTTTTTTCAGCTGGATTGCTTGGAGAAAAAAATCGGCGAAAACTGGTTCCTACAAGATGGGCTATTACCGCGATTGACGATATAATCTCAAAACGATTAATCAAGGAAATCAAAAAGTTCCCAGAAATAAACGATTATAGGATTTTTGAAGCAAAATATCTCGACAATCACTTTAAGATTCTACTCTTCCCAGGTAAATTCACATATGAGATGAATGAAGTATGGTGTCCGAACTCGTTGTGGAATAATTCTCTATCAGGAAATAGTCGCAATTTAAAACCTCAAATAATGACAGATTACGAATTTTATAGGGGAAGGAAATCATATGCAAGCAATATAACTGGTGCCTATTATGCAGCTCGAAAAGCTGTTTGTGAATATCTCTATAAAATAAGAAGACAAGCACATATTTTGATCTTTCGTGAAGTTTCCTCTGGGTATATTGTTCCTTTAGGTGTATGGGTTATAAGAGAAACTGTAAAAAATGCTATGGAATCAATTAATCCTGTTGTAGCGGACAATTTTGATTCTGCTCTTAGTAAAATGACTGAAGGATTGGTTGTTGATCTAAAAAACTGGAAGAAAAGCAGCAAATTGATTAATTTTATTAAGACTCAGAGAACTATTGACAATTTCTTATAATTCCCCCATGAGATTAGTTTAAAAAACTAAAATTAAAACTTTAAATTGAAAGAAATTTTAAGACCCTTTAAAGACCCTAGTGACTACATGGCTAGGGCAGAGCTCATGTGGGCAAGCACTTTAGGATTAAATTATATATTGGGATTAGGAAAATTATTTGGTGATTGGGCAACTCATATGATCGAACATGAATTAAGCGCCCTTTATGATATCGCACATGGAGTAGGACTTGCTATCTTAACTCCACATTGGATGAAATATGTATTAAACGATGATACCACAGATAGATTCGTAAATTTAGCGAAAAATGTATGGGGCGTTGAAGAAAGCAATGATAAATTTGCAATGGCACAAGAAGGTATAAAAAGAACGCAAGAGTTCTTTAAATCGTTGGATCTACCGATGTCTCTCAAAGAACTTAATATTGGTGTAGAAAATCTCGAAAAAATTGCGAACAGATTTAACCAGATAGGGCTTGTAAAAAGATTGAATAAAGAAGATGTGTTGAATATTCTGAGAGCAGCACTTTAATTTTAAAAAATTAAATTTAGATTATATCATCAAAGATCTTTATTAGTTTTGTTTTTTTTTTTTTTGATTTTTTATTGAAATAATACTAAACAATTTTCTTTTTTAAAATCTAAATCCACTGAATACGAAATTTTTTAAAAAATAGAGCATTAGTTAAAAAAATAGAGCAAAAAAATAAATTAAATAATTAAATGAGAGAGAATTTTTATGCCAAATGGATTTTTTGGTAAAATATTATGGGTTGATCTTTCGCAGGAATCTTTTAAGGAAGAATCACTAGCAGAGGAGATTTATCGTCAATATCTTGGAGGTTACGGTTTAGCAGCTAAAATAATTTACGATAATATGCCTTCGAAAGTTGATCCTTTAGGTCCTGAAGCAATTTTAGGATTTTTTCCAGGATTATTGACTGGCACAGTAGCTCCTCTCAGCGGACGATACATGGTTGCAGGTAAATCACCATTAACAGGAATCTGGGGCGATGCTAATAGTGGTGGTTTCTTTGGACCAGAAATCAAAAAATGTGGTTATGATGGGATATTATTGAAAGGAATCGCAAAGAGCCCAAAATATATAACAATTATCGGTGATGAGAAACAAATTTTAGATGCTTCAGATCTCTGGGGGTTAGACACAGTTGAGACGGAAGAAAAATTAAAAGAAAAACATGGAAAGGTTCAAGTAGCTAGTATTGGTCAGGCCGGTGAGAAACTATCCTTAATATCTGGTATTATTACTGATAAAGGTAGAGCTGCTGGAAGATCAGGGTTAGGTGCGGTAATGGGTTCTAAAAAACTGAAAGCTATTGTACTTAAAGGAAATAAGGAAATTTCTCTTGCTGATAAAGATTCTTTACTTAAATATACGAAAGAATATAATGATCGTGTCAATAACTCTAAATTCAGAACGCTAATTGCGTTTAAAACGTATGGAACAACTGCGGGTAATGTCTTTATGGGTACTTCGGGAGATACACCAATAAAAAATTGGGGTGGGTATGCGAGTGAGGACTTTCCATTAAACAAACTCAATAAAATTTCAGAAATGAAAATAGATAAATTTAAACAAAAGGCGTATGGATGTTTTTCTTGTCCCATTCGATGTGGTGCTATAATGAGAATTCCTGAATTAGGTATTGAAGAAACACATCGTCCAGAATATGAAACTTGCGCCTCATTTGGCCCTTTAATACTTAATAATGATCTTATGTCCATATTTACTTTGAATGATATGTGTAATAGAGCATGTTTAGACACTATTTCAGCTGGAGCAACGGTAGCTTTTGCTATAGAATGTTTTGAGAATGGTTTAATAAATAAAGATGATACAGGTGGGTTAGAATTAACATGGGGCAATTCTGAAGCAGTAATTGAATTGTTAAAAAAAATGATAAATCGAGAAGGAATTGGAGATATTTTAGCAGATGGGTGTAAGAGAGCTTCTGAGAAAATCGGTAAAGGAAGCGAGAAATTCGCAATCACCTCTATGGGTCAAGAACTTGGTATGCACGATTCTAAATATCTGCGTTCTCTTGGTTTTTCTTACGCATTTGACCCTACTCCGGGAAGGCATACTGCTGCAAGTTTAGATATATGGGCTGCTGGC
>JAUWBH010000050.1 GCA_030605085.1 Promethearchaeota archaeon | reverse complement strand
TTCTGAAAAAATAGACGCTGAGATCGAACTTTGGAACGGTGAATCCGCAGATATGGATAAAAATTTGGCGGATATGCTCGAAGATCATAAGGTTAAATATAAAGAGAACGCCGAAACTCTACAAAACAGTTTATCAAATACCACTCGCGAGATTATACAATATGTAAAAGACGCTATTGGGGATTTTACGGTTCAATTTATGGGTTCAATTGACGATTCGATTACACTAGCCGAGAACAACCAAGATAAGCTTAAAGATATTCACAATGTATCCAGTTCTCTCTCAGAACTTGCTTTAGTTACCACTTGGCACACAATTGGAAAAGAAGCGTTAATCGCTACAATTAAAGACGCCGTGTATAGGACTAAATCCTCTGTTATAATAGTAACTCCAGTAGTAGTACCCGAAATTTTGCAAATGGTCTCCGAGTTCGCATTTCAGAGGAAATCAGCAAGATTTATGCTCACTTCAAAGTTTGACATTCAAACGTATGGATCTATTATTAAAAAGATGATGCAACTAGGAAACATTCAATTCCGCAACTTATCTCAAACAGGAGAGTTTTACGCTGTAACTAGGGACGCAGAAGAAGTGATTCTATGCCCCGCATCGCAGAAAGATTTTGAAATGATTGCCATCGTTAGCAACCAGGAGCAATACTGCAAATTGTATAGTTCCTTCATCGGTCCAATCTTTACAGCTAATAGTCGCCCGATTAAGCTTTAGGAGATTAATGATAATCGATGATTGCGCAAATCTTTTTAATTGAATACCTTTCTTGGTAAACCTAAAATAAAATTCATTCTTTTTATTTCTTATTTTTATTGAACTATATAAAAAGAAAAAGAAAAAAGACTCCTCATATATTTTAGGTTGAATAAATTACATTATTAAAATCTGAAAATGAAAGAAAAGGTGAGCCAGTTGAGTTATGAAAATAAAATTGAAACAATTATAATTAGTGGTTCAATGAGATTTAAACAAGAGATGACGTCACTATCTAACAAGTTGAAAAATGATGGATATAAAAAAGTTGTTGAACCAAGTGAAGATGAATATAATAAAAGTGTTGAGGAAATTGAAAAAGCTAAGAATCACATGATTTTTGAAAGTTTAATTGAGTGTGCTGATTTACTGCTTGTTTATGATAAAAATGGTTATGTTGGTCTTTCTACTGCTATGGAAATACAAAAAGCATTAGATTGTAATGTTCCTGTAAGGTTTTTGTTTGAGCCCGAAGCAATAGAGTTCAAATCACTTTGTGTACATCCATATTATGATGTTAGAGTTGATACCAAATATTTCAAATAGCAATTATATGATCTTTCTAAGCTTCTTAAATGGAAACTTGCGACTTAAAATTAATTTTAATTAGCAGCTATACAAGTAAACTCCTACGAAATTTTTGAGATTAGTGATAATGAGCAATTTGAAAATGGCACCCTATGCGAAATATTAAAAGTAAAACTAGACAAATAAAAAAAGTATTTTTTTTTAGAAAAATAATTCAAGGTAAATTTAATTTTTTTATTTACATTTTAATAGTTTTATTTACCGAATTAATTAGACTTCAAGATTACTACCGCATTGAAAACAGTAAGAAGCGTCTCCTTCATTCGATTCGCCGCAATTTGGGCAAAATTTAGTTTTGGCAGGAGTCTTTTCTTTTACTTCTACTTTTTCTTCCTCTGTTGATGCCTGCAGAGGAGCAGTTTCTGGAGCGGTAGGCGCGGGTGTCCCCATAAGATGTTGTTTTACTTGTTGAAAAAAATTAATACAAAAATCAAGATTTTGATCTCTACGTTTTGTTGCTACATTCCAAACGAGCTTAAGTCCTCCTCTTATTGGAATTATCTTTAATACGCACTTGGAAAATTCAAGTGGATTCTTATTTAAGGTTTTGATCACGCCTGCTGGACGCTTTGCGACGAGAATTGGTAGCGGAGTGTTATTCAGTAATCCAAGAATGATATCAAATACTTCCTCTCTTGATTGATAAGTATTAAATATCCATACGTCTTTATATCCAACCATTTTAACCAACTTTTATTTTTGATTAATATATTTTAATTCCTTATAAATTCTATACTATTTAAGTTTATTTTTTTGCATAATTTATATTTGAATAATATTATCTTGAGTTTAGATTACTCAAGAAATTAAATCTTAATACTAATATTTAAATCTATAGGAGACCAAATTTGCCAAATTTGCATTACCAAAATCATGCTTCTATCACAGTGATATATGTATTTAAAATTATAAAACTCGATAAAATAACAAATTAGAACCAAGAGATTAAAAAATAAGAAAAATTTACGCTGTCATTTATTTGATTTTTGTTTTAAGGAAAAAGAAGATTTAAAAAAAACTAATCCCATTTTGGACCTCCACTTTTCTCTACACTATTATCGTCGTCTTCTGAATGAATTCTCTTTAAGTCAATGTCTTGATACCCTGGTAAAACATTAAGTATCCTACGCATGGCAAATTTAACATCTTTTGCAGACGCAATAAAACGTCCCATAATCAAAATATCTGCTCCTTGTTCAATAGCGTATTGCGCACTATTTGGCTCAATACCCCCAGCTACAGCAACCAAAACGCGATCTCTCCCTGAAGCTTTTTTTTGATCTTTATATAATTCCTTAATTTTCGGAATCAACGCCCACCTTTGTCGTTGCGCAGCGTCAGGAGATTGAGCTCCTTCTGCAGATTGCTCGACATCAATAGCTCTATGAATTATTACAACATCTGGGGTTCTTTTTAGCGATTTTAATTTCTCAATAGGGCTTGGAACTTCCATAGTGTCTACAAACGCATGAATCCCGAGTCGCTGTGCCTCTAAAATGAATTTATCGAGCGATGCTACAGAGGCTAAGCCACTTGCCACCACACCATCAGCAGTTGCGTTAAAAGCAAAATCAACCTCTAACTTACCAACGTCCAATGTCTTTAAATCAGCAACTATAAACTTTTCTTTTGCGATATCCCGTATTTGTTTGATCGACTCAACACCATACTTCTTAAGAAAAGGCGTACCAATTTCAAGGATAATTCGATCGCTTTTAGGTAATTGCTTAACGACTTTCATTTGGCGCTCTAAATTTGGCGCGTCTAAGGCTACTTGTATATAGGGGGGGCGCCAGAGGCGTGGAACCCTTATTCCCGCTACAGGATGTTTTGCTCGATCTTTATCGTAAAAGATTTTTTCAATTGGAGGGTATTGTTTTAATGCTCTTTGGATTGCTAATTTTGTTGCCCCATAATTGTATTGGTAGATTTTCCTATAATCACTTGCACCGGGATGAATAAAAACGCTGGCAATTATTAGCCATTCTTCTAATTTATTCATCGGAATGATTCCTTCTTCAACGGCATCCACAATGCCTTTAGCTACTGCTGCTTGAGCTGGACCAAAGATTTTATTAGCGTCCTCCATGTTCGCAATCGTGACTTTAGGTACAATAAGGCTCACCGGTTTAGAGAGTAGATTTGGCCTGATCGCAGCTAGTAATCCGCCATGCCCTTTCGAAGGAGTACTTAACGCGTTTGCGAACGAAATTCCTACAGGTCCATTTTTTGAACCAATAATTAGGTCAATGTGAGCGAGATTTGGTGGCTCTCCAATTAATGCTTCCCCAATATAATATTCATTCGTCATTTTCCTCATATTTTATTGTTATTAAAATTCCAATTTTTAACATAAATAATTTAATGGATATTTTTTTTATTTGTTTGATTTTACAAAAAACATTAGATATTTTCTATTTTAAGACATATATTTTGTAGGTAATACTATAAAAATACTTATTCCATGTAATTAAAAGTGACACACATTATTAAAATTAGCATATTTAAATTCAATTAAGGAATAAGATCTTTTTAAAAATTCACATTAGAAGGAAAAGAAATAATTAATGATATAAATTTTGTCTTATTCAGATATTAAATTCAAAAATTGAATTATTTAAATAATCTAACTCTATCGGCGGTGAGATCTTCAACATAACTAGTATCCAAAATAAATGTATGGAAATAATATTATTTCATTTTATTCTTTATATTTTCAATAGTTTCTTTAAGTATCTTAGCATCTTTAGATTCACTTAAGCCAAGCTGAATTATTATTTGTAATATTTCCTCGTATTGTTTTAAGGCTTCGGGATACTTTTTTTGTTCTACATAAATCATTCCGATGTTATTAAGAAAGGTAATTATTTTCGAAAGGTCTCCCAATTGGTCGGCGATTTGAAGCGCTTCCTCGAATCGTTTTAAGGCTTCGGGATACTTTCTTTGCTCTATATAAATCATTCCAATGTTATTAAGAAAGGTAATTATGTTCAAAAAATCACCTAATTGCTCGGTAATTTGAAGCGCTTCCTCGTATCGCTTTAAAGCTTCGTGATACTTTCTTTGTCCTTTGAAAATTACTCCAATGTTACTGAGATAAATTGCTTTTCCCGAAAGGTCTCCCAATTGGTCGGCGATTTGAAGCGCTTCCTCGTATCGCTTTAAAGCTTTGGGATACTTTCCTTGTGCGTAATTAATTGTTTCTATGTTATTGAGAGCAGTAGCCTTTCCCATGAGGTCTCTCAATTGCTCGGTGATTTCAAGGGCTTCCTCAAATCGCTTTAAAGCTTTTGGATACTTTCCTTGTGCCCTGTAAATCGTTCCGATGTTATTGAGATCAGTAACTTTTCTGGATAGGTTTACCAATTGCTCATCGATTTGAAGCGCTTCCTTGTATCGTATCAGGGCTTCAGGATACTTTCTCTGTACTTCATAAATTAGCCCAACGCTATTGAGGCAAGTGGCTTTTCCCGAAAGGTCTCCCAATTGGTCGGCGATTTGAAGCGCTTCCTCGTATCGCTTCAGGGCTTCAGGATACTTTTTCTGTACTTTATAAATTAGTCCAACGCTATTGAGGCAAGTGGCTTTTACCGAAAGGTCTCCCAGTTGCTCGGCGATGTGAAGTGCTTCATTGCATCGGTTAAGGGCTTCTGAATACCTTCCTTGCGCATAATAAAGTAATCCTATATTATCAAGGCTAGTAGCTTTTCTCGAGAGGTTTCCCAGTTGCTCGGCGATGTGAAGCGCTTCTTCGTATCGCTTGAGGGCTTCGGGATACTTTCCTTGTGCATGGTAAAGCAATCCGATGTTATTGAGATCAGTCGCTTTTCCCGAAAGGTTTCCCAATTGCTCGTTGATGTGAAGGGCTTCTTCGTATTGCTTGATGGCTTCAGAATACTTTCCTTGGGCTCTATAAATCTCACCGATGTTATTAAGGCGGGTAGCTTTTTCCGAGAGGTTTCCAAGTTGCTCGGCGATTTCAAGCGCCTTCTTGTATCGCTTGAGTGCTTCGAGATACTTTTCCTGTGAATGATAAATCATTCCGATGTTATTGAGACGGATAGCTATTCCCCAAAGGCTACCCAATTGCTCGTCTATTTGAAGCGCTTCTTCGTATCGCTTGAGGGCTTCATGATACTTTCCTTGGATTCTATAAATCTCACCGATGTTATTAAGATAAGCAGTTTTTTGAGAGAGATTTCCCAATTGCTCAGCAATTTGAAGTGACTCCTCGTATCGCTTGAGAGCTTCATGATACTTTCCTTGGAATCTATAAATCTCACCGATGTTATTGAGACAAGCGGCTTTTTCAGAAAGATTTCCCCTTTGTTCAGAGATTAGAAGTGACTCCTCGTAGCGCTTGAGGGCTTCAGGATAGTTCCCTTGTGCATAATGAATTGATGCGATGTTGTTAAGACAAGTAGCTTTCCCTGAAAGATCTCTTAATTGCTCAGCGATGTGAAGCGCTTCTTCGTATCGCTTAAGGGCTTCAGGATAGTTTCCCTGTGCATGGTAAAGTAATCCGATGTTATTAAGGGCCACGCCTTTCCACATTTGATCTCCAACATTTTCAGCTTTATTAAGTATGCTTTCTAAAAGTGATAACGCTTTTTCGTAGATATTGAAATCGAAATATATTTTATACGGAATATAAAGTTTCATGAACATATCTGGAGGGTTAATATTACTAGAAAGCCATTCATTAATATCAATGGCAAACTTATCTGGACTTAGTTTTGATGGAGCAGCAATCAATTCTCTAACCATCCGAGTTGTATTTACATTAACTAGGAAAATACGATTCACATGCTTCATTCGTTTGATCTCAACCAGAATTTGACTAACCTTCTCCAAATTCTCATAATCTTCGTTATCCTCCATTTCTATTTCATAAATGAGTTCTTTACCTCCATCATTGTGAACATAATTAATCCAAATAATATCTTTAGTATGTTTCAGAACCTTCAATGTTGGGACAATATCAAAATCATCGCTTCCAGAATAGCCCATCACCACTAACGAACGATCTGTGGTGAGATTTAAGAATGCTGGTCGTTTAAATGATTCAAGTTGGAATACATTTTCTCCTCCTTTATTTGCACCTAAGGCTTGAATCGTCGCAATTAGAGAATCCCTTGTTGGATCACCCGTTACAACATTTTTTGTGGAGCCATGTATTTTATATAGAGCTTTTACTCCACTTAAATATAACTCCAGTGGATCGCTAAAATTTTCAAAATCTTCTTTAGTGATAAGAATTTTAACTTCTCCTTTGGTTAGACCTGAGTGCAGTAGAGCATATTCAATAAGGAAATCAAAATTAGTAGTAAGTATAAATTGTCCATTTTTCATCATTTCTGCCAAAAAGAAATGCTGAATATTTGGTTTATCGCATAACCCGTAAAAATCGATGACTTTTAGCATAGGATCCAGACGATCCCGTATAATTTCTATTAATTGCTCAAATCGGAGTCCCTCCAATTTTCTTCCATCTTTTAATTCTTCTTTTCCTAATATTTTGTTAATCTCTGATTCAGCACAAGTATATCTAATGAGGGCCTCCATCATCTTTTCCCCAGCATGTAGACATGAGGGAGGATCAACCGAGCACCCGGCACCCACTAAAAAGGTTAATTTTGCCTTGGGGGTAATTAAATCTTTAATGGTAAAGTTTGTGAGCTTCATTATTCAAGTTCTTAAAAGTTAGTAATTGAATAACATTAAATCTGATAAGTTTGTATATAACATTTATGTCAGACCATCGATATAAAATAATGAATAAGTTTAGAAAATTCATAAATAAAAATATTAAATAAAGATATTATTAAATAATTCTTTCTCTAATAAAAAAGAGTTAATTCTGTATTATTAAAATTTCCATACTAAAACATAATTTATTTGCGGAAAATTTGCATTAACTTCTTTAAAAAATGTTATTTTTATTTTATAAATTTAAAAAAAAAAAGGTTATTTTTCCTTTAAGAGGATTTTTTTAGCCCAGTTTGGCAAGATAAAGCCAGTATAGAACGAAATTGATACAAATACTGCTATAATTCTTGCGACCAGATATATTAAAACTGTGGTTGATAGGAGTTCTAAAACAGTCATTATTATAGATACAAAAAATGTAAATAATAATAATTTTCCTTTTAATCTGATTTCTGGCTTGTCAGACCTTAACGATTCTTTTGAAAACCATAGCCCAGGTAATATAAATACCACAATTTCAAAAGCGTAATGAATTTGACTGAAAAAAGATAACTTCACTTGAATGGGGGTGATTTTCTCTCCTAGAATCGACGGATCTGTGAAGACGATAAAAATATAAAAAGGCCAAAATATAATAACAACAATCGCACCGACGATTAAAATATTTCTTCTAGTTGATCTTTCGATATGCATTAAATTTGTTATAGCGGCGACCCAAGCAAGTTGTGTAAAAGGGAGTATCCCCCCAATTATCAACAAATGCACTTCAATTGGAGATGGTGCGTCATATAATAAAATTAGAATAAAATCTACCGCTACACCTATCCACACTGTCGCTGCCCCAATCCAACCAATCCCTATCAACAGAAAAACATTCTGTTTATATTTAAAATACTTAGTAATAATCCTTAATCCTACAATTAAATGGATCGTTATAAATATTAAAGTAAAAATTCCTATTAACATTAAATCAAGACTGAGTAGTATTAAAAACACCTTCGATTTTTATTTTGGGGTACAAGTATTTAATAATGAAATATAGTATTTTGTGAATTTTTTAAATATTTCTAATTTGTAAGAATATAGAAAAAGTCAATTGCATTAATTTTTTTTTTAAAAACTTAAAACTTAAAATATTTAAGTTTTCACAGATTTTTTAATTCAATTATCTTTTTATAGTATAGTCTAAATATTAGCAACTATGAGTGAAAAACGGGTTTACAAGCTAAACATTTCTGGTGGAAACAGCGGTCCCGGGAGGGGTTTATCTAGATTAATACGGGTAGACGAGAAAAAATTTCGATTTGAAGGGATGAAAATTGGCGATGTTATCAAAGGAGGTCTCATTGGGTTTCCAAATTACGAGTTTGAAATTACTGGTGGTTCAGATTCGTCCGGATTTCCAATGCGAAAAGACGTTCACGGTCCTGTGAAAAAGAAAATATTAGTTTCTAAAAGAGGGATTGGATACAAACCAAAAAGGAAAGGTCAGAAAAGACGAAAGACAGTAAGGGGATCCGAAATAAGTTACGACATGACGATGATAAATCTTAAAGTTATAAAATATGGAGAAGCAGAACTCTTTAAACAATAAACATGAGTTGAATTGGAATGGTAAAAGTAAAGAAGTGTTCTTTTTGTGGTTACGACATTGCAATAGGGAGAGGTATGATGTTTGTTAAAAGGGATGGACAAATTTTGAACTTCTGCACGGCTAAATGTAGAAAAGCGATGTTGAAGTACAAAAAGAATCCAAGAAAAACCCGCTGGACATCTTATTATGGAAAACATTAAGTAATTGCTACTTATTAATTATTGTTAAAAATCGAAGTCATCTTTTTTCAATTCTTCTTGAGGTTTTTCTTCTTTTTCTGGTTTTGGTTTAGGTTTTGGTTTTACTTTTTTTTCGATTTTCTGGTCTTTTTCCTCTTTAATTTTAGGTTTTTTTCTCGGTTTTAATTTCATTTTTAGTTTTTTTCTTTTCTTTCCTTCACTAGAGCGTCCTTTTAAATACGATCCTACTATTGCCAAGATTCCTCCGACAACTACCCCGTAGACTCCAAAAGAGGCATTAAAGCCCCAAAAATTATAGACGGGTGTTTTTTCATAATCTCCCTCAATATACATTTCTTCTTTGGCTACATAAGTAGGACCGTAGAAATTCATCAATAAATGCCATAAAATCGCTGATATAGCAATTAAAACACCCATAAAAAAAAAAATATTTTCAGTAGCGTTCACATTCTCGTCGCCATTAAAGTTATTCATGACTTTAAAGGCTCTTAAAATAATGAAAGCTGCGCTAAATAGTATTACTAACGAGCAGAGAATTGAAATGATAAGAGGTTCGATTTCGTCGAAAAAATAGAAATTAGAATCCATATTTAATCCCCACATCCAAACATAGGAGTTACCCTTAGTTGGCACCGCTGCAGGCGTTAAAACTGCGATGATTGTTAGGAGCCCCCCAACAAGAGAAATTATCCACGAATAATCTTTATTTTTTTTCATAGACTTTTCTTATTTTATTTTTTTTTTTCATACTATAACCAATTAACACAATCCTAATAAAGACTATGAAAATTCTTTCAGGTGGGCTAAAAGAGGAATAGTTTTCAAAAACATAAGAAAACCATATTGATGAAGTCATGCTGATATTAGTTAAAGAAAAACAATATTTTTGGAAAGATTTTTTCTATTATATTATTGCAAGCGAGGAAACTTAAGCAATTCGTCGATAAGGTCAATATGTGAGACCACCATTCGTCGGCAACAGAATCGTTCGAGACCTAACTCCTTGAACGCATCTTCAGACGATTCGCCCTTTTCAATTAATTCTAAATAAGGTTGATACGCATCGGCAATGAGTTTCCCGCAACTAAAACATCGTATTGGTATTATTATGGTATATCTCCTCCGTTAAGCTAATTTTAATCATTTTTTTTTTACTTAATGTTTATTCTTTAATTCAATTAATAAGATGAAATCTTCCAAAAAAATTTTCTGATTTTTATTATAAAAATATAGAGATTAAATTATTAAAAAAGGTAAAAAATGTTAAAAGATTTTATTAAAATTTATTTATGTGTGAAAAAATCACTCCTCTCTTTTTATTTAAATAGGATTATCGAGTTATTGTAACAAAACTGCAAATAATATTCCAAATGAAATTAGCCTATAAGTTCAGAAAGCCTAAGAACGACCATTTAGACGTGCTTTGCTCTCTTTCTAAAAAGCTGTATAATCAAGCAAACTGGTACGTGAGACAAGATTTTTTTCATTTGGAGAATTGGCTTCGCTATCAGGACTTAAATTTCATATTAAAACAAACAGACCATTATAAACTATTAAAAGCTCAAACGTCACAACAGATTCTTAAAACCTTAGATAAGAACTGGAAAAGTTTTTTCAACGCGATGAAAGAATGGAAAAAAAATCCGAAAAAATTCAACGGGAGACCGAGACCACCTAAATACAAGCAGGAGAATTACAATCTGCTGATATTTACGAATCAAAACAGTAAGATTGAGAACCATAAAATTATTCTTACGATGTCCACACTTTTTAAAGAAACATTCCCTGAGTTTGAAAACTTAATTGAACTAACCATTCCTCGGTATAAAAATAAGAATTTCGAAACTTATCAGCAAATACGCGTTTTACCAAGAAAAAAATTTTACGAAATCGAAATAGTGTATAAAAAAAGCGTAAAGAAATCGAAAATAAATCAAGAGAAGTATTTATCTATCGATTTCGGGCTAAACAATTTAATAACTACCGTAGAAAACAGAAATTCCAAGCCAATTATAATTTCTGGCAAAATAATAAAATCGATTAATAGGCAATGGAATAAAAGAAAAGCAAGGCTCTATTCTATAAAAGACAAGCAAAAACTAAAATGGACATCTCGACTCGATTGTATTACTATTAATCGAAATTCGATTGTTAATGACTATTTACACAAGACTGCACAATTAATCGTTGGATATTGTTTAAAAAGCGAAATAGGACACATTCGTTTAGGAGAATTAAAAGCCATAAAACAAAACATACGATTGGGCAAACAAAATAACCAGAATTTTGTTAACATCCCCATTCAAAAGCTTAAACAGATGATAACCTATAAAGCTAAGCTGGTAGGAATTGAAATTCACGAAGTAGACGAGTCCTACACTTCAAAATATAGCTCGTTAGATTTAGAACCGATTCAAAAACATAAAAAATATGCAGGAAAGCGGATTAAGAGAGGATTGTTTAGAGGCTCGAATTACCTGCTCAACGCGGACGTGAACGGAGCGTTAAACATCCTCAGAAAAGTAGTCGGAGATGGTTTTATTCGAAACCTATCCGATAGGGGGTGCTGGTTTCAACCCGTGCGAATAAGGGAGGTGTTCCAAACTTCGCATGAACATTTTTTATTAAAAAATTTTAATAGTATTTAATATTTTTAATAAAATTGATAACCTAGAGATTAATACGAATTAAATATTTTTAAGTTTTCAGCTCTAAATCGTAAATTTTATTTTACATTATTTCCTTTTCTTCATATTACAAATTCTATGATTAATGAAAATATATATTAATATATTGGAATGAGACGCAACTCAAATGTCGTATATTAAATTTAAAGTACCAGATAAATTAAAAGAACAAATAAAAAACACAATAATATCTATTGCGGAAGCGAAGGACAACAAAATTCGTAAGGGCATGAACGAAACCACAAAGAGTATTGAACGGGGACAGGCAAAATTAGTTGTAATGGCCGAAGATGTATCTCCCCCCGAGATATTGTTTCACATTCCATTTCTTTGTGAAGAGAAAAAAGTTCCTTACACATATATCTCTACAAGAAAAATCTTAGGGAATGCCGTAAAAATTAATGTGGGTTCTGCTTCAATCGCAGTCGTAGAGGTAGGAACTGGAAACGAAAATATTTTGGAAGGGCTATTAAAACAATTAAATGCAATAAAAAGTTAACCCTGGTGAAAAGTTTTGGTTAAACTTGATAAAACTAAAGGTATTAAAATAAAAGATCAATCAATTCCTGCGCAGGTGATCGCCGTAATTGGGCGTACGGGATTGACTGGTGAAATTACACAGATTAAGGTTAGAATTCTTGAAGGGAGAGATAGAAATCGAATTTTAACGAGAAATGTAAAGGGTCCCGTACGATTAGACGACATTATTATATTACGCGAAGTTGAGAGGGAAGCAAGAAAAATAAGAAAAAGAAGATAATTAAATAAAAATTAAGTTATTTTTTCGTTTTTTTCAATTTCCGAAAATCCTAATAAGTCTAAATTTTCACCGAATTCTCTATCTAAAAATTCTTTAAGCGCAATTCTAACAGCTTCTGATCGGTTAGCGATTAATTTATTTGATATTAACCACTGTATATTTCGGTCGTAAAGATAAGGTAGATTAATCGTAATATTGCGCATCTTAGTCTTTTCTTTCATTTTTTCTTTATCTTTCATTTGCTCTACACCAAATGAACTAATTTTTTAAAATATTGTATAAAAAGAGTATATTGCCCCTTTAATATATTATTTAATTTTAAAACATAATAATAATAAATCAAACTATTATAAATATATATCTGATATATAAAGAGCTCTATATCATGCGTTTTAATTATTTTTGAAGGTGATTAAACAAACTACATTCAAGTTTATATTTTTTATGAAAAAAATTTATTTTTTTAAGAATTTTCCATTAACAATATTAAATAAATTGCAAAAATTACAATCTTTCTTCTTTTTTTACATATCTTCCACATGTTTCAATCACAGATATATTTTTAATAATCTCTTGACATTCTTTTAAATTATTCATATATTCACTTTTGTAGCCTTCAAGAAAAGCATTAAAACAAAAATTAAAATCTTTTCCATGGGAAGAAATGAGTACTCTTTTAAAAAGGTGGAGATCAACGCTTTTATCTTCGATTGAATCAGAATACTCGTGAAGACCAAAGTCGATCAGAAAGATTTCTTCGTTTGAAGTAATTATAATATTACTCGTTGTTACATCTCCATGTATATGTCCATTCTTGTGCAATATGGCAATATATTTTCCAATCGTTGTAAAATAAGTCTTTTTTTTTATGTTGTCCAAAATTTCCATAACATCTTTTAATTTTTTACCCTGAATGTATTTCATTACGATTGTGGCCTTTTTTGCGTCAATCTCATATACTTGAGGTACATTAATGCCATAATTTTTTACTCTTATCAAGGCTCTAGCTTCGCTTAATGTCCGGGCAGTTCTAATTGTCTTATCTAATTCTTCGATACGATATTTTTTAGGAATTCGATATTTGAAAATAACTTCTTTATCAAACCAGTGTCCGTAATAAAGAGTAGCTTCAGCACCTTTACGAATTATTTTTTCTTTTGTTATTTTTGAACTCATTTTTTCTAAAACCTCCACGGAATTGGTATTTAATTCCGCCACGGAATTGATATTTTATCCATTCTTTCTTTGGGTTTAATAACTGTTTCAGAAATTGCATGTCCTCCTTCTGCCATATAACGAAGAATACCCGTCCATCCAATCATTGCTCCATTGTCTCCAGCATATCTTAAAGGTACGACTTCAAACCTTGCGTTATGTTCATTGCTTATGTATTCAATCATAGCTTGCAATCTTTTATTAGCAGCAACACCACCAGTTAATAACACTTCACTTTTCTCAGTATGGGCTAGAGCTCGCTCAGTTACTTCCGTCAACATCCCAAAAGCAGTTTCTTGAATCGAATAAGCAACATCGTTTAATGTATAATTTTTTCCATATTCTTCAGACTCTATTAATCTTTTAGCAGCCGTATAAAGCCCTGAAAAAGATAAATCCATACCCTTCACTACATAGGGGAGTGAGATATACTTATTTGATTCTTGAGCTAACTTTTCAATCTTAGGTCCACCAGGATGTGATAAACCCGCGTCTCGAGCAAACGAATCAATCATATTCCCAATTGGTAAATCTAGCGTTTCTCCAAAAATTTGATATCTACTCGATTCAAAAGCACTTACAATTGTGTTCCCACCTGACACATAAAGAGTGATAGGATTTTTAAGATTACACATTAGCCGCCCAATTTCGATGTGTGCTACGCAATGATTAACTGCTACAATCGGAATATTCAGAAGTTGGCTCAACATACGTGCCACTAAAGCACCTATTCTTAAAATGGGCCCAAGTCCAGGACTTTGACTAAATGCGATTAAATCTATATCTTTTATATTACAATTTGCTTCCAATAATGCCAATTTTATGGTTTCCACGAAATTATTTAAGTGATGTTCCCTAACTTTTGCTGGGTGCAATCCCCCTTCCGTAGGGATGTATATATCGTTAACAAGACTATAAACCTTTCCTTCAAAATCAACTATTCCTAGACCAAAAGTGTGTGCTGTGCTCTCTATACCAAGACATAAGCGCATCTATTTATCTATCTCCAACGCTTTAAGTATTTAATATTATTATAGTGTTCATTTTGTTGAAATCTGGTAAAACTCATTTAACTTTTTTTTTATAAAAATAATAGTATAATTGAATAAACAAATTAATAAAGAATTGAAAAAATTGAAATAGTGCTTTAAATCAATTAGATTTTTAAGCTTCAATAAAAGCTACATTGATTTTGTACGTTTGCGAGGAGATCTTCTTTTTGGTCCACCTGTTCTTGCTCTAGTAGTACCTTTTTTTCCTTTTCGTTTAAACACTGTATACTTACATGCGCCACAAGACCATCTATCGTAATGATCCGCAAGGTAATATCCCGAACCGCATTTAGGGCATGTTCTATGAGTTCGAACCAATTTATCTCCTTCAATTTTATAATATTTTGACGCGTCAGTCATTTTTAACTCACATTTTTTAATGTTTTCATTAATCGTACTCAAATAGGTGCTTATAAGGTTCTTTTTTCTTTTTAAACTTGTAAATATCAACTCTTTTTTCCTTCGGCAAATTTCGAGCTTGAATATGGAACGGCTCAAAGAATTTCAATGATTCCGCACTATCGTAAACGTAAATTTGTGCGATATCTTGAGTCGAACCAAAGTGGGACTGAATCTTTTTTATTATTGTAAGCTTCTCATTAGATCCATGCATTGATGCTACTTTCTTTTTTATTTCAAGTCTATTCGGAGATCCTTTTCCATAATGATCAATTTTAATTTTTAACTCCGTCCGATCGATTAAAGGATTTCTCTTTTCTTCCAAAATTTCTATAGTGAATGACATTTTTCTTGAACCTTTTTAATTCTTTCCTATTTAAAGGTAATAAATATAAAATAAAAAATAAAATTTTGCTTTTTTCAGTCATTTTTTTTACTGAGAGAAAGAAATATTTAAAGCTTGTCCATTAAGGCAATAAATTTTTTAACTCTCTTCTGAATTTTTTCGTTTAAATCTACGATTACAATACCCTCAGGTATAGTTATTTTAGCGTCTGTAATTGGAGGTTGTCCGTAAAATACAAGATTTTTAACATTATCTTTTAAAGGAATTTGCAATACAAGAGGTAGGACTAATAAGTCTTCTTCTCCACTCGTTATTCTAAGTAATGTCCTTTTTCCAGAGTTAATAATATTTTCTAAAAGAACCCAAATCTCATTTTGAATAGTACCCTTGGGATTTTCAAATTCTATTATAGCCTCAAAAAAATCATCGGTATCAATAGTTATCTTTTCTCGTTGTGTTTTTTCGTCAATAATGCAGAGTTTAATAAATGATCTCAAATATTGATTTGCCAAAAAGTCTTTAGTTACTATATCTCCAACGATATAAAAATTGACAATTAAATTTGTTTTTAGATAGTTTCGTATAATGTCTTCCACTTGAATTAAAGTTTCTTGACGAGTTCCAGCAATTAATTTACCTAATGGTTGAGCAAATCTATGTCTCTTATTTTTAGGGACGTTTAAATTATTATTCATTAATATCAAGAATTATTTTTATTACAATATTAAAATAAATTTTACAGAAAAAAAATATTTCATTAAATTAATTCAATTGTATGGAAAGAATTCATGAATAAATAATCTGTTAATAATTGAAAAACTCTAAATAATTAAGAAAAACTTAATTATTTATATATCCTACTCATTTATTACAAATGTAGATGTCCCATTTAGAGCCCAGACAGATATATAACGAGTTTTTAGCTGGAAAAATTGATAAATTTTCTACAATTAGTTATTTTATTTCCTTTATCGAAAATAGCATTGAAGAAATGTTACGAATTGATGCTATGAAATTTTTAAGTAAACTAGGCATTAAATCCGACTTTTACTTCAAATATTTAGAAAATATCTTAATCTCTGATGATAATAATCTTATCAAAGCTTATGCTGCAAAATCACTTATTATATATTTTTCAAATAGAGCATTTAGAACATTCAATAGAAGGATTAGAAAAACACATAAATCTAAAAGAATTAAATCTCTCATGTAATAAAATTAAAAAAATTCAAGGTTTTGGACACTCTTTTGAATTTAAATCAATTATATCTTAACAATAATGAAATAAATAATATTAATGGACTCGATAATTTAGTTAATTTAAAATTCAGTTTTAAAATATTAAACAAATTTTTTTAAATAATAATTTTATATAAATAACTCTTTAGAGGCTCCCGTAGGCTCTCAGGCGATCCTTCTAAAAAAAGGATTACTTCCTTCCTAATTAAATTAATTAATAATCCCCAAGATTTGTTTTGATTACACTTAATAAACTAATTTAATTTCCGAAAAAAAGTAATAAAAATAAAAAGGTTACCTTTTTATCTATCTTGAAATTGTCTCAAATTAAAAATCAACTAAATAAAAAAGATCTGAGGATATAACTTCTCCAGTTCATCGTAGTTCATAGGATTTCCTATAATTGATATCATCCGAAGTAATGGTAATTTTCCTATTGATTCAGGTAGTTCTTTAATTTTGTTTGAAGACAAACCTAATTCACGAAGGGATATAAGTTCACCTATTTCATTAGGTATAATTTCTAAATTATTCTTACTTAATTCTAGAGATTTAATCTCTTTAAGAGCACTTATTTCTTTAGGTATCGACATAAGTCTATTATTTGTTATATTTAATATCTCTAACTTTTGAAGATCTTGAATCTTAGGACTAATACGAGTTAAATAATTATCCGCAAGATTTAAATATTTAAGATTCACAAATAAAAACAAATCCTTTGGGATAGATTTCAATTTGCATTCTTTTAACGATATTGAGGATATAGAATTGTATTCCTTATTCTTTAAAATCTTGCGAAAATTATCCAGACCCTCTATTTCAATTTCATAATGAGGAATTTCATCAAGTTCAGATGATTCAAGTACTCCGCCTGAAAAACGATAAATACGACCCGTTGTGTAAATCCTGATAATTGTTCTAAAACGTCTCAAAAAGAATCTTCTATCTTCCACAACAGACTTATGCCAATGTCGCTTTTTTTCATAACTCCATTTTGTCCATTTTAACACCTCAATTTTAACTTTTTCTGGAAGGATAGCTCCAGTCTCGAGAATTAACACTGCAAGAATTTGATAGGCGATTGCTATACTATCAAATCTAAACTCACTATCTTTATAAAGACCTTTTTTATTTATATCATCTCTCTCGCTCTCCAACCCTGAAATAAACTCGTCCAGATGTGCCTCTAAACTCTGCCTAGTAAGTTTCTGCTTTCTATTCTTATATTTCCAGTAATCTATTCCACATTTTGATACGAAATATTCCTCCCAAGACCAATCTCCACCAAATTCTAAACCGTCAAGGAACCTTATATCGTACGCCATGTAAAAAATCACTCACTAATTTTGATTAATTAAATAATTAATCAACTATTTAAAATTAACTAATTGCCTCCTTAAAACTCTTCAAGAGGCCCCACAAGAGGCTCCAAACCAAGAAATTCTGCCCAACCGCCTTCATACCCCATTCTCACTAAAAATAGAAAATCAGCGTCTTGATTTCGTAACATCTCTAAGCGTTGTCTAACGCTGGTCCGGAGACCATCCGGAGTATGGATTTAGATCATCTGTACAACTCATAGTATATGTTCTTAGAGAATGGCTTATTAAAGGATCGTACAAACAAATTATTAGAGAATTGAACGCTAATACGAGTAAAGTGATCAAAGAGATTAAAGAAGGATGGGAAGAATTAAAAGAGATTCAAAAAGAAGAATTATTCGAAATTTGCCAAAAAGTCTTTAGTTACAATATCTCCAACTATATAAAAATTGACAATTAAATCAGATTTTTCATAGGCTCTAATGATTTTCTCTACTTTTGGAAGAGTTTCTTTTCTCGAACCTGAAATTAAGAGACCTAAAGGTACAGCAAATTTATGCCTTTTGTCTTGAGGAATTTCTAAATTATTCTTCATCTATCAAATCAATGTGAAAGCAAATTCTCTAAAAAATTATTTTTATAATTAATATATAACTTTTATCGAACTCTAAGGGCGTACTTCCCTGGTACTAGAACCTTTAAGTATTCCGCGATTTTTGATTCTTTCGGTCTGAGAATAACAACCTCTCCATTATAATCGTTGCTTAAAGAATGAGTTTTGCATTTTGGGCAAATATTTTCGTTTTTTGTGATAATATGACAAGTTTTACACGCCTTCTCTTTCATTTTTTATACTACATCTAATTTAATTACTTTTTTTGATTATTTTTATTTTTCTTTAGTGTCTTTTGCTAGTTCCATTAACTTTTTGTTCTCGTAATAATTCTCAAGATCATATTGAATCCATTCTTCTTTTCCTAAATACGGAGATCTCATCGATAATCCTAATTTTCCGCTTCTTCCAGTACCAAGGGAAACTGCAATTATTCTAGATCTTACTTGGTCATTAACTTCTAAAATTTTTCCAGTTTCCTTTCCAATAAATCTATTTCCCACTTGTTCGTAAGAAATATAATCGTCGCAAATCTGTGAGACATGTACTAATCCATCCAAGGGTCCAATTCTAATGAAGCTTCCAAAATCTACTATTTCTACTACATCCCCCTCAACAATTTCACCGACACTGGGTTTAAAAGATAAGATCGTGAATTCTACTTCGTGGAAGGTGTTGGCATTTCCCGGAATGATTATTCCTGGTCCTACATCCATGACATCTACGACAGCAATGATAAATCCGTAATCACGAGTTATTATCCCTTCATAATCTTCGCTCAAAATTATACGGGCACTTACTTCCTTCGGTTGGTCAAATAAGAATGGCGGAATTAACCGAGCTCTCCGAAATGAAGGAGCTTTTCGATTTTCCCTGATATTGTATATAGTTTATACATCAAACCACCAGTATATTTATTCTCCTTAGAGTTTACTTAATATAATCTAATCTAATAAAATCTAGTATACACTATTAAATAAGCGATAAAATTAATAGTTTGTGATTTTTGAATATCTTGAAAAGTAAAGAATTTAAAGATCAACACCTGCAAGTGGATTGTCCTTTAATGGCTTAAGAACATTCTTATAGCACTCTTTGCAAACCCAGCGTTCAATATAACCGAACGATACCCATATAAGATCCACATCCATTAGATCATCGAGCGTAAGATATTTATAGAGACTGGGGGCAATGGAATTAAAGTAATCTTCTCTCTTAGGAACACCCTTTCTTATTTTTTTATTTATAAGCGAACGATACATAATGCAATTAGTCTTTTTGGAGCATCCAAGGGGGGATCTATGATAGACCTCATCAAGCATATTTTCTTCCTTCTTGAATTGGTGCAATTTATTATTATTACTAGCCATCCCTAACTCATGAATCTTATTTCGATATGAATTACTTTATCTTCGTATGCTAACTGAAGGATAATCCTTAATTTCTTCCTTAAATCCGCTCAAAAATTCGCAACCTTAAAATAATTTTTGCAAACAATAATCCCATCAGAGCTTTCTCTGGTTGGATTTGTTGCCTGGTAGGTGTGAAGTTTGGGTTGATATTAATAATCACGACTTAAGCGAAGACGAAATTGAATCAATCGAAAGGGATCTTGAAAAGTATAAAATAAAACCTCAATAGTTTCAAGATGGTTTTTTAGCAATTACAACTCTTGCTAAAACCATAAAAGTAAACAAGTACATGACTTTAGCGCTTTTTTTTGAAGACGAATGGGGAGAAATTAATTTATTCGTAGGTGATAAGCTTTTCGAAAGTTCGCCAGATACTACTAAGTTTGACAAAATCGAATTATTAGAAACTAAAGAGACCGATTCACCAATAAAATTCCCCAAAATCTTTTTTCAAGAGAAATGCTAAAAGATTTGAGCCCAGAATTGGAGTTCTCATCGCTAGCTTAATATTTTGTGGTTTTTCACAAAAAATGAGAAAATTTAAATTAATTTCGCGATCTTATCGCAAGTTCGTTTACAATCAAGGAATATCAAACCTAATTTAACATCTTTAGTTGTGGACACTGTTAAGACGGCATTGGGACCCGCTGCTAAAACCAGCATGTACCCCTTTGAGCCTTTCACGAAGATTTGCTGTAACTCGCCCTTATCAAGTTCTAGAGCTGCTCTCTCACCCAACGATAGGATTGCCGCCGTCATCGCTGCAATTCGCGTCTCGTCTACACCTTGTGGTAGGGCTGACGCAATTGGCAAGCCCTCCACAGACACTATTGCCGCAGCTTTTACTTCAGGTATAGCAGCTAAGAGCTTCTTTAAGATAATATCTAAAGTTTCAGGGGTTGATTCCATAAGCCTAATTCACTCCTAAATTGTGATTTATTATTATTATTATTATTATTATGGGTGTAGCAGCTAAGAGTTTTTTCAAGATACCATCCATGTCTTCAATCATGCGAATCTCTGATCATAATAATTATGATTTTGTTATAATAATTAGATAATTATTCTTTTTTATATTTTTTGAGAATTTTTTTATTTATATATAATCTCATAGTTTATAAAAATTTGCTTAATAAATTAAATAAAAAAATCACCCATTTTTTCATTATTTCTATCCATTTACATACTAATTAAATATCTTTTCATTGTGTATAAAAATTAAAGCGATTACTAACGTGTTAACGAATATATTCTCTAAATCTCGAAATTTTACTAAATAGTTCTGAATTTCCTTATATATCTTCTTTTTATCAAGAGATTTCGGAATCAACGAAAATGTGCGCGTAGTAGAATTCATATATCGTAAAAGGAAGAATTAGTTAAGGTTCTATTTCATAAAAAAGAAAAAGATGCGTCCTTATTACGCTGAAGATTTATTAAATTTCCTTTTTAGTAATAAGTTCTGTTTTTCTAAGAGAATTCCTTTTGTTCTTATTTGACCTTAGTCCATACAGTTTGCCGCTAAACGAATGAATAATTGCTACTAAATCCTCGACCATTTCGCTTTCAGGAGCTTTCTCCTCTAATTTTTTTAAATAGTGGATTTTCACTCCAAATTCGGATAAATACTTCTTTACGTATTTGTATCCGAATCGTGTAAGACTGTCCTTATAATTCACAAGAATTAACGAAAATTTGTAGTTCTTTGCATCTCGGAGTAATCTCCATAAACCTTTTCGTCTCGTATTTAATCCAGAACCAACATCCTTATAGATGTTATAAATATTGAGACGTTCCTTATTTACATGTTGTTTCAGAACATCAATTTGACGAGCCAAATCACCTCGTTTATTTTGTTTATTGAAGAAACTTTCCCATAAAGCGCACACATATTGGATATGTCTTTAATCGGTGGTTTATGAGCGGTAATTTCTCTTTTTCCGTCAAGTAACCTCTGGATTTCTTGGATGGGAAACCGACGATGCCCTCCTGGTGTTCGAATACATCGAATCCTTTTTATGTTATCCCATCGTCTTAAGGTCTTAATACATACTCCAAGTAGCTCTGCGGCAATCCCAATCGAATACATAAAATAAATAGTTAAGCGAAAAATAATAAAACCTTGAATAATGAAAGTATCGTATTAATTTTTATAGTATTTTTTATAGTGTATGCCTTTACATTGAACCCTCAATATCGTATTTCTTAACTAAAATTAAATTTAAAGACAACCATTTGAAAAAATTTAATTTAAATCGAAATTTATTCAATATAAAGGATATTGCAATAGAATTGGTTTTTAACTATTACAGAAACAAATTGGGATCTTGTTGCTAAGATATACAATATGAGTTTTACGCTATTTTTCTTCTTAGTAGCGTTTTTATTGTTTTATGTTGCTATGAAAGGATTTAAAACAAATAATCGCTATGGTGGGGGTACTACTTGCATATGTGGAATATTATTTGTAATCTTCGGATTTTTTAACATATTTGTTGAGTTTTTTCCTTTTCCCTTTACTGGTTTTATGATTTGGTGGATATGGATGACAGTGGTGAGTTTTATTGCATTCGGATTGATTATTAAACGTATAATTAAGAAAATGGAATTTGAAAACCAAATTCCTAATAATTCTAAATCAAAATTAGGTCGAAAATCGCCTTTAAGAAAATATGTTGAATTAATGACCAAAGAAAATCCGTATAAAGAAAATAATTCCATTAAAAAGGAAGCCATTAGAAAAAGCTTCCATTTAGCAGGATTGCTATTCATATATGGCTATTTTGGGGTTTTTTTTCTACTTCCGCTCACTGAAATAGTAAACAATACAGTTGTAGGTTTTATAAAAGATACTGAATAGGTTTATAATATAATTTGGGGTGATATTAAAGATTATCCCTATGAAAAGGGAGATTTCCAAGCTATAATAGATCTCACCACATTTGCTTTAATTGGATCTTTAATCTTTGCGATTATTTCCGATCTAGTTAGAATTCTTTGGGGTCCGGAATATTCAGTTTTTAACTTTTTAATGAGAGCAGCTCTCAGGGACAAAGAGTACAACGCGTTTGGTGCTCATATTTATTTGATAACCGGGATTCTTTTTTCTTACACGCTTTATCTTATGGGATTGGTTCACATTTTAACCGTAACTGCGGGAGTATTAATTTCTTGTTTTTCGGACGCTATGGCTGCTTTGATTGGCAGAAAATGTGGCAATCATAAGATTAAATGTATTGGTGGAGATATTAAATCTGTGGAAGGGTTTATCGCAGGAACTGGAAGCGCTTTTATTATAGGTTTGGTAATACTTGGGCCAATTTACGCGTTAGTTGCAGCGATAATTTTCTTTTTATTAGATTACTTTCCTATCGCTATAGCAGATAATATTTCTAATCCAATATTAATACCTATTAGTATCACCATAGCATTTGCGTTATTGGGACTTCCAATTGGGTGGGTTTAGTGTTGTTAATTTTAAATTAGTATGTTGATTGAATAATGAGTAAATTAATCGACGCATTAAAAGATGTTGAAGTAGCTATTTTTGATCTAGATGGGGTTGTGTATCGGGGACAAAATCTTATCCCAAATGCGGATAAGATTATTCAAAAACTAAAAGATTTTTCAATAAAAGTCGTTTATAACTCAAATAATTCCACAATAACACGGCAAATGTATGTTGAGAGATTAGAAAAACTTAATATTCCAAGTGAATTCTCTGATTTCTATACGAGCGCTTCAATAACAGCAGCAGAAATTACGAAGATCAAAGAAAATGCCAATGTTTTTATTATTGGTGAAATTGGTATTCGAGAGGAATTAAAAGCACTTGGTCACAGTGTAATAAAAAGGCCTTCAAGATACAACGAGATAGACTTTGTAATTGTAGGGCTTGATTTGCATCTCAATTACAATAAAATTGCAATCGCTCAAAGGTGTATTTTAGAAGGCAAGGCACAATTTTATGCAACGAACGATGATGCTACATTACCAGCGGAGGATGGATTAATGCCAGGAGCAGGTGTTATGGTTAATGCTATAAAAACTTGTACGGGAATGGCCCCCGTAAAAATATTTGGAAAACCTCTTCCATTTGGTATCGAATTAATCTTAAATGATTTCATAGTCCCTTCTAATAAATCTTGTATCTTCGGCGATAGAATTGCGACCGATATTTTAGCAGGAAATCGCGTAGGGATAATATCCGTTGCTGTTATGACGGGGGTAACGTCAAGAAAGGACATTGAAAAGTTAAATAAGGAATCAACAGAGTTAAGTTCTTTCGATAAAAATTTATTGCCCAATTTGGTTATTAACTCATTAAATGAGATTTTTATTTAAAAAATTTAAATATTGTCGGGATAAATTTTAATAGATTTTATAATTTTTAAATTTACGACCATGTTCGCCTTTTTCATCAATATAATCAACAGGTAAGCTTAAAAAATTCTGTTTATCGTAATTTTCAGAAAGCATAATATATGGCCGTGGACTTAGCAGGTCATTTCTTTTCTGAAAATAATTTTTTAACGAATGAGGTATCTTTTGAACGGTATTTCTGCGTAAATCTACGCGGAGCAGCTTTTTTAATTGCCCTAACCACACTGGAATTGTTTTGACTTTATTGTTACTTAATTCAAGTACTTTGAGAGAATCTAATCCTTGGATTGACTCGGGAAGTTCTACAATATTATTATCGTTTAAATATAAGTTTTCTAACGAAGATAATAAACCTAGCGAATTAGGAATTTTTTCAATATTATTATGGCTTAAATTTAAATTCATAAGCGATATAAGCGATTTTAACGAATTTGGTATTTCTATAATATTATTATGGCTTAAGTCTAAATAATCGAGAGAAGTAAGTGTTCCTAATGAATCAGGAATAACTTTAATACTATTTTTCTTCAAATACAATTCTTTAAGAGAACGAAGTAATCCTATAGAATTAGGAATAAACTGAATTTTATTATCTTCTAAACTTAATTTTTTAAGTGAATTAAGCGACTCCGTTAATTTGGGAATTTCTTCGATATAATTATTACTTAAATTTAAATTTTCAAGAGAAGACATCTCTGCTATTGACTCGGGAATTTCTTTAAGATTGTTCCTTGTCAAATTTAAATTTTTGAGAGATTTGAGAGAATTTATTGAAATGGGTAATTTTTTGATATTATTATAGCTTAAATCTAAGTATTCGAGTGAAGTAAGCAACCCTATTGAATCGGGAACTGTTTCAATTCTGTTATTGCTTAAATTTATTTGTTTTATCGAAGTAAGCGAACCAATTGAATCCGGGAGTTTTTTGAGATAATTATAACTTAAATCTAATTTTTCTAATAACTTTAATAAACCTAAAGTATTAGGAAGGATTTCAAGGTTATTCTCTCTAAGATCCAAATATTCGAGAGAAGTTAGCGATCCAATTGAATCTGGGAGTTTTTTGATGTAATTATGGCTTAAATCTAGATGTTTAAGAGAAGTCAGCATCCCTATTGTGTCAGGAATAATTTTTATATAACTTGCTCCAAAATAAATCTTTTCAACATATTTTAAGGAACCAATCTGTTCTGGAATCATCGAAAGCAACCTTATTTCACGCATACCATGAGAATCATCTATTTTTATTACTTTAATATGTCTTTCAGCATCTAATTTATAAAATAAATCGAATTCTCGTCCATCCCAAAGAGATTTGTCCTCAATTTTATTCAATCTACTTCCTGTAAGAATTTCAATCAAACTTAATAACAGAGCTTCATTATTTTTAACTCCAATATTCACATATTTTCTTACATATTCCTGTAGCGACTTTGCTAAACTATTTTTTAAATCTTTTAAATATTGAATATCTAGTTTTGTTAATAATTCATAGAGAGTTACAAATACAATGGGCGAATCATCCTGTTGTATTACCCATTTTAATGGAGTTAATCCCTTTTTTAAAAAATTGCGGACAATAATCTTAGCTGAAATGGCTCTAACTAACGGGTCTTCGTCTGATATCAAACAAGTTTCTAAAATTTTAAAAATTTTATCGCCTGTAAGACCAATTTTTTCGAATGCTTCTATGCTTTTTATTCTAGTTTCTGTATCGTCTTTATTTTCAATTAATGAGATTAAAAGTGTTGAAGCTTCGTTCTTACTGATTTTATTATAAACGAAACGATTGATAATATCATCCGGCGTTAATGCCTCGTTCAAATTTTTCCCTTCGCTTTAATAAGTAAATTCTATAAAACTAACTAGATTATTAATGTTAGAAATTCATAAATTTAAAAATTTTTGTCTTATAATTTAATTCCATCAAAAAATTTATCAAGATCTTCAATCTTTAAATCAATCAAAAGATTTGGTTTAATTTTTAGTAAATATTCAATTATTTGTCTTAATTCCAATGTGTTAAATCCATGAAAATGTGAAAAACCAACTAAAAAATCGTAAAAATCTTCACTGTCTAAAATTTTATTGCCGTTGTAGAGAAAAAATGCGATAAAACTAGCAATTTCATATTGAGAAAAATTTAAGGAAATAAATTTCGGTACATCATTAATCTCTAATCTTTGATAGTCAATGAATTCACGTAAAATAGCGATTAGTCTTTTTAAACTAATCATTTGACGATCAATCATAAGTTTAAAAGCTTCTGCTAAAATTCGGCTGTTATTTACACTTAACATATATTCCGTAATATCCCATATTGATGTATTATTATACAAATAATACATAAGAATTCTTGATAAAAATACAACATGATCTCCAGGATAATCGTGATCACCCGGAACTTTCGTTTCATATTTATCTAATGCTAAAAAATGTTTAAATAACAATGTTTTATAGTGATTTGATAATTGAGACATACTTAAACCAATATAAAGATCTGAAATTTTTAAAATGTCATCTCCTAAATACATTTTGATTTCAAGTATTATCTCAATAATTTGAGAAATTTGATATCCTAATTTGCCTTCATGGTCCATTTGAATATAACTTCCTATTATTTTAGCTATATCGAATCCTTTGCTATTCAACTTCGATAATGTAAGAGCGGGTGCTAAAATGTATCTTGCTTCATTTTCTTCTGTATGAGAATATTCAGGAGCTCCTAAAAAAAATATTTCACTAAAGAACATTGCACATAAATTTGCATTCTCTCGAGTTAGCATTTTATTAATAAAATGAACTATTGCTTGGACATATTCCTTAATATCGTATTTAGGATAAATCTCATGGAAAAAATAAATTACCTCTTCTATTTTTTTTTCAATAGGCAATCCTAAGTTCAAAATTTTTTCCAAATTATTCTTATCAATGTAATTAATTTTATTTAAACACCTTTAACTTAACCTTACTATTATTTATAAAATTCCAAAATTTATAATAATTCTCGATCTTTGCATCGGGGGAAAGACTAAACTTGAAGTGGGTTTTTTTTATTGAGTTGAGAAAAACGAATGAATTTTTCATCAAATCCTTGAAAAAAAATATTCTCTGATATTAAAAACGAAATAATATAAAGAAATTATCGAAAAACTTCTGGATGTTGTTCTTAAAAGATATATATTCTCCGACAAAATAAATTCATTGCACAATCAACTACTTATCTATTGAATTTTAAAATTGCCATCAAAACTCATTGAAATAATCATTCACAATATTTGCATAAAAAATTCTTTCAAAAACATAACAAAAGAATAAAAACCTTCAATTTTTTCAATTTAGGGTAAAGATTTTTAAAAAAACGATTATATTTGTTAAGAAAATTTTTAAGTTTTACCAGATAAAGCATTTTTTGGTAAAAAAGTTTTGCAACGCATTATTAATCTCACAATACTCATGTTAAGTCATTAATAAATAGCGTACTTTAATTATTTTTCATTAAAAAAAAGAGAGAAGTAAGACTATAAAAACTATAAATTTTTTACCAAAATACTTTAAGATAATAAGAATTTCGCTTTTTTATTCCTAAAAATAGAGCATTTATAAGAATGAATTTAACGCGATAATTTACCATCTTCAAAGATAAAATATTATATTTTTTGGTTTGGTAATATCTTTACGATATGAAAATTACCTATATTGTTATATATTAAAATAATTATTGTATGTATTTGAAGTAGGCGAATTTAATTGAATTTTAAAATAAGCTATATATTTAAATAATTTTTGTATAAATATCTAATTTGTATATTTGAAGATTACTATTTTATAGACATTTTCAAATAAAATTAAGATTATAAAATTATTTTAAACGAAAAAGAATTACATTGAATTTATTTTATTAAACCTAATTATATAAAAAATGGAAATCATTAAAATAATAGATTATTATAAATTTTTACCACAAAATGATGAATAATTGTAATGCCATCGTAAGTTGGCAATTTTGTATATACTCTTCCGTATTCTTTAAGGTTTAATATTTAGGAGAATTAATTCTTAGATAGTTTCTTTCTTCTCTTATCTATTTCATCTTTTAAAGCAGCGACATAATTATTACAGCTAATTGCCAATAATTCTTCGATTGCATCTAATACAGTGAGTGATTTTTCGTTTTGAATTGCCCACTTTAAAGATTTTACGGATTTTTTTGCATAATCGAATATTAATAATTGTGAGGCCTTAGCTCTAACTTGTTCGCTTTTATCTGATAGTAAACAAGATTCCAAAAGGTTAAAAACCTCATCACACTTCATATCTATACTTTCGAACACTCTAAGGCATTTTATTCGAATATCGGCGTCGTTACTATTTTCAATTAACGAGATTAAAAGGTCGATTGCAACTTTTTTATTTAAATCGCCACTTGTAACATCATTGAGAATATCTTCAGGCGTTAAAGACCTGTTCAATTTTACCCTCGATTTTTATTAAACAAATATAATAAATGAACTAAAAAATTTATAGTATAAATGGAAATGTAAGTATTTAAACACTTTTCTACAATTAATCTATGGTTACCAAAACTTTATGAATTGTTAAATGAAGAGTTTAATATTATGAAGTTAGCAAAATAATAATTTAGAGAGAATTATTGAAGAAATAATCTCACAAATTTTTTAGAAATTTAAATCGTGCTACGGAATTTTATATTGTAAAACGGAACTTTTTCTTAGAAACTAATAGGCAGTTAATTTTTAATTTAAACCAATTTACGACGTTTGAACTGCTCTAATATCAACTTGAATGACTTGATTCGCTTTTAAATTTAGCTTTTTGGCTACATAGTTTCTAATACTAACAGTATTGTTTTTCTTTAGTTCGCCTTGCAATGTCATAAGAACGTTCCCTTCATCGTCAAAAATGTCATATTCTACGGGATCTTTATATTTTAAATTTAGCTGTTTTCTAATTGATTTTTTTACGGAGAATCCCAACGTTCCCCCCGCCTCTGAAAGTTTTACGCCATCTTTCATTCTACTTCAAATTAATTTTATTTAACGAAATATATCGAAATTATCCTAAATTAAAAAAGAATTCATTTTTATTATAGGTATTTTTTTAAGAAGTCATAAAAACTCATATATTTCAATTGTTAATAACATAATTTCAAGAAAATTAACGATTTTTATAATTATTAACAAGAAAATTAATAATGTTAGAAGTTAGAGACTATAAGTAACTAATTATTGTAATATTTAATTTTTTTCCAAGATTTTCATTAAAAAATTTAAGAATTTCAAAAAACCCTATATTAATAAAGGAAGAAAATTATAAAATTAAAAGAAAAGTATTAAAAAAATGAAAATAAACAAAAATCAATGGAATCTAACGAAAAAAAACAAAAAATTTAAATAAAATGGAATCTCATATTCATCTTGTTTAAAAATATGTTGTTATTATTTTAGTCGGAAAAATGACTTCATTCAAAATTATTTTATACGGAAAGGCATTGATGTCAATAACGTGGAAAAAGGGTTATAAAGGGGGAGTATTTTTCCTCCCCCAAAATTACGGAATGGGGTGTGATTCTTAACGCCAGAAGATGACAGACCTTATTTTTCTTGCGAAGAAAGGTTTAACAAATTATTAAGACTAAAACCGTTGATTAAAGACGAACGGTTTTTTGATGTTAATTTCAGTTCGGAGATATTACATCGTAAAAACGAATTAAAGCTTCTTATAGCTTTATATTCCACCCTTATTTTAAGACCTTGCGCTATATCGGTTAATCAATTTATAACAGGTAAGGTTGGCGTAGGGAAGACAATTACAATTAAGAAGTTTTGCGACGATTTCGTTAAAATTGCGGTTAAGAATAAAGTATTAGTAAAATACGTTCACATAAATTGTAGAAAAGAACGGTCGGGATACAAAATATTGTTAAAAATAATTAGATCGTTTAATAAAAACATGCCAAAAAGAGGCTATTCACACCAAGACTTTATAGAGATTATTACCGATCATCTCGACGCTCAAAAGATGCATTTTTTATTGGTCTTAGACGATTTAGATTCTCTTATAAAAAAAGGCGACGAGCTTCTTTACGATCTAACCCGTCTAAACGACGATTTGTTTAACAAACCTGCAAAGGTATCAATTATAGGAATCGTGAGAGATTTATCGAGTATATTAGCGATTAAAGATGAAATTAGGGACTATTTTTCAGATCAACACCTCGAATTTAAAAGGTACAATAAAAGACAAATCTTTGACATTTTAAAGCATAAAACTGCGAACGGATTTCACGAGGGGGTTATTACTGACGAGATAATAGAATGGGTTGCTGAACTTGTCTATCCAAGGGGAGATATCCGTTATGGCATAAATATTTTGTGGAAATCTGCGATATTAGCTCAAAGTCGAGGTCTGCCTTCAATCACGCTAGATTGCGTTGCTTCAGCCAATCAAAAAATATTCCCATCCTCAAATCTCGATTTCTTTGAGCTTAAAACGAAAGACAAATTAATATTTTTACTCGGAATTGTTAGGCGCTTAAAAAAAAGCAACACTCCGCAAACTACTGTAAGAGAGGTCTTAGATGGTTATATCAAGTTGTGCGAAAAAGCGGGAATCTCTCCACAATCCTATTTGAAAATATTGACTTATCTTCGAGAATATCAAGACGAAAAGATTTTGTCAATAGATATTAAAAACAATGATATTGCAAGTTATGATTCTATAATTAAAATTCCTTACAAAAATTTATCAGAATTAGAAGTAAGTGTAATTAATTTGTTGGATTTGAAAGGTATCTAGATGTGATTATTTGTAATAATAAAAATAAGCAAAAAGAAGGTTAAAAAGATGGAAAAGAAGTTAATTTGCCCTCGTTGCGGAAAAACAAACATTAAGGATTATGAAGACACAATAGAATGTCTCGATTGCAATTTAGAGTTTTATAAAGACAGTATAAAAAATATTGACGATAAAACAGCGGTTCTTTCAATCCAAGAAATGAAAAAAATTGTCGAGGAATTCAAAAAAAAACCGAAAAATAAAAAAGATTATGAAAAAAAATTAAGTAAGAAAGAAAAGAAGAGGGCGAGCAAATGAGCAAATGTGCAAAGTGTAAGAGTGAATTAGTTGAAGATTCCGAGAGTAAAATCCTTAGATGCTCTAAGTGTAAAGAGTATCACATTGATTTTGCGACGATTATCAAATTACAAAATGTATGGAGGGAAATATTGGATAAGACGAACGATATTTTAGGGAAAATCAACGTTCTTTTAGACGTATTGCCTGAAGAACACGCCAACAGGATTGAGGTCTGCTCTATGTACGAAAATTTAACTACAACCGTCGTTAAATCGCTTCAATCTAAGATAAGAGCGGTATTTGAAAATTTATTTCCTTCGTTCTTGGTAGAAGCTTCAAAGAGGTTTGTAGAATTGTCGAGCCAGCTCGAAAAGAACGAAATTAATTTGATAAAAATTCTTAAAAATCTCCCTGAAGAAAATTATTACGATTATAAAGCAGTTCTTACGAATGAGAAATTCCCGAAAGTTGAAGTCATTAACCACGCTTTACCCATATATTTAATCTGTATATCATCGTCTGGGAAAAATCTTTTTAACGTTATATGTGACGAAATTGAAAATCAAGAAAAAATATCCGAACACGATTTAATAGCGGGATTTTTTCACGCAATTCGGTCTTTTTGCGAAGAGGCGTTACATCGCACCATAGAAGACTTTAAAGCGGGTAACTACACCATCGTATTTGAGCGTGGAGAGATTATAAACGACGAAAATAAAAAAGAAAAGCTAGACGGTTACGCTCTAATTGACAATAAAGAAAGTGTAAACCGCGAAACAATAGAAGAAATAAGACAAAAAATAAAAGAAATGCTAGTAAAGTTTTCAGAAATTTTTAAGGGATGTAATTTAGAGACGACCTCTCAATTTTTTCCGTTTGAAAGCGTTATCAAAGAAATTTTTAACAAAAAAGAGGCAATTGGATGTGAAATAAATGCAAAATGAATTAAATGTTAAAATTAAAAAAATAAGGAATCCAATCAAAAGAAATTGGTTTAGAAAGGTACTAATTAACTTCGATTTTAAAGAAATAATTCCAAAAATTTTAGAAAGAGAATGGGTATGTCCGCATTGTTTTCGAAACAACATTCTCTTGTGGAATGTGTATAAAAAAGATTCTAATATAGAGGTATTATTACGAGAAAAACAAGGTATAAGGCGTTTTTACGCGTGTGAAGACTGTAAGGAACCGATTATTGATTTTAAACCACGAAAAAAGTGGAAAGAATTCCCTATTTTTATGACGCGCAAGTTTAAACAGATCTTAAGTTTTTTAGAGAAAATCGCGAATAGTCAAGATTGTTTTAAGACAATAAAGAACCTAAAACAAGAATTTGACATTAAAATTACAGAAGAAAGGGTATGGCCTTTAGACGATACCTACATATGGATATTTGCGATAAAA
>JAUWBH010000169.1 GCA_030605085.1 Promethearchaeota archaeon | reverse complement strand
ATTTTTTAATTCAAAAAGGTCATAATATTTAATTAAATAAGCCAACGATAATAATTGCTCTATAGAATCTACTTCAATTATATTGTACTGTTCAAAAATAGCATTCCAAACTCTATTTTCTCCCGATATCGTAGCGGTGTGCGTTTTTGCAGCTATTGCGCCAGTTTTACTCTTTCCTCCCCTTACAATAGCTATAGGCTTTTTGTTTTGTTTCAGAACTTTTTTTAATTCTTTTCCTCTTTCTTTTTTAATCCCTTCAATATAACACAATATTATCTTAGTTTCGGGATCATTGCTTAAATAATAGAGCAAATCAACAAAATCTAAATCAGCACCATTTCCGAAAGAAAAAACCTTGCTGAAATGCATTCCTAAATGATTTGCGCCATAAATTACTAAATTACATAAACCTCCCGATTGTGCCAGGAACGCAATATCGCCGCTCGTTGCCGAAAATCTTGATCTCCACGCAATTCCTAATTTAGGGTAATATAGACCTAAGCCATTGGGACCAAGTAGTCGTACTTTGTTTCTAGCCCTTCTTAACATCTCGTTTTCTAATTCTAAACCTTCTTTCGTTCCTGAGTCGGAAAATTCGGCAGTAAAAACGCTTGCCAATTTTACTCCTTTCTCAACACACTCGTCAATAACTTCTAAAATATTCGAGGGAGGAACGGCTATAAAGACAAAATCAACATCACCAGGTACATCTTTCAATGAAGGATAAATATGATCTTTATTAAAATCAGGAATCTCTTTTATTACAGGATTTACAGCGTAAACTTCTCCTTTAAAATTCTCAGCGTGGTTTCTTAAAAAGAAGAAATTTCGTTTTTGAGATGTCCCTATCACAGCCATTGATTTTATATCGTTGATAAAAGCAATATCTTTTACATTTATGTTCGAAGTATTCGGTGTAGTCATTAAAAAGAGTAATTAAAGACAAAATAAAATTTTTGAGATTATAAATAAATGAAAACAAATATTTTGGTTAAAGACTGCGATTTACTAAATTTTTATAAAATTTTAAATTAATTCTTTATCAATATTTGTTCAATTCTTTTTTCCATTCAGTTCCACACTTTCCGCATTCATATTTTTTTCCGTACATTCTTGGATAATTAGAAATTATATTATTTTTATCCTGCAATTCGCGGATTAAAGTTCTATATTGATTGCCACATTTAGGACAAGTAAGTCTCCCTTCTTGCTTTTTAATTTCTAATACTCCGTTATCGGGCGTTATTTTATCCTCGGCTTCTTTAAGGGTTTTTTCTCCATTATCTGATGATAATTCTAATAGAGAATGCTCGTGCTCTTCTGACGATAATTCTAATAGAGAATGTTCGTGCTCTTCTGATAACAACTCATTCCACGCTGTTTCATAATTATAATTTTCTTTGGACATTTCTTCATGCAACATCATTATATAACCAAACCCAATTGATTCAATTTCATCGACTTCAGGTAATCGATTGAATTTTTTCCGAAAATTGATAATGAATTTTCGAGCGTCTTCCGTATTAATGTTATAACCCTGATCTACAACTCGCTTAATAATTTTATCAACGAGTCCATTTTTTGTTGGCTTAATTTTTTCTTTTTTCTCAGATTCTCCAATAATTTTATCCAATTCTCTACTTAAGATGTTGATTTGATCCTCGGTTAAGAGTCCATTAATTTGAACGAATATTTTATCGTTTTCTTGCCGAATTAAGATTTTATTATCCTCTTGTCCTTTAATATCAAATTTTTTATCGATAAAAGAAATAGTGCTTAATGTTCTAGTATTGAAATTTAACATGAATTGTAATACATGTTTTATTTTTTTTTGAATAAATTCCATATTTTTTGTTTCCAAATCAAAAGTATAAGTCCTTTTAAACATCAAAATCTACTTTGTCTAAAGAATTATGAGTTTCAAAATCTAATTAACAAATAAATATTACTAATTACTAATTTAAAATTATTTTGGTTGATTTAGTTTTTGTAGGAATAGGTTGCATTTTAAAATATTTTTATTAAAAAGAAAATAAATTCTTTAATGTGATAAACAAAAAAGTTCGAGAATTGTTAAACGATTTAAGAATGGACAATCGTTCTGGTGCGAATCAGTTAATAAAAAAAGCGATAGAAATCATAAAAAATCAACTAAATTCCATAAAAAATGAGAATGAAGATATCTCAAAAATATTTATTGATTTATCAAAAAGAATTATTGATTCAAGACCTAGTATGGCACCATTAATTAATACAATTGGGTATATAGTTACAGATTTAGAATTATTTACAAAAAAAGATATTCTACGCAGAATTGAACTATTTTATTCTAAAAAAATAGAGATAGAAAGTGCCCTAGAGAGAGCATTTCGAACATTTCTAGCTAAAAACACGAAAGAGAATCTAAAAATAATGCTAATCTCATATAGCTCTACAATCGTTAATCTATTAACGCAATTCAAAGAACTTGATATAGAACTATTTGTATTAGAATCGCGCCCTCTTCTCGAAGGGCATCGCACAGCAGAAATTCTATCTTCTCTTTTCAAAACCCATCTCATTATCGACGCTGCGATGGGAAAATATATTGAGCAAGTTGATTTAGTTTTTATAGGAATTGACAGCATCCTAAAAGATGGCTCAATAGTTAACAAGATTGGAACTTTTCCCTTGGCTATTATAGCTTATACAAATCAAGTTGATGTGTATGCAATTGGAGATTCGTTAAAATACAACTTAAAAAGCCATTTTGGTCAAGATATTATAATTGAGAGGAAACCAATTACAGAAGTTTATAATAGGAAAATTTTGAATAAAGAACTAAAAATACATAACTATTACTTTGATATTACTCCTCCGAAATATATTTCAGGAATAATTTCTGACTTAGGCGTTTTAACAGTTCAAAAATTTTTGACAGAAGTTAAAAATGTAGTCCCAATTAATTGGTTTCAATTTTATTTGAGAAAAAATGATTAAAAGGTTAAAGATTTTAAAACAAATAATTTAATTGCTCAACAAATTACTTATAAATTAAAAATAATCGGATATGTAATTACTATGACTGAAGATGAAAAAAGGATTAAGAGAAGATCCGACCGTATGATAAAAATGTTTAATGCCCTAAAGGAAAAGGAAATGAAAGATTTCCCCGCCCCACCTTTTTCAAAATGGTTGAATGGAAAAGTAATTTCCGCAAAAAGAGGTGAACTCGAAATAGAGTTTGATATTAGACCAGAAATGGCAAATCCTACTGGATTATTACATGGTGGTATGCAATGCGCATTCATGGACGACACTATTGGCGCTACTACTGCAACACTAGGTTACGAAGGATTTTTAATAACTATAAATTTTCATGTGGATTATTTAGGAAAAGTAAAAGTCGGCGAAAAAATTCGCGTCAAAGGAAAAATTATACGAGAAGGGCGTCACATAGTCCACGCAACCTCAGAAATAATCGATTTGGAAGGAAAATTAGTTGCAACTGGTAGATCAAATTTGTTAAGAACTCAATATAAGCCAGATTATGTTAAATTTGTTGATAAACACTCTTAAAACTCGTTTTTAATTTCTTAAAATTTAACGATTAAAAAAAATATTGTATTTATTAAGATTTAAAATTAATTTTTATATAATAACCAAAATGGATTTATCACTAAAAATGTCAGTAAATGAAAATTATGCGTATGAAATCGTAAAAAAGTTAGCCTTCCCTCGCTTAATTGGTTCTGAGGGGGAAAAAAAGGCCATTGATATTGTTGTAGAAGAATTTGGAAATGCAGGATACGATTCAATCCATCGAGAAAAATTTAAAACTTCTTTTTTTAACTGGATTATGTCAAGATATGTCTTTATTCCATTAGGATTTTTCCTAATTTTATTAGCGATATCTTTTTACATAAATCCCTGGATTTCGTTGGGATTATCTATTCTTGATTTTATTGTTTTTAATAGAGCTCTTAATTTTACAACTACCGAAAAAATAAGACTATTTTCAAAAGACGCAAAAAATTTTGAAACAGAAAATATTTATACTACTTTAAAAAGTAAAAATTCTAAAGCTAAAGTCGTTTTTATGGGTCATTGGGATTCCAAATCTCAGACTTTTCCGAGCGCAGTAAGAATAATTATTATTATGGTTGCTGTTTTTGGTAATTTGATTATGCTGATTTTATACTTCGTTTTAAGTATTATAAGAATCATTGTACCATTTAACATACTACTGTTAAACCATATTCTTCTATTCATTTGTATATGTATTGTGATACTTGGAGCCCTTAATTTTTTCAATAAAACAGGAAATGTATCCCCTGGAGCGTTTGACAATGCGTCCGCTGTAGGAACGGTAATTGAACTCGCTAGATATTTTAAGGAGAATCCTACTGATAATGTTGATTTTATCTTTTTGACCCCCAGTTCTGAAGAACTGAATTTAGGAGGCGCAAAAGACTTTATGTTTAAACATAAGGACGAATTCGATAAAAACTCAACATATTTTATCAATTACGACCTTATAGGAGGTTCAGAATTAATCAGAATTATAACTTCGTATGGAATACCTCGAAAAATCTCATCTAAGAAATTAAATGATTTGTTTCTAGCAAGTGCCAAAGAGTTAGGAATTGAAGCCAAAAGCGTTTACTTACCTACAGGGGCTTGGTCAGATTATATGCCGGTTGTTAAACAAGGATTTGAAGCGTGTTGGATAGGATCCCAACCAGGTTTAAAGTATGTCCATACTAAGAAAGACAATATGAGCTTGGTATCTAAAGAAGGTTTGAAAAACACTCTTTTATTAAGTATAGAGGTCGTAAATAAATTAAACGGCGAATTTAATTAACTTCTCTTTTTATATTTTTTTTATGACGCAAGAAGTCATAACGATAAAGCCCGGAAAGATCAATGAGTATGTTCATCATATCGACCTTAAACACTATCTATAAATTTTGACAATGCCTATTCCCTTGTTTCCCGCCTTCTAAATCCGTACACCAAAAATGGTGGTAAAAAAAAAATACATCCAAGTTTTTCTAAATTTTTAATGACTAGTCACTACAGTCAATTATTATGGAGAAAAGATTATAATAATAAATTGAATATTTCAAATAATCAAAATATATATTTAAACTTATTAAACTATATTATATAATAGAAAATGTCAGATATTATTGAGAGCAATCCCGAAATACTTGGAGGAAAACCAATCATCAAAGGAACATGTATATCCGTTGCTTTGATTTATGAACTCATCGGATTAAACTATTCGATTAATCAAATTCTCGAAGAATATCCTCATCTTAAGCGAACAATTATTTTAAAGATTCTCGAAATTGGAAAGGAAGCAAAAAAAAAAAATTAAAAAAAAATTGATTTAGTTTAAAATTCTACTTTTTTTCCCATTCAAAATCAAGCGTAACAAATTTTTTTGTATATAACCAAGAACAGATTAAAATTAAAGAACATATTGGCCCCCATAGAATCAAACCTATCGAATAAGTCAACGAACCAGTTGTAATACTAGGCAATGTTAGAATAGCTCCAAGCAAAAAGATTCCTCCTGCTTGAAATATATTAAGGACTATACTTGGAAATCCTGTATAGATGCCTGCTTTTAGTTCTCCTGTAGATTTTTCGTCATCCTCAGCAAGATCAGCGTATATGATGTAAGGGAATAAATACCATCCGCCAAGCAACGCAGCAATTCCTAAAATAAAAATAATACCGAGTATTAAATACGAACTCATTGGTATTATACCTAATAAGGTTATTGGAAGGAATAAAATTCCCAGAAGAAATACATATAGTAGCGTTTGTTTCTTTCCTTTTTTATGTATCAGTTAAAAATGTTCTGAAAGTATTGGTGAAGAAATATGCCGATGTTTTTTTGAAGCAATATTTGGACATAAATTTTCTAGAAATTATTCGTTAGAATGGTTAATCAATGAAGATGGAAATCGAATGCATTTAGATGGCTTTAACGCAAAATTGAAGTTAGCTTTTGAGTATCATGGTAGACAACATTATGAATATGATTCTTATTTTTATAAATGTGAAGAAGAATTTGAAAAAAGAAAAAGAGATGATAAATTAAAAAAAAAATTATGTAAAAAAAATGGCATAACTCTTATTGAAATAGGATGGGAAAGAAAAGATGGAAAATTATATAAGATAAATTATGATGATATGGAAGAATATATTAGAAAAAAATGCGAAGAAACTGGAATTATAACACCAGTCTCAATTATGAAATTCAATTGGAGAGACTTTAATATCTATAAAAATATAGATAAATTAACGAAAGTCAAAGAAATAATTAAAGCTAAAGGTGGGACACTTCTATCCACTGCTTATATAGCAGCTCATTCACCAATATTAGTTGTATGTAAAAATGACCATCTTTTCACAAAAAGACCATCAGCATTGAAAAGCGGGTCTTGGTGTCCTGCTTGTGCTGGACAAGCAAGATACACAATAAATGATATTATAGAATTTGGTAATAATGTATATCCTTCTGGTGCTAAATGTTTAAATCCTGAACTTTATTTTAATAATGAAAATGCTCACACACCTCTATCGTGGCAATGTAATAAATGCAATTATATTTGGTACACTTCAATTAATAGTCTTAAAGGATGTCCAAACTGTCGGAATGTTTTAAAAAAGACTATTAAAGATATTGAAGATCTCGGTAAACTAGCACCTCCAAAGGGGGCAATATGTTTAAATCCCGAACAATATAAAAATGTGGACAATCATTTATTATGGAAATGCAATAAATGTAATAATATTTGGTCAAGTAGCTATGGCTATTTAAGAAATAGAATAAATAATGGAATAGGATGTCCATTTTGTTGGAAACAAAAGAAACTTAAGAATAAGAAAGAATCATCAATTTACCAAGAAGTCGCTAATTTTCTTAAGGGACATCCTCTTGCAACCAATCAAGAACTATATAATCAATTTGTTAATGCAAAAAAAGATACTTTAAGAAGATATAAGAACATAATTTTGAGAAGGAATTCTTAATGTTCAATTTCAAAAATTACTTTAGCGTTTCTATATTTAGAATTAAGGATTTCAAGTACTTTATTAGCAAAGTTTCTAAGATTCTTTGCGTATTGCAGTTTCCGTATTTTTTGTTTTGTGAGATTATTGAAAATTCTATTCCTAGTTGCGTTAGGCTCTAAAGATAGATTGTAGCTTAGATGATGAGAGGAAGCTTTACATACATATACAATCTTTTTATCAGAATATATAGAATCTTCTAAAACGGTATGCTGATGTTTGCCAATTGCTTTACGTACTTTTTCTAAATAATCAGCAATAGCGAAAGAAAACCTACATAGACTGATTAAATTTGAGGTAATTCTTGTACTTCTAGTATTAGCAGATTCTTCAAAGGCACTCCACGCTCTAACCCAATCTTTATCTAAGTAATCTTCCTCTCTATTATTGACAATTGCAACATTAATAATGTCGCTCAGGTCAACATCGTGCCCTCTTCGCAGTTTTTTTTTGAATATATCTTTAAGAGTCGACCCTTCAAGAAAACTTCCTAAACCAAAATCGAGTATTTGATCGGTGTCGTTGGAGGCGATAAGTAAAGTTGGTTCTATTTTTTTTTTTCCATAATTAAGCCATTTTATTGTTTTTTCGTATTCCTTTGTTTTTTTATTCTTTACCCAACCGTTTTTTTTTAATAGAGATTCTAATAAGTCCTTATTGAATATCCAAAAATCTATATCGTCGGTAAATCGTTTGCGCCTCCAATCTCTTGTGGTGTAATTTCCTAAGTATAATTTGACAGTTCCCCTCACCAAACCGAGTTTACCCTTTTTTCTTAATTCTTCACGAGCAATTTTACAATATTTATGATTTGGATTTTTAGCAATTTCTCCAATTTCATCAAGAATAACTCTTGCTTCAGCAGCAGCGATATCAGTTGGTAAATTTCCATCGGATGGATACTCTCTTGAACCTCCATCTAAAAATTTTTCAAATAACTCGTAATCGTTATTAGGGATAGTGTATATGGGATTGTGAAACATCTTCTTACTAAAAATGTAATGTGTGAAGCCATTTTCGTCTATCCGTATTTTATTTAAAATAGGATTACAATCCCTTAAGTTGTCTCCCTTCTCCACGCAATCAGCTTTATTATCCCACAAATCCATTGAAGGAAAGATTCGACTTTTCATTATAATGTTTATAAAAAATTAATATTTTAGAATTACTTCAGTTAATAAAAAAAATAATAACTTTTTTCTATTGTAAAAATTATAAAGTCCAAGTAAATAAATTAAAATGCCAAAATTGCATCTTTTTTTTAACCTTTGGAGAGAAGTCCACTCCTTTTAAGGAGTGGTGAAAGAGGGTTTTTTTCCCTCTCTCTTTCTAAATATTCAAATGTTTTTGAGTCTCTTTCTAACCGAGAAGAAACAGAAAATTACTAATCTTTCTCTCTCTTTATTTATATCTCTAAAAGAATTATTATATACTATCATGGAACTAACGCAAAAATTACCCATTTATCCAACAGACTCACAACTTAAAGTATTGTGGGATTTGTCGGAAAAATGTCGCCTCATTTATAACTTTGCGTTAGCAGAACGGATAGATAATTGGGAACAAAACAAAGAAAAGCCGAAGAAAGAACGAGCATACATTTCTTACACCGACCAGCAAAACAATTTACCCCAAATCAAAAAGGAATACCCCGAATATAAATGGGTCTATTCTAAAGTCCTCCAGATGACCTTAAGAAAGCTTGATTCTAACTATAAATCGTTTTTTTCGCTCCAGAAAAAGGGAGATATAAAGGCAAGACCGCCCCGATTCAAGAGTAAAAAGTATTTCACGACATTATGTTACAATCAATCGGGATTCGAGATCACCGATTCTACCATCATATTTTCTCATAAACATCCTTCAAAAGAAGAGCTTTCTTTTGAAATTCCCAAAGAATTCAATCCGAAAGAGAAAATCAAGCAAATAGAACTATTTGTAGATTCGCAAAAGCGTTGGTTTATTTCCATTACTTACGAGATTAACACACCAAACCATGAAGACAACGAGTTATATCAAGCGTTTGATTTAGGAGTTTCGCAAACAGCAGGAGTAAATATTCATGGTAAGTTCATTCAATTCAAGCATAGACGGGCTGACCTGTATTGGAAAAAGAAACTTGAAGAAGTGCAATCAAAACGAGACCATTGCAAGAAAGGAAGTAGAAAATGGAAGTGGTATAACAACAAGCTAAAGACCATGAAGCGAAAACAAGCCAATCAATTAAAAGATTACCAGCATTGGTTATCCAAACAGATCGTTGAGAACACAAAAGCGAATACACTCATTATCGGAAAATTAGCTTTAAAGAAAATGGCGAAAAAGAAAAAGGGAACGGGAAACGCTAAGAAAACAAAAGCGAACAAAACGCTTAATCATTCCGTTCACAATGCAGGTTTCATGTCGCGATTTGCCGAATTCTTGACCTATAAAGCTGAAAAAATAGGGAAGATAGTAATAAGAATTGGTGAGGATAAGACGACGAAAGCCTGTTGTATGTGCGGGAAGCTCGAAAACCGCACTATTTACGATAGAGTTATTACGTGCAAATGTGGGAATCAAATTGACCGAGATTTGAATTCAGCCATTAATATAATGGTCAAATTTCTCGAAATGAAGAAAGCTGGTGTATTTGATTTCCTATCGCCTCAACCCTCGATGACAGAGGAATCGTTCTTACTCAATGACGAGTGGAACGGTTTTCTACGACAAACAGACCTTCTGGATCTCACAATAGAAGTGTACTCGTAGGAAATTACTGCTTTAAGGCAGTAGTAGTTCATTAATTCACTTCGATCTTAGATGTTAGAAATTAATTAAATTCCCATTTTTTAATATTTGCGTATTAGATAATAACTAATCATGGAAAATTCATAGAAATAATATTAAATAATTATTTTTTAAAACTTATATAAGCGCATTTTTCTTTCTTCCTGAAATTCTTCAAACCCAAGAGCGTTTAAAAATGAAAACGAGACTTTATTATCGTAATAAACTTTACATCTTAACTCTTTTACCCCTTTCTTTATAAAATAGTCCCAACACGCTATTCCCAAGATTGTACCTAATCCTTTTCGTTGGAGTTCTGGAACAACCCCTAACGCTCCTATTACTCCAATTTCTTCTTCTCTCCCCGTTAAATATATTATAGCAAAAGCACTATCATCAGCCCCAACTTTTGCTATTAAAAAAGTATAATCTGGTCGCATGTAGTAGGATTAGCTAGAACGGGCTAATCTGATAAAAAGTTGGAAAAAAGGTAACTATACTTATTATGGTTTAAATAAAGAGCGAATGAAATCGCATCTAAAGCTTTTGAATCAAGAGTTCATGCTTGAGTAAAGTGACTTTGAAAACTTAGTTTTTTTGTCGGAAACGTATATACCGTAAAATAAATAAGTGATAAAACCGCAACTAAAGATTTACATATTGTTATATACATTAATTTAATGTACAAAAAAGCTAGAACAAAATTGATTTAAATTACAAGTGGTAGACATATATAAAGATATAAATATAAAAAAAAAAAGAATTTGAATTATATTAGGAATATTATGGGCTATGCCTCAATATTATGGTCTATTACATTTGTACCCGGATGGAAATCTAAAACACCATCAGTCTTGCAATTATCAGTCATATTCCCTACAACCGTATTGTAATCGCAACTGTACAGAAGAATTCCATATCCATCACCAGTAGCAGGATCAATATTTATAACACTATTGCCGGTAAGCGTATTGTAATCGGAATGGTATAAATAAATACCGTTTCCATCATTACTACCACCAGAAACAGTAGTATTAACACTATTACCACTAATGGTATTGTAGTAGGAATTAGATAAAGAAATACCATATGCGGCCCAATCAGAATAAATATTTTTAACACTATTACCCGTAATCGTATTAGAATCGGATTCATATAATCGAATACCGTATGCGAACCCACTACCAACTACCATATCAAACAATGAATTGTCAAGAACATGGCAATATGCATTTCTGTCTAAATAAATCCCGGTGCGAAAGCCATTAATATAGCAATTTTGTATCCAGATATTTTCAGAACGACCTTTAACTCCTATACCCTCACCACCACCACCGATTTGAACGTTTTGAATATAAACCGGATTATCGTTCCCTTCCCATATGCGTATTCCGCATGCTCCTGCATATGTAATATTACTTGCGTCAATGATTAAATCTTCTATAGTCAAAGATTGCACGTTCGTAACAGAGAATGTATCGTCGTCACTTGCGTTGCGATTAAGTGTAATAGGACCAGCACCTCGGATAATATAACGACCCCCGTCATCAAGATTTATTGTTGAGCTCAGCGTAATATTCTCCGTTATAATAATTGTTCCATGACCGGTACCGATTGTATCTAACGCGCCTTCAATTTCAGATTGGGAAGAGCAATAATAGATGTTTGTAGGGGCTTCTACATTCTGTATGTACACGATAACCTCGTCTTGACTTACAATATTCGTCGCTACATCGGTCACTATAACGGTGATGTTCCACCAACCATCGTCAACCGTGGATGTATCCCACGCCATTGGTATAGCAGTCCGAATTTCAACAGTGTCATTCTTAAGCACGGAAACTGTATAATCTTCAGAGCCAGCAACCATAGTTCTTATTGTGATAATTCCTGAGATTGTTTCACCATGATTAGGGTCTAATATCCCTACTATAATTGTTGATTCGGGAGTATTTTAAATAGTAATAAATGAGTATAAAAAAAAAGTATATTTAATTTTTTTTGTTAAGATTGGTTTTTCTCACACAAAATTATTGTAAATATCTCCAAATGTATTGGTTCCATCGTCACGGAAATTATCATCGTTATTTAAAGCAGTGTTTCCTACGATTGTATTCTCATCGCAATTCGAACCTATAAATATACCATATCCCACACCAGTACCCGTATTTTTAAAATCAAAAATTGCATTTCCAACAACAGTATTATAATCAGCATAATTACTAATATAAATACCAACTCTCTCGACAACATCACCAAAAGTGCTTCCTGTAATTTGGTTTCCTGTAATTGTGTTATCATCTCCATAATAAATATTAATTCCAGCTTCCTCAGGGTTTTCAATAATATTATTTGCTATTGTATGATGCGCTCCATGATCAAGAAGAATTCCACGTATTCCAGGATTTACAATATTATTTTTTTCAATCACACAATATAAAACAGATTCAATGTAAATTCCAATTGTGGCTACATCAGAAATTATATTATCATAAATATGTGCCCCATGCCCTGCCGTAAGGATATAAATCCCTTCATTTATTTGATAAAAGTAGCAATCACTTACCCAAACATTTTCAGATTGTATCTTAATCCCATAACCAGCGCGATTTGTGTCACCAATAAATTGTACATTGTCAATATAAATAGGATTATCGTTGATTTCATTTATATATATCAGCGGCCTATCAATAGTTGTTATATCTGAAGCATTTATTTTAAGATCCCTAATAGTACAAGCTGTAGCGATAGTAATATCAAAAACAGTATTATCTCCTCCACAATCGACTGTGATTGAACCTACACCTTGAATGACATAACTGCCTCCGCCATCAATACCTATAGTTTCGCCAAGTGTGATCGATTGTGTTATCATGATTGTACCATGACCGGTACCGATTGTAACTAACGCGCCTTCAATTTCAGATTCTGAAGAGCAATAATAGATGTTGGTAGGGTCTTCTACATTCTGTACGTATACTATTACCTCATCTTGGCAAACACTACCTTCGGTATCGTTCACTCGTACTGTCACATTCCACCATCCGTCGTTAACATTATTGGTATTCCACTCCCAAGGAACGATTGTTGCGTTTAAAGAACCGTTAATTAATACCTTTATTGAACAAATCGAGGAGTTCCAAATCATTGC
>JAUWBH010000101.1 GCA_030605085.1 Promethearchaeota archaeon | reverse complement strand
AAGATATGCAAGATTTAACCTTAGAAGTCGCTAAAAAGGAATTCGGGATCTCTCACCATACCGTAAATTTTAAAGCGTCTATAGCTTTGGAAACGGAATGGTCCAAGGTGGGAATTATCATCTCGTTATGACAAGATGGCCTAAAGATAAAGTGCCGCACGATTACAAATTCTACGAGGAAATTGGAGTTAGTCAATGGTGGATGAATTCTTTAGTAAATACTACTAAAGACATCAATTGGGAGATTTGGGCACAAGAAGAAAGCGAATTGAATCATTGTGTTGAAACAATTAACAAAATGGCCGAAGATTACAAGAAAAATAGAGCTAAAGATGGAGCTGCCATGAAGCCATGGGAACTTCATCCCAAACAAATAGCTAGCAGAATGAAGAAACCTAATAAAATTGCTATTCCGTACAGTTTCTGGGAAGCTGGCTTCTTGTTTATAACATGGTATACGCCTTGGCCAGAGTGTGCCGAGTTTGCAGATATGTTTGTTGCAGCATCGGAAAAACATGGATTTCCACCGACTCTCTGGATCGCAAGTATAGAACGCTGTAGACAAGCAATTTGCATGCCTATCGTTTGTTTTGACAGTACAAAAGATGAGGATTTCGAAAGAGTTCAAGAACTTAATCAAGATATTACGGATTACGGTTTAAAAAGAGGATGGCTTAACTACAGGCCCGATCCTTACATCCATATACAAGCTTATTATCAAGCTGGTATGTACTGGAAATACTTAAGGGCATTCAAGAAGCTTGTAGATCCTGCGGGAATTATGCATCCAGGACGATTAGCATTACCGTGAGCAAAGGAGGTTGATAGAAATGAAAAATAAAAATATGATAATGCATCCTATGGAAGATAATTTTTCCATAAACAAAGGAGGTTAAAGAAAAATGTCAAAAACTGGAATGGATAGGTTACAAGATTTAAAAAAAGATATTTATAAATGTATTCACTGTAAGGCATGCCGTTTTGCTTATTCTGGCGAACCCGATAGAAAAGGGATTGGTGAATTTAAAGGCAAACAAAAAGATGTTCTTTACGAAGGGATGGTTGACGCTTGCCCGGCAGGTATTGAATACGGATGGGAAGCTTTCTGGAACGCGGGAAAAATATGGATTGCACGTTCAATTTTAAGCGGTGATTTGGAATTTTCCGAAGAAGTTAGAGATGTTTTAATGCCCTGTATAACCTGCGGGATGTGTTCAGCTCAATGCGAAAACAAAATTCCGACTGTGGATATAATTGAGTCTCTACGTGCTGCGTGTGTAGAAGCGGGCATACCAATGATCGATAAACATCAATTAGTAGACCGATTGGTTAAGGAAAGAAACAATCCTTATGGTGGTGCAGCTGACGAAAGATTTAAATGGTCAAAAGATGCCGGTTTAGGAAAATATATTAACAATAAAGACGCTAAGATCGGCTATTATGTGGGATGTACTGCGAGTTATCGTCAAGTAGAAGTTGCCATCGCAACTGCGAAGGTTTTTGAGCAGTTAGGAATGAATTTTACATTAATTGAAGACGAAGTATGTTGCGGAAGCCCTTTCTTTAGAGTAGGTGCCGTGGATACTGCGCAGGAATTAATGAACAAAAACCTCGAAGCCTTTAAGAATTTAGAAAAAGTTTATTTCTCGTGCGCTGGTTGCTATAGGACATTTACAATTGATTATCCTAAATGGATAGGGAAAGGTGAAAAGCTTCCTTTCAAGACCCAACACGCGTTTGAACTAATCTCTAAATTAATTACAGATGGAAAAATCAATTTCAAAGCGAATAAAGAGTTAAAAGGTAAAGTTGTAACTTACCACGATCCATGCCATACTGGGAGACACTTTGCCGTAGACATTGAACAGGAAATGATCAAAGAGTCAAAAAATCTAATGTTCGATATGCGTAAGATAAAGCAGAGACAAGATGCGTGGTTTGAAATCCCGAGAGTGATATTAAGAAAACTTGAGGAAGATGTCGGAATAAAATTTGATGAAATGTATCGCATAAAGCTAAATAGCATGTGTTGTGGAGCGGGTGGTGGTGTAAGAGCCGGTTATCCCGATTTCTCTCTAAGAACTGCGAGTTTAAGATGTGATGAAGCTAATGCAGTTGGAGCAGACATACTTACTACTGAATGTCCCTTTTGCTGGAGAAATCTTTCGGATGCCAACGAACTTTATGCTCATGGCTTGCAAGTTATGGGCGTTCTTGAAATGATCAGTAAGTACAATCTTTTAGATATAAAAGAAAAGCCATCTGAAAAAGATCTTTTAGAATAAATAATTAGGAGCTTTTTTGCTCATTATTTTTTTATAATTTTTTTTTGTATTCATAAAAATAATATTCTATTATCAGAAACATTTATTGAATCTATTTCAAAAAATCTTCGATGAGATTATAAACAATTTCTAAGGTTTTTAATTCTGGTAAGAAAGTAATTCTTGCGTGTCCTTTACCGTAGTTTCCAAACCCAGAACCATAAACGGTACAAATGCCCGTTTTCCTAAGAAGATCTACAACGAATTCTTTGTCGTCCTTCCACTTAGAGAACTCTTTAAAATCAATTTTTGGAAACAAGTAAAAAGCCCCTTCTGGCTTAACACAAGTTAATCCTTCAATCTGTCGGATTCTTTTATAAGAATAATCTCTTCTTTTTCTTAATTCTTTAACCATCTCGTCCGTATGAGGTCCAGGATTCTTTAAAGCTTCTATGGCAGCAAATTGAGCGACAGAATTAGCACATAACCTTGCCCTTGCCATTTTTTCTATACCCTCTCTAAATTCTGCCAGTTTGTTCTCTGGATCGTAATAATATATATAGCCGATTCTCCATCCTGTTGCAAGATGAGCTTTTGAGAATCCATTCATGCCAATTATAGGAACATCCTTATTAAGTGAAGCAGGGCAAACATATTGCTTTTCAAATACAATTTGGTCGTATATTTCATCGGAAACGATAGGAATTTCGTATTCTCCCGCAATATCAATTATTTCTTTGGTCTTTTTTTTATTAAATACGACGCCTGTTGGATTATTAGGAGATCCAATCAAAATAGCTTGCGTTTTATTAGTAATTTTTTTTCGTAAATCGTCGATATTTGGTTCCCAATCGTTCTCTTCTTCTAATTTGTATTCAATAGGGATGCCGTCAAAAAATTTTGTATAATTAATATAAACTGGATAGGAAGGACCGGGAATTAGAATATCGTTATTATTTTCCATTAAACCTGAAAGTACGAAAAAGATTCCTTCAGTTACTCCAGAAGTAACTAAAATATCGTCAGGAGTAATATCGATCGAGTTCTTTCCTTGCTCGTACTTGCATATTTCTTCCCGAAGTTCTCTAACTCCCAAAGAATCGACATAGAAATTTTGTCCAGCAAAGGTAGCGTCAGCCATAGCTTGAGAGATGTATTTTGGTGTTCTAAAATCGTATTTAACGGGATCACCAATATTCAAATGGTAAACTTTTTTACCTGTTTTTCGTACTTCGTTAGCTATAACTGAAACATCCCTTATCGCATATTCTAAGTCTCTAAGTCTTCTAGAAACCATATGAATTCACTGATAAATATTGTAAAATTATTATCTAAAATTATATGTGTTAGAATGTTAGAACCCTTTTAGATTTTTTTGATAAATTAAAATATCAGGTTAACTTCACACTCACAAAAGTTTTATTTAAAAAATACAGAATATCGGTCTTTTTAAGCTTTAATTCTAAAATTAAACGAAGGAATTGAAATAACTTTTTAAATCTAAATAAAACCTAGATATTACTTTATTTTTATTGAGAAATATTCCTAAAAAAATAAATGAATGTTTTTTTTTTATGTTTATGTATTCATTTCGATAATTAAAGAGAAAGTTATAAAAAACTAAATCGTCAACATGACAATTCAAGGGAAGACTGCTTATCCTTATATAACGGAATTTAAAAAAGAACTTTTCGTTTCTTTTGCTTTTGTTAAGGATATAGGGGCTTTTTACATTAGTAAAAATGATGAAATTTTAAAGATATATCATTATTTTAATGAAGATTTATTTACGAGTAAGTTAATAAATCTTGAAAATGTTTATTGGTTTCTTTTATTGAGAAAATATTTAGGCGAGGATGAGAAAGAAAATATTGATGAGATATACGAATTCATAAAAAAGTGTGAAATTTTTCAAGAAGGTAAGTTAGGATTCAAACAAGCTCCTAATTCTCCGAAAAAACCAGATATATGGTCCACATATTACGCTTTAGCAAGTTTAAAACTTATTGGTTTAATAAAAGAATATTTAGCTTCTAAAGGAATGGATTTAATTAATAGGGAAATAAAGGATTTTATCCTAGCGCACAAAAAAGGAAATAAATTTTTACATTGCCTTGAAATTGATTGTGAAATTTGTAAGAAAACTTCCAGTCAACAAAATTTATATTTTGCTATAGAATCCTTTATACTACTAGGAGTCGATGTTCGTGTTAATAAAAGTATTTTTCTCTCATTTCTAGGCGATAAAAAAAGAGAGCCCTCAATAATTTTCAAATTATTATGTTTTAAACATTTGGATCTTGAATATAATGTTAAAGATAGGGAAATTCAATATTTGCTTCAATTTCAAAAAGAGAACGGTGGATTTAGTTTTAAAAAATTGACTGGAAGAATTAACACAACTTTTTGGATAACATTTGCGCTCGATAATTATTCTTGGTTGTTGGATTATAATCCAGTAGGGATTTATTCATTTATAAATTCAACTTTGAACGAAATTTTAAGCGAAAATACTAGTCCAAATCTTATTAAATTAATGGATATCTCAAAATTAATAATCCTTTTATCAATAATATGGAACAAATTCATTAACGAGATTGAATGATTTATATTCAAGCAATTAGACTTACTAAAATATGTTGATTTGAATCAGGTTAAAACAGCATATGGACTGACGCATGGAATTGAAGAGGTTATTTCTTATATTAATAGCTATTACACTATTAATTTAAAAATCTTAGATAATAAAGTCGAATTCCGAAATTATTTAGTGAATCTCAATGAAAGGAATAGTCTTATTGCATCTACGATATCCGATCAGCTTTTAAATAATAGCATAATTTCACTTTCCGATATAATTAAAAAATACAATATAAAACAAAGAAATAATCCCATAAAAATAAGAGATGTTCGTTCACTTGTTCTTGATATGGTTAATCGGAATTATTTTAAAGGGCAAATAAAAACAAAAAAGAAGTTTTTGGTTCAAACAAAATATTATTTTTATTTAGATTTCTTTTTAGAAAAAATAATTGTTTCTGATACGGAAGTTAATATAGATCGATTATATTACGAAAAAAGCAAGTTAAAGGACATAAAGAACGATATATTCAATATGACCTTAAAATTAAAAACTACTTCGGTGCAAATAAAGGAGGAAATCGAGTCTTACCTTTTGTTAGAGGAGTTATCGCTAGCAAAAGAGAGATTAAAATATGTCATCCGAGATGCTTTGATGGAAGCGGACTTTCTTAACGAAAATATTGAAAATTCGTTTAATGAAGATTTATATTATATTGATATTCACAATATTTTTAAATCGGAAATCGCCCAGTGGTCAGAATTATACGAAATTTTAAGCAAGAAATTGAAAGAAGTAAATGCCTATCTTATGGATAAAATATCTGAAAAAGAAGAAATAAGAGATTTAAATAAAAGTTTAGACGAGTTAGAAGAGAAGATCTTCGTTTTTAGCGAAGCTATTAATAGAAAAATAGATGATTTTAAGCAATTATTTAGAGAAACTTTCGAAAAAGGTTATTCCGATAAGGGATTTTCTTTAATTATTAAAGAATTCGAAAAACTTCGTCAAAATATTGACGAATTCGGAGCAAAAATTCACGAAATTTCTCAAAAAATAACTTTAAAAGAAGAATTAATTGTTCAGAAGCGTACTAAAATAATTAACAAATGGATTAGTATAAATGAGCTTTTAACAGAGATTTTTAAAGACTATTTGGAGGGATTCAATTTCTTTAAGGAAAATTTAGATAAAATAGGCTCGTTGAAAAATAACTTTATTCAAAAGAGTAATGCCATAGGTGATAAAGCCCAGAATAAAGTAGATGATCACAAATTCGTGGAAGCTTTTAATATTATAAAAGACGAATCTGAAAGATTGTTAAACGATAAAATATATAAGATTAAAGAACTTCAAAAAAATGTTAAAACTGAAATAAAATCTAAGCAGAAACTATATCTTCTCTATCGACATTTATTAGGGAAATTAGATTTATTAGAGGGTGATTTAGTTTCAATTATTCAAGAACAAGAACAAACTTTAAAAAATATCGTAATAGAATCGAGAAATAGAGCAATACTTAAGGATTTTGATAATTTTGTTTCAAAAATGATATCTAAATTTAAAACAGAGTTAAAAAATTATAAAAATAGTTTAGATCAATCAGCTGATAAAAAAATTAAAGAGATAATTAATGGATTTGGCAATATTCAAAATAAATTTGACGAAACTGATAGGCTTTACTTAAAGAAATTGAACAATTGCAGGGAGACAATTGTTAATTTTGACGATAAGTATAAAGTAACTACGATTCAATGGGAAAATTTCAAAGAGTATATTAATCACGAAATTAGCGTCCTAAAAGATGATTACATCAATAACATTATTACTGAAAAGATTAATTCAATAGTTAGCGAGAAAAAAACAAATACCATAAAGGTCTCTGAATTAAAAAAGGAATTAGGGTTAAAATGTAAAGTTCTAATGGAACGAATTAGAGATATGATTGAGATTTCTAAGTTAAACGCTGAACTTTATGAAGCTGAAAAATGTGTCTTGATTTACACAAATCATTATTATAAGAACAAAGATTTGCGAAATTTCATTGAAAGTAAATTATTAAAATTAACGAGGGAAACTGTTGGAAAAATTTTAGCTCTTTACGATTCGAGTATAAGAAATAGAACGCTTAATGTAAATATGTTGGAACTTAAAAATCGAATAAACGATTTGAATTTTGATGAAATTATCCGAATTCAATTTAATAACAAAATAGAAGAACTTCAGATAGATAAAACAAGAAAGGAATTCCTTGACACGAAGAATTATCTCGATTTAGTCATTAAAAATAACGAATTAGCTATTGATTCTATAAAAAGTAATTTAGAACTTTTTACAAATAAACAGAACTTTATTGCCCAGGAATTTAATGTTTTAAAATTAGAACTAAATAAAAAATATGCTAAAATTTTTGAAGAAATTGAAAAATCTCGAGGCAAAGCATATTTAAAGGTTAAAGAAAGTTTTGAGCGTAAATGGACAAAATTGGCAAGTCAATTTGAACAAACCCAAGAAACAATCGAGAATGATTTAAAATTAACATTGAATAAAAGTAATGAGTCTTTTCAATTAGCTTCTGAAATTGGCGAGTTTATCGTAAAGAAAAAAAAAGAATTTGCAAAAGAATATGAAGATAAAAAAGAAAAAATAATAGACGAGTTAAGAATTTTAAAAAATGAAGCTTTCCGTGGAAAATTGATAACTTATATTAATAACAAGAAGATTCTCATGAGTCAATTACTAGGGACGCTACAAGCAAGAGTGGAGGATGACATTGAAACAAAAGAATTTAGAAGAGCTCATTATAAAATTCAAAAACGAGTAAAACACATTGAATTAGAAGTAAAAGAAATTAGTAAAGATATTAAGAGTTTAGTAAAAGATTTTAATAAACAAACTATAAATTTTGAATTGAAAAATAAACACATCTTAGACGATTTTAATAAGTTTGTCAAGGGATATTTTATTGTATTAATGGAAAAAGTAAAATCATTAGAACGAATAATCGTCAAAACGTACATTGAAATGGCGATTAAAGCTGTAGCAAATGAATATTTAACAATTGGATTTTTAAATAACGAGCTCAGAATTAAAAAAAAAAAAATACAAGATCACCTGATTTTTCTTATAAGTGTTGGAATGTTAAAGGGAAAATATGATCCTCGTTTTGGTATTTATTATGAAAATCCTGAGATTTTAGACGATTTAGATGTAGAGGAATTAGAGACAATAAAAAAAATGAATTTTAGAGTATATATGTTTTTAAGAAGAATAAAAACATTTTTAAGCCACTATGGTTCAATTTTTGGCTTTTTTGCTTCGTTATTGGCAATAACATATTATATTTACATTTTCAGTGGAAGTAATCCTGCTGTACTTGCCTTTCCAATTTTGATTGTTTTAATTTTAGTTTTTTATTTCATTTTCAAACGAGGCAAAGAAGAAAAGGTTAAGGTTTGATGACTTTCGAAATATTAAAAAAACTAAAAAATAAACAAACTAGACATTTATACTTTCATAAACTATATTTTAATCGTAATCTTTAATAAAATGTACGCAATTTAAGTGCTTTTTTAAGTAGCCTAAATAACAAGCCTGATTAAAATGAATAAAGAATTTACGATCAGTTATTTCTTCCTCTTCTGCAAGATTTTGAAATTTTGGAAAATCTAATCTTCCATCTTTGCCGTAAGTTTTGATAATGTTAATTAGAGTTTTCAAATTCTTATTAAGATAAATTTTTGGTTCTTTTGAAACAGCGTTCTTTTTACCTTTAATTTTAAGCATTTCTTTTCTTAATTTTGTTTCATCTATTTTAACTATATCTGAGTAAAAAGACACACCATAATCTTTAAGTCTCTTATATTTTTCGCTTTTGGCGTAATTATCCAATTCTGAAATTAATTCTTCAATGGAATGATTAGCTAGTAATTCTTTTTCTTTATCCCGCCGTTCTTTAAAATTTTTGAGAATATCAAATTCAGAAGAAGCATCAGTATTGGTTGAGAATTTTATTCTTTTACGGACTATACTTTTATTTAATATTAATTGTCCAGGATCTAATAATACTGAATTCATGGTTTTTTCTTTGTTTTTAGCAACAATATGGAAGGGGACATCAACAGTCCCTTCGGTTATTAAAATATAACATCGTCCTGGAGCAAACCTGCCCGTTCGCCCCCGTCTCTGGATTAAGCGAATTTCCGAGGGAACGGGCTCGTAGAAAATTATCGCGTCAACATTAGGTATATCAAGACCTTCTTCAGCCACGCTGGTTGCTATTAAAACATTGATTTTTCCTTCTCTGAATTCTTGAAGTATTTGAATTTGTTGGTGTTGAGGGAAACCTAAATCATTTACTTTTGTTGCTTGACCAATAAATTTTTCTACATTAAGTCGACAAGAAAACTCCTTTGATAATTTTTGTTTCAACAATTCTGCCATTTCTCTATATTGAGTAAATATAATGATTTTTTGATTTTGAGATTCTTCTAATTCCTCTTTTATAAGTGAAATTAATTTGAATATTTTAGGATGATGTAATTTTGACTTATCTTCTTTTTTGATAACAGAATTTATAAATTTAAAATGTTCAGAATTAACAATCCTTTTAGCAGCCAATACATCTTCATCTGCTCTAAATTTAATTTTATCCAAAAATGATTTAAAAAGAGTAATGTCTTGAGTCTCTAATAAATCCTTTCCATGAAGTAAAGATATACAACTGGAGCAATAAGAGAATATTGAATGGATATTTAGGTTATTTTCTTTTACGACATCGATAATCATTGGAGAATGATAATATAAATTTTCCGCAAGATCGTATTCTATTATTTCAGATTCATATTTTAACGATATAGTTAAATCGTGAGCAATTCTCAAAAAATCCAATTTTGAAAAATACTTTTTATAGGGATTAATTAAATTCTTGTCTATAAAGAATCTTAAGAATTTTTTAAACAAATTTTCCCATATTTGAGTTAATTCGAGAAGTTTTATAGGAAGCCCAACTCTCTCGATAAAGATATCAATATCGTGGACATATTCTTTTACATCATCGTCATCACGAGTTTTAAACACAATTTTTTCTATATGTAAATTATTACATAATTGCTGAATATGATGATAATCTTTTCCAGGCGACGCTGTTAAACCCAAAATTAAAGGATCCGAGCAATTATTAATATATTCTTTGGAAATAAAATTGTAAGCGTAATTTCCATTGGTCCTATGCGCTTCGTCAAAAATAATAAGCGAAACTTGATTTAAATTGTAGCGCCCCCTCATTAAATCATTCTTAATTACTTGAGGGGTTGAGATAATAATTTTTGACTTATTAAAGAATAATATTCTCTTCTCACCAGAAATTTTCCCCGTTAAAGATGTGATATATTCAGGCTCTAAATCCAAAAATTTTTTGCAAGAGGCTTTATGCTGTGAAACTAACGGTCTTGTTGGGGCTAAAATAATTATTTTAGATTTTTTATACCTTTTTAGAGAATTAGCAATAAATAAAATACCGATAATAGTTTTACCTAAACCAGTTGGTAGAACAACTAAAGAATTCTTATTTTTACATTTTTTAAATATATTATCCTGATATTGTCGATATAAAATTTGATTTTTTTTTAAGAACAAATGCGAAAAATACTCAGGGGAACATGTTGGCATATAGGATTAAGAGACATTCAAGATTTTTAAAACCTATAACAGTGCAAAATTTTTGTTTTTTATTGGAAAGCATTATCTTTATATAGGAAAAGATTTAATTTTTATAATTAAAAACTATATATGATTTTATTTATGATTTAACACGAGGTCACTATCGTGAAAACCCAAGACATACATGAACAATTAATGGATCATCTATCCTCACTATCGATGATGTATCCGCCTAGAAAAGATTTACTCGAAATGCTAAAGGCAAATTTCAGTTTAGAGGAAGCTAAAATTGCATTGGCAATACCCAATAAAGTCATACCTTTTCAAGGAATTACCGCTAAGGAAATATCGATTTCTGTTGACATTCCTATAAAAAAATTAGAAAAAAACCTTCAAGATCTTTCAAAAAGGGGGTTGTTATTTTCTAAAAAAAAAAATGGAGAAATATTTTACGCTTTACAGCAGGTGGGTTTTGGTTTCCCACAAGTCTTTTTTTGGAAAGGTGAAGAAACTCCTCATTCGAAAAAAATGACAAAACTTACATTAAAGTATTTTAACACGGAAGTAACTAAGGAAGCTTTTAGTACTACCCCTATAGCTTTCAGATTTGTACCAGTTGATGAAACCATCGAACCAGAAAGAGCTACTGTTTTGCCATTTCAAGTAATGAGCAATATTATTCAAAAAGCAAAAATTATATGCGTTGCTCAATGCATTTGCAGAGTGCAAATGAAAATAATAGGAAGAGAATGCATGCACCCAAAAGAAGTTTGCATGAAGTTTAACGATTTAGCACAATTTATGATTGAAAATGGATTCGGAAGGGAAGTATCTAAAGAAGAGGCGTTAGAGATAAGTAAAAAAGCTGAAGAATCGGGTTTAGTCCATTTTACGGATAACGCTATTGATAATGTACAACAAAATTGTAATTGTTGTTCATGTAGTTGCTGGAGCCTCGGGAGGATTAAGCGAAGGAAAATACCAAGAGATGAACTCATGGCGACTTATTTTATCCGTGAAACGCTAAGCGATAAATGTATAGGATGTGGTAGCTGTGTTGAGATATGTCCGGCAGATGTAATTGAAATTATAGACGATAAAGCCGTTGTTGATAAAGATTGGTGCGTAGGATGTGGAATTTGTGTCTCAAAATGTCCCTCCGATGCTATTAAAATTGTAATGAGGAACGATTTAGAAAATAAAAAGCCAGAAGAAAATTTTAAAGTCTTACACGAAAAAATATTGAAAACAAGGAAATAAAGAAAAGATTGTTTCTGACCGAAATATAAGATTATTTTGCAGAAAAGTATCAAAAACTTATAAAGTAAGTAAAACATTGCTAAATGCAATTGTAGCATTACAATGAATTTTGTCCTTGTTCTATTTTCGTACTTTAGCTACGCCCACTTTCTTAATAACCACTATTACACCAATTATTCCACCAGCAGTAATACTTCCCGCTATTATTAATCCAATAGGAGACAATAAGAAACTTGTTAATTCGCCACTTTCGTCAGCACTGCTTTTTTTGGTTCCATTATCGCCTCCACCTCCGCCACCACCTCCACTATTATCATCGTCGTTGTCACCACCACCACCATCATCATCATTCGAGGAAGAAGGAATCTCGCCCTTTTAAGGGAGAGTATTTTAAGATAATGCATCCAATACTCTCATGAAGTAAAAATATATAATTTTAAAGTTTACAATTCTTAAGTTAAATTCTTATTTTGATTATGTAAAATAACTAATTTCTTTAATTCGTTGTCTACTTGATAAATAATTTAAAAAAAAATTATGATAAAAAAAAATTAGAATTTTCGTTCATATTGTAAGGTTTGCTCTCCTTTTAGAAAACCAAATATGATTAAAATGAATAAAATTGCCGCACCTAATAATAAATGGAAGCCTGTCGCAGTCTGAATTAAAAAAGTAAAAAATTCACCAATAATAATTGCTATTAAACCGAATATCAAGAAAGCTATGCCTAGGAAAAGAAATGTACCAATCATTCCAATTAAATTAAGAATTAGTATTAACCATCCCCAAATGCTTTTGTAGCCCCTATACTTTTTTCTTAACTTTAAAAGCGTTATTATGGCATATATTGTTAGTCCAACAGTTATTATTACAACGCTTATTTGAGTAATAAGTATTAGCAGCGCAATACCGACATATGCAGATAATAACAAAACCGTTAAAATTGAATTAAATATTAAAAAGAGGATAATAAAAATTAAAGAAAAAATAATGAGTCTCATTGAATGGCCGTTGTATAATTTGATTCGTTTTCTTTTTTTTATAAAATTAAATCCACATTTGGTACAAAATTTATGAGTTCTTTTTGATAACCTGCCACATTTAGGACATGGAATTTGTACTAATTTTATATTAATATCAACAGTTTTAGAGGAAGGGGTATCGCTAAAGGTTTTGCACACAATACCTTCCCTAGCAACAATTATTCCAGTTTCCGGACAACGATACATGTTTTCAGCGATTTTATTTGCCTTTCTAAAATAAATTAGCAGTATAACAAATGAAATAATACTTAATCCTACATATACGATAGTTGAAAGCGTTTCAAATAAAACCATGTCTCCGTTAACAGCTAAAACGATAAGAAAAATCCAGATACCCGAACTGTTCCATGTGAAATGCATCAGAACAGGGATGAACCAAAAAGGTAAGAATCTTTTTAAAAACTTTTTAACCTGAGTTTTCATAGGTAAATTTTCTTCTCCAAGTTCAAACCGGAGTCTTTCTGCCCTACCCGCCGCAAAACCACCTATAGCGGCCCCCATTATATGGATTGGAGCCCAATTTCTAATTGTTACTTGACGATAAATATCGATGGTTGAGCCACCTAAAACTATTGTACTTATAACATAACTCGACAATTCTATGATCTCAAAAACTATTCCTATTAAAATACCGAGTAAAAAACCATTTAATTCATTCCCGAGCATCCCTTTACCTTTTTGTTCTGAATTACGGTTCCTCTGTAATATCACGAAATATGCCAAGATGAAAGGTAGAGATTTGAGGAATTCTTCCACTAATGCGGGTGTGACCGCATAAGCACCGATCGCATAGATTACAGATGCCCAAAATATATCATTTGTGAGAATATAATAATTCATAGCTGCAGCTAACCATAGAACATCGAGACCCGAATTCCAAAAACTTGCCCAATTAATCACACAAACACCCAATAAGAGGAATAACAATAAATTTTGGATTCGTCCACCATAAATTTCTTCATTATGATGCCATTTTTTCGATTTCCATATATATCCTGCCATCCACACCGCATACAAAGTCAAAGGAGCTATGAAAATATAACTATAGATTATAACTGTCTCCACTCCTACTGAAATTTGTGCAAAATACAAGATTAATATTACAATTATAGCATAAATTCCACACCCTAGAAGGGATAATAACCAGATTTTAGTTTTCAGAGAGTCTAACCTAATATCAGCTGGTTTATAGATATTATCAGTCATTGTTAAATTATTTTTTTCTGATTATAGTATATTATTAAATAAATTTATTAAATAAATTATTGAAATACGATAATATTAATTTTAACTTATGTTAATATTATAATTGTAAGGTAAATGAAAAAGACAAAATAAGGAAGAATTGAAAAATAGTATGAAAGATCCTGATAGAATCATTTATTTTAATGGACATGAAATTGATCGGATGCATATCGCTTATCTAACTATTAAAACAATAAATGACATAGGATTAAATGTCAGAGTTCTTACCGCATCTGAATTTAGACACGAATTATTAAAAGTACCTGAATTGGCTAGGTTGACTGATAAAGTGCCAGCAAAAGTTGATCCTAGCAGAGTAGCTTATGGATCAAGTAGAAGATCTCCACCGTCTATTAATTTTGAAAGAATTTTAGGGGGTATTATTGAGTTTGAAGATGATATAGGCGTAGAACTAAATTTAGGACAAATAACACTAGTGATGGTCATAATGGCACTACACGAACACGCACATTCAGTAATGGGTTATCGACATTGTGAAAAAATAGAGTGTCTTATGCGTAATGGTCTTCCAATATTAAAATTAGGAGGTACTATATCTTTTCGTTTAGAACCATGTGAAGAACATGAGAAATTAAACCAATTAATTTCACACCCCGAAATTCAAGGTTTAATTTGAACTAAATAAAATCATGAAAGAATCCCCGTCCCTTAAATTATTGTTATAAGATTATGTTTTATCGATTTTATATTTTGGTTTAGATAAAACCTTTTTTTTCCCAAAAAAATCCGTTTCATATACCTTACCATTCTCAATTACATACTTTGGTTTAGATAAAACCTTTCTTTTCCCAAGAAAATCCGTTTCATATACCTTACCATTCTCAATTACATACTTTGGTTTAGAAAACATCTCTTTTTTCCCAAGAAAATCCGTTTTATAAATTTTTTTTTCGGGCATATTATTTACTATTAAACTAATTATATAAAAATTCTGAAAAGCAGAGATATAATGTTATTCTATTAATTAGATTTATTAAATAAGTTATTGAAATACGATACTATATATAATGATCTTATTAAAGTAAGGTAAAGAGCAAGAAAAAAAAAAAAGAAATTTATTAAAATTATATTTATCTAACCCACCTAAAAATTAGAAGTATTTTATGGCCATTAAGATGTCGTTTCGTGTAATCTTTTTCCTATACTAAGCATATAATATTTTTATATGTTTTTTAGCGTGTTTGGTTAAGGTAAGGGCTGTTTTCGTGATTTTCTCAGCAGAGCGACCCATCCAATCAACTAATTCGTTTACAGCGTCTCGAGCGACAATAAGGGCACCGTTATTTTGTCATATGAAGCGAAATGCTTCTTATTGTTTCATAAGGCGCCTTATTGGAGACCAAGAGATATATTCAGACATTTTTATTCCTCCACTTTATTATTATTTTATAATTTTTATTTTTTTATTATATTTTTAAGAGTTTATCATATATACATAAATCATTTACATATTTAAAGATTTAGGAACATCCTTAATTTTATGAAGAAAAAAATAAAAAAAAATTAACGACAAAATTCCAACTTATGGAGATGAACAATCTGGTGCAAGTTTAGGATTTTTTACCGAAATCTCATTTTCGCTAAGATTTGGCATTATTATTACATCTAATTTTTTTAATTTCTGCAAACTAAGATATTTTGTTGAAAATCAAGAAAAAAAAGAAAATTCGATCAAACTCCAAGACATCAAATCGGATTTTTTGTGTTATCAATAACTTAATAATTTTTATTTTTTATTCAATATAAATTATGGAGATGTTAAAAGAATTAGATTTTATTACAAAATAAAACATTGATTTAAAAAAATTTTTAAAAGAAAACCCTATCTTTTTTTAAACGAAATAAAGTTTATGGTTTATTTTTATGGCAGTATCAGATTTAAATCAGATAGAATTTATTGAAGGATTATTCGCTTTAATTACTTTAATAATAACAATCTCTATTGGAATTGGAATTATGTATAAATTTAAGAAATCTAAAAACAATAGACTTATCCCTGTCGGCATTTTCTGGGTACTCATGGGCAGCCCGTGGTTATCCGCCTCCATTACATTCATTATGTATATTTTTTTAGATCATGGTTTGTCGAGTGTTATGTATATATGTTTTGCGGCGTCGTTATATCCATTGACACTTCTAATTTGGATTCATTCGTATGGTATTTTGACCGAATTAGATAAAAAGAAAATTCTTTTTTATATTTATTGCGTAATTGCCGGAATGTTTTACGTTACTTTTTACATCTTATTATTTTCGGGAGATCCAGAGCTGATTGCTCTGGTTGGAGCACTAGAAGGAAAGTTTAACATTCGCTTCGGTATTTTTGTTTTAATTTTCGGAATGTTTGGATTTTTAAGCATTTTTTTTACGGGCGTTCATTTTTCGTTAAAAACGATGAGAATTGACGATAAAATTATTAAGTGGAAAGGTAGATTACTGCTGATGGCGTTTATTATTTATACTGCCGGAATATTGTCAGACTCTTTTGTGCCAACAATCTATCCATTTTTTACTGCTTTATTTAGGGCATTAGTAATTTTAAGTGGGATTTTATTTTATTTAGCTTTTTTTCTACCTAAGCGCCTCGCAAATGTTCTAATAAGATCCGAAAATGGTAAATGACATAGATTTTATAATTTGAGCGTATATAGTAATTTACATACTTTCTTTCCAACTTCCATAATTTCATACTCACCAATTTTTCTTTATTAAAATTCTACATTAAAACATGTAAGAGCCTAAATCAAAAGGAAACAAATTAGGCAAAGAATACTAAATTTTAATGAACAGAAGCTAAGAAAAATTAAGAAGTTAAAAAAAAAAGAATTATAATTTTTATCGCTCAAGGATACTTTTTCTGCTGAAAAGCAGAAACATGATTTAGAAGTATTTGATTGCGAGTAAAATATCGTCGCGAGTCACTTTCTTTCTCTTCCCATGTTTTGTTAATGTAAGAGCTGTTTTCGTAATTTTTTCAGCACTGCGACCCATCCAATCAACTAATTCATTTACAGCGTCTCGAGCGACAATAACGGCACCCTTATTTTGTCATATGAAGCGAAATGCTTCTTATTGTTTCATAAGGCGCCTTATTGGAGACCAAGAGATATAATCAGACATTTTTATTCCTCCACTTTATTATTATTTTATAAATTTAATTTTTGATTTTTATTTTTTTATTATATTTTTAAGAGTTTATCATATATACATAAATCATTTACATATTTAAAGATTTAGGAACATCCTTAATTTTATGAAGAAAAAAATAAAAAAAATTTAACGACAAAATTCCAACTTACGGAGATGATCAATCTGGTGCAAGTTTGGAATTTTTTACCGTAATTTCATTTTCGTTAAATTATGGAATTATAATCTCATATAAATTATCTATATTCTGCTAAATAGAAAAGATTGTTGAAAATAAAGAAAAAAAAGAAAATTCGATCAAATACCGAAACGATAAATGTGGATTTTTTGTGTTATCTATGACTTAATAATTTATGTTTTACAGTTAAAATACTGAGAGATCAAATCAAAAGGATGGAAATCTAGCAAGGATTACAGCATTTTAATTAATATAAATCAAGATAATCGTAGAATTGAGAAATTATCAAGATGTAAATAAGTCAAATGAAAACAATACAAATACTTATTATTTTATTCTATTATATTATTTGTATTAATAATTTTTTTAGATTAACGATTCAATATTATTTATAGAGATGTTAAAAGAATTAGACGAAATGTTTCATAGTGAAACAATCAAGCCAACTTTCGAATACGCTCATATCCTCTTAGCCTTATTTATATTTGGAGAAAATCCTGATGGGATTGGTAGATATCGTTTGCAAAAAGAATTATTAATTGGTTCAGGAACCGCAAAATCTTTAATTACCAAATTAAGTAAAAAAACGAATTTTGTAGCGGTACCAGACAAAAATCGTCGAAAAGGGCATATTTTAACGGATGCTGGCTTAAAATATTTAAATAAAATTAAAAATGTAATACTTCTCATTAACGACGGTGATTTATCAATCTTAAAAGATGTAATAATTGAATTTAAAGGAGCACATGCTTATTTATGTCAAGTTAAAAATAGTAGTGAAAAAATAACGAATGGAATTGCTCAAAGAGACGCAGCAATTAAGGTAAATGGAATTGGAGCGACATGCCTCGTTTACGATGGAGAAAATTTTCATTTCCCATTAACTTCCGCTTCTGAAAGTGATGAATTTCAGATGGAAATAAAAGATAATGTCCAAAAATACGTTAAAAACCAAGTTATAGATAAAAATTATAATCTTGAAAAAAAAGATGTAATAATTATAGGTTTAGGAGATAATTCTGAAAGAGCAAGATTAGTGGCAGTAAATGCTTCCTTAACTTTATTATAATAATAATTGGAGGATTATAAAACGAAATACCAAAAAGATATAAAAATAATATTAAGTCAAAAATTACTTGAACAACTGAAAAAATGCGTAGTGAGCGCGAGTCCTAACGAAGCGTGTGGCTTAATATTTGGAGATATTAAATCAATAGAACTTAATAATAGTGGTCAGTACCAATATCATTACATTGGTCAAAATTTTAAGTGTTTTGAATCTGATAGAAAATCCCCAGTAGCATTTCTAATTGAAAATTTTGAAGAGTTTAACAGAGTATTTAAACAAGCTCATAATGAGTTTAATTTAAAATTAATAAGCATATTTCATTCTCATCCTGCGGGTTCTCATCCTAGTGGAGTAGATTTAGGTCATATGAAATTTTTAGATACTTGTGGATTAAAAAATTTTAAGTATCTAGTTTGGACAATAATGGATGCTACAAATAGCAATTTAAACGGGTTTATTTATTTTAAAGAGGAGCTTATGCAAGTTGAAGTGGAAAGAATTAAAGAATAAGAAATTATTAAGAGAATATTTTATTGTACCTGTTTAAAGCCGTCTTTATCAATTTCTGCAATTTGAATATGAAATCCAGAAGCAGCATCCCTTTCTCGCGATGCTGAAATGGCTGTTTTTATTAAGTTTATTCCATCAGATTTAGGCAAGTCGGGTTTCCAGTCTGCTTCTAAAACACCAAGGGAAAACGGTGATCCTGACCCAAAGGCGATAAATTTATCCTCTTCGTAAAGTGTACCTAAAAGATCGATGCCAAAGAGCTTGCCGCCTTTCTCCTTTACTGAATACCCCCCAATAATCATCAATGCGAGAAAATACGAACGCCCTTGATAGAGAATATTTCTCGTAATATTTGCAATGTATTTTGGCTCGGGAATAATATTTTCTTCAACTTGTTTAAGTCTAGATAACGCTTGTATCTGATTGATAACATACTGGCAGTCTGCAACTCCTCCACTTATAGTGGCACAAGTATAATCGTTTATTTGAAATAACTTCTGCGCTGTTTTTGTAGCTACCATGTAACCGGCGGTTGCTTGACTCTCTGTACCAACAATTACTCCGTCTTTGACAATTATTCCTACAGTCGTGGTTCCCGACATAACTTTTTTTATGGAAGCTTCGTCTAAATTACGAATACTAGAATTATTTTCCATCATTAAAATCTTAATCTCAATCTATTATGAAAATTGCTTTTTTTAATGCTATATATTATTTGTAAAGAATTGAACTAAATATATTTTTCTTTAAAAAATTATAAACGCCTTAAATTTAAAAAAATTTTAAAGATATCGTTTATTACCACTATTATTAAATTTGAATTAGGATTGTCAATTTTTTATGGCAAGAAGTCAGTGGAGAAGTAAAAGAAAATATACTGGTAAAAAATATAAACATTTCCGTAAGAAGAGAAAGCGGGAATTGGAGAGACCTCCTATTCATACAACAGTAAATAAAGAGAAAAAGAAAAAGCAACGAGTTATGGGGGGTAATTATAAACTTAAATTATTTTCTTCTTTGTATATAAATGTTACAGATCCTCAAACGAATAAAACTTCGAAAGTGAGAATATTAAAATTCGAAAGCAACGCAGCTTCAAGAGGTTTAAATCGAAGGCACATCCTTACAAGAGGCGCTATAATCGAAACAGAGCTTGGAAAAGCTAAAATTACTAGTCGCCCTGGCCAACATGGCGTCCTAAATGGGATTTTAATTTAATCTTTAAATTTTTAGAGCTAATTCTTTTAAAATTTAATTCTCGTTAAATTTCTTCATATCAAGGTTTAACCTTATTTAAATAGAAGCATTAATAACTATCAATTTTAATAGTTTTTATAGAGAAATATGACATTGAAATCTTTTGAAAAATTATTAAAAGAGCAAATTAATCTATTAAGACCTTTGCATACACAAATGGGAAAACCTAAAAAAGGAGAATGGCTTAGCTTTAAAGAGGAATCAGGACAAACTTTCCAAGAATATCTTGACTCCAATCCAGTTCTTCCCCGAGAGAAACGCCGTATAATCTATATCCAACCCTTAGGAGATTTATCTAGCCTTCAACGGAAAATTATTACACTCACAGCGGAATTTATGAGCCTATTTTACAATTTGCCAAAAGTTATCGTAGAGGACATCCCTTTGTCAGAGATTCCACCACAAGCACAGCGAATCCATCCACAATGGGGTGATCATCAAATTCTTTCTAAATATGTTTTGTATAAAATTCTGAAGCCTCGCCTCCCTAAGAATGCTGCTGCGTATATAGCATTTATAGCAGAAGATTTATGGCCTGGTAAGGGATGGAATTTTGTGTTTGGTCAAGGATCTCTCCTCCATAGAGTAGGTGTTTGGTCAATATATCGCAATGGAAATCCTGAGAATAGTGAAAAAGATTTTCGTCTATGCTTATTGCGCACAATGAAAACCGGGGCTCACGAAACTGCCCATATTTTTTCATTGAAACATTGTATTTCATATAATTGCATGATGAATGGCTCAAATTCACGAGAAGAAGCGGATAGGAGGCCACTAGCATGTTGTCCCGAGTGTATGGCAAAAATATGCTGGATAAGTCGAGCTGATCCACTTGAAAGATATAAAAATTTGACAAAGTTCTGTGTAGATCAAGGTTTAAATGCCGAGGCAATTTTTTATCAAAAACATATTAACACCTTAAATCTTTCATAACTATGTCATTTGAACGGGAATTTAAATAAATAATCGGTAATAATGGTTAGATAATTTTTTATTAACTTAATTATTAACTTAATATTTAACGTTTGTGGAAAAATCAGAAATAAACCATTGATTGAAGAAAACTAAAGAATGGTGTTTTCTTGAGCAATGAGGATAAATTTATTCAAAAATTTATTCTTGAATTTTAATATTCTTTACATTAGCTTTTTTCCCTTCCACTATTTCAGTGTTTTTACTTTCACAGTGTTTACATTGAAACAATTGAAGTCCCGTTAATTAAGCCTCTTCATTTAAAGTCACAGTTGAGATTTTACTACATTCTCGACACTTAATTTTTCCAGGGGTTATTTCAATTACTAATTCT
>JAUWBH010000022.1 GCA_030605085.1 Promethearchaeota archaeon | reverse complement strand
GAATAACTTTATGACTCGATTGTTTTGAGTAATAAACCTAAACGACGGAGGTGCTCCTTCTGATACCATTAATGCTTCGAGATCACTGAGAGTTTGAGCATCTTGTTCTTTTAATATAATCCCCCGATATTTTGCTGTCAAAAGCAGCCACATTTAGCTATTTTAAATATTCTTATAATAATATGAGTTGTGTAGGTTTTAAAATTAGATACAATAATAATAAAAAAAGTTTTGATTTTGTAATTAAATTATAAAACTTAAAGCCCCATTTCACGCATTTTGCGAACCATTTCGTCTTTCTTTTCGCCTTCGAGGTCGTACCATTTCCACATAATAAACGACATTACAAGCATTAGGATTGCTGGTATAAGCCCCGCGTGAACTCTAATCCCCCATATTGCGAGCGGTGTCTGTACAGCTCCAGGACTTGGATTGTACGCCGTAATAATGTGTATCGTTGTCAAGACAACTCCTTGAACGACAATGGCAATACGAAAGAAAAAATTTCTTATTCCCTGAAGCGCTGCGTCTTGGCGACGACCAATCACCGTTGCAACATCGTCAAAATTATCCGACGCCACTGGCATAAACATGATGGTATAGCCAGCGAAAGGAATACCGCCTATAAAAGTAAATATGACAGCTTGCCATATTTCCGTTATAAATAATGTAGGTAAGTAACAAAGGCCAGAAAAGAACAATGCTACATAGTAGGTTTTCTTAAACCCATGTTTCCTAGCAAAATTATACCAGAATGGTATTGATAATATATATCCAGTAAAACCCGCTATACCAGTGAATATTGCATAATAGTGGCAATCTAAAAACATCCTTCATCATGTATATACCAGAAGCTCCGGCTAAAGTTTGCGCTGTTATAACTACGGTATATCCAATGAGAGATATCGCAAAATTTTTTCGTCCAATCGCAGTTTTCATTAGCCCAAAGAAGCCTTGTTTTTCAGTACTCTCAAATCCTTTGCCTAAGCTCTCTTTTAATTCCTCTGACTCTTTTATTCCGAGAAATAGAAAAATATTAGCAACGGCTAAAATTATAACTACTATTAATGCAGTTAAAATAAATGTGCTCCTGTCCCCGTATTTAATAAGAAGCGGTCCTATAAAACCCATACCAACTACGCCAAATCCTGCTACGGCTACAATTATTGAAAATCCTTTTCTTCTCTCGTATTCCGTTCTAAACTGGTTCGTGTAGCCAGCATATACTTGAGAATTATAAATTGAAAAAAATGTGTCAAATAAAGCAGTTATAATTAACATATATAAAAAGACTAACAAAGGATCCGTCTTCGCATCAAAAGGAGGTGTAAAAATCAAAAAATAAAATATTAAAATCGGAAAGGCAGAAAGCACGATCCAAGGAGCACGGAAACCCCACCTCTTAGTCCACTTGAAAGATCTATCTGTTAAATATCCTAAAAGAGGATCGTTGAACATATTCCAGATCGCATAGATTACAAATGCAAGACCTACTAAAAGTACGGGTAAACCTACTTCCACTTCTTAATAATAGAAAACAATGCCTGAAAAAGCGCCTAATAGATAAGCAACAACGAGATATCCAAATCCAAAACAAATCATTTTTTTCGTAGGTGCGATGCCCCATTCTTCTTCTAATTCTACTTCACTCATATTTAATTCGCATTTATTTTTTTATTTTAAAAATTTAATTGATATAGTCGAATTTGTGTTAAATATTTGATAACTAAATTAAGTATAACTAACAAGTTCTATATAAATATTTTGAGTGGGTTTTTCGAATTACAATTGTAAAAAAGGTTTCAGAAATATCTACGATTATTGGTATTATGTAGGAGTTATGATAATGTTTTTTGAATAATCTTTTATCAAATTAATTAGATAAATAAATATAGTAATTAGAAAAAAGATAAAAAAAAAAAAATTAATTTATAAGATTTGAATTTAAAATTTCCCCTTAACGATAGATATCGAGTTCTTTGAGCTTGCTTACCAGCGCTTCTTTTTCGGGTCCTTCAAGTGTATAGTATTTTCTAAATATTAAACCCATGACAAGATACATAATTGCTGGGATTAGGGCTGCGTGAATAAGAATCCCCCATATTGCTAATGGTGACTGAACCTCTACAGCTGGGTCAAACATGGTAAAAATTTGTATCCCACCAATGACAAGAGCTTGGACGACAAATGCAAGTCGGAAGAAAAATGTTCTCACTCCTATCAAAGTTGCATCAACGCGTTTTCCAATTTTACTAGAGACCAAATCGTAAGTGTCCGAAGCAACAGGCATAAGCATAATAACCTCACCTGAGTAACAGCAACCCATAATAAATGCGAATATAGTATACGTTATAATATCCGTTATGAATAAAAAGGGTATGAAACTAAGACCATGTAATATAAAGCATGTCCAGTAGCATTTCTTGAATCCATGTTTCCTAGCATAATTAGACCAAAATGGAATTAATAAAAGGAAACCTGCCACACCTGACAAAGTGGGTAATATTCCTAGGACAAATGGCACTTTAAGTACATACCTTAACATGAAGGCACCTGACGCACCCCATAAGCTAACAGCAGTTATGGAAACGGTATAGCCAACTAGAGATACCCTAAAGTTTTTTGTTTTTAGCGCAGTTTTCACCGTACCAATAAAACCTTTTTTTTCTCCTTTCTCAAATCCTTTAAGGAACATTTCTTTCATCTCTTCTGATTCTTTTACTCCGATAAAAACAAAAATATTAAAAACGCCCAGTATAATAACAGTTACTATCGCAGCTGTCGCGAACGTTTCCGGTCTCCCGAATTTGATAATAACGAACGATATAAGGCCCAGACCAGTCATTAGAAAAGCCATTAAAATTGTTGCTATCGCAAATGATCTTCTGCGTTCATACTCTGAAGGAAATTGGTTCGTATAAGCTCCATATACGTGGTCGTTGTAAATGGAAAAAAAGGTGTCGAATAAAAACGTTGAGATTATAAACCATAAAAATAAAACTAGAAGACTTGCGCCAAATGGTGGAGTAAAGATAAGGACATAAAATATTAAGAGCGGGAACGCGCTAATTACGATCCAGGGTCTCCGTAATCCGTATTTTTTCGTCCATTTCATAGGTCGATCTGTTAAATAGCCTAAAAGGGGATCATTGATCATGTTCCATACCCCAAATAGCACCATTGCTATTATCATATACGATATAGGTAAACCGACCTCAACCGTATAAAAGTAGTACATTATCGTCAAACCAACCAAAGAATTGATAACAACATAGCCAAGGGCAATAAATACCATTTTTTTCGTAGAAGCTATCTCCCATGAAGTAAGATCTTCTTCAATAGCCATAGTTAATTCTCCTTTATTTCTTGTTTAATTATTTAATATAAGAATTTGTTTAATTTGTTTAATTTGTTTAATTTGTATAATTTGTATTTAAATTTGTGTTATTTAAGTTAATTATAGATACATTTTTCTATTTAAATCTTCTTCTTTGATTACTAACGTAATTAATTGAAATTTGCATTTTTAAAAAGGTTATAAACTATAAGAAGATAACCGTAGTATTCCCCGTCTGTGGTACCCAGATAAAGAATAAATGAATATAATAATTAGAAAAAGTATAATCAAATTAAAAAAAAAATATTAAATTTATTGATTTTTCATTTAAATCGTGTTCCCTACTAGTCGTATTCTGTCATGAGATTGATACTCTTATACTATTTATAGTTAAAAAAAGATAAAATGTCCAAGATTTTCCAAATTTTTTACAACTAAAATCAACGGTAATTCGAAAAAAGATAATTAAAAAAAAAAATTAATTATATGATGTAAATTTAAAATTTCAATTTAACGATAGAGTTCCAATTCTTTGAGCTTCCTTAGGAATTCAAGAAATAAAGCATATTGGGGGAGATTAGTTGAATTTTTTAGATTAAAAACTTACTGGTTTAATTATGCCAAAAAGGCATACAATAAAGCATTAGAGTCCATCCTATATCTTTTTGTTCTGTTATTTGGGTTGATTTTAATCTTCTACAAGTTTTTCGTATCACTTCTACATAAGAATTCAATTTTCTTCTAATTTCCGATTTCAAATATATGAAGAATAGAAAGGTCATAAATAGAAAAGATGAAATGATTATAAAAAAAAAGTAAGAAAAAAAAAAAAAGTGATAAGATTAAAATTAAGACTTGATGTTAACGATAGATTTCCAATTCTTTGAGCTTCCTTACAAGAGCCTCCTTCTCGGCTCCTTCAAGTGTATAAAATTGTCTAAATATTAATGCCATAATAATATAAATGATCGCTGGAATCAGTGCTGCGTGAAAGCGAATCCCCCACACTGCCAATGGGGTTTGCGCTGCGAGCTGATCAGTAGCTCTATATAATGTAAGAATGTGCACTACCGGAAGGATAATACCGGTAGCGATAAAAGCAATTCGAAAGAAAAAGGTTCTAACGCCAACAAGCGTTGCATCTACGCGCTTTTCCATCTTCGAAGAGACCAGATCATAAGTATCCGCGGCGACCGGCATAAGCATAATGATTTCGCCTGAGTAAAAACCGTACATAACACCAACACATATAGTATGTATATATATATCCGTTATGAACAAAAAGGGTATAAATGTAATTCCGTGACCTAAGAAGCATACCCAATATGTTTTCTTGAACCCACGTTTCTTTGCAAAGTTGCTCCAGAATGGAATAATTGCCATAAAAACGATCACACCAACCAAAGAAGGCAATATTCCCATAGCAAAGGGCACTCCATAATTAATTATTTGAAAGTTTACTTACATACTTAGCTTTTTCTTTTTTTATAATCTGGAAAAAGTATAAAATACCACAGAATAAATGAATATAGCAATTAGAAAAAGGATAAAAAGAAAAAAAATTTATATTTTAAGATTTTTATTAGAATTCAGCCTATCGATAGATTTCCATATCTTTGAGCTTCCTTACAAGAGCTTCCTTCTCGGCACCTTCAAGCGTGTAGTGTTTTCTAAATACGAATCCCATTACAATCATTATAATTGCTGGAATTAAATATGCATGAACTTGAATTCCAATTATTGCCATTTGTGTCTGTTTTGCTCCAGGTGTTGGATCGAAACCCGTAAGGATATGTATAAATCCTATGACAAGAATTACTATGATAAATGATATCCGGAAGAAAAAGGTTCTCACTCCAACCAGAGTCGCGTCTACGCGCCTTCCTATCTCACTAGAGACCAAATCGTAAGTGTCCGAAGCAACAGGCATTAGCATAATGACCTCACCACAATAAAACACGCCTTGAACTAATGCAAATACACATATCAACATATAGAAGAGTGGATATCCAAGTTCTGTCGTAATGAATAAAAAGGGTATGAACGATATGCCATGTAATACAAAGCAAAGCCAATATGTTTGCTTGAATCCCTTCTTTTTGGCGTAGTTAGACCAAAAGGGTATCATTCCCAAAAATGTTGCTAAACCTAACAATTGTGGGATGATATAGGGTGTCATGGTCTCAAACTCCCAAACAATAAGATACATATAGAGCATAGAAGCTCCAGTTAAAGTCATTGCTGTTATTTGACACGTATACCCGATTAAAGATATCCTAAAGTTTTTTGTTTTAAGCGCAGTTTTCATCGTTCTCATAAATTTTATCTGTTCAGTTTGCTCGTACGATTTAATGAACATCTCTTTCATCTCATCTGACTCTTTTACTCCAAGTAAAAGAAGAACCGTTAAAACTACCATAATTATAATTACTACTATTGCGAGTCTTACGAAAGAGCTTGGGTCCCCTTCTACTATCATTATACTACCTACAACACCTAGCCCAGTAACCCCAAAACCCAGTAAAAGCGTCGTTATTGCAAATGATCTTCTACGTTCGTACTCTGTGGGAAATTGGTTAGTGTAACCGCCGTAAACATGGTCGTTAAAAATCGAAAAGAATGTGTCGAACAAACATGTGAAGATGATAAACCATAAAAAGAGAACCAACTGACTCGCGCCGGCTGGTGGGGTCCATATAAAATAATAGAGTATCAGGATAGGAAATGCAGTAATAATAACCCAGGGGGCCCGGAATCCGTATTTTCTCGTCCATTTAAAAGGTCTCTCAGTGAGGTAACCTAAGAGAGGGTCGTTTACCATGTTCCATATTGCAAAGATTACATATGCGATCATTAAATATATAATAGCTAAACCGAGCTCGACCTCATAAAACCAGATAACCCACGCAAAACCAGCGTACAGAAAATAATTGATAATAACATAGCCGAAACCATAGGAATACATTTTCTTCGTAGATGCGATTTTCCATTCGTCCAAATCTTCTTCAATAGCCATCTTTATATCTCCTTATTTAATTATTTTTGTTTAATTTGTTTAATTTGTTTAATTTGTTTAATTTGTTTAAATTTGTATTTAAATTTGTGTTAATTAAGTTAATTATAGATACCTTTTTCTATTTAAATGTTCTTCTTTTATTATTCTTTAATTACTTACGTAATTAATTGAAATTTGCATTTCTAAAAAGGTAGAAAAATCCGTGTATGTACACTTATCGAACAGTCTCGACAAAAGACAATAAATAAATAAAATAATCTTTCAATCCACCAGCTACAATACCCAGCTCGATAACCCTAAAATCCAGTAAAAGCATCGTTAATGCAAAGATCTTCTACGCTCGTACTCTGAAGAAAATTAGGTTCGAGATTTAAAAAATATGTCGAACAAATTACCATTATAAACCATAAAAAGACAACCGTAGTAACCCTCGTTGGTGGTACCCAGATAAAGATAAATGAATATACTAATTGGAAAAAGTAAAATAAAAAAAATTTAAAAATTTTAGATTTAAATTTAAAATATCACTTTAACGATAAAGTGCTAGTTCTTTGAGCTTCCTTACCAGCGCTTCTTTTTCGGCACCTTCAAGTGTGTAAAACGCTCTAAATAGTAATCCCATTAAAAACATTATAATTGCTGGTATTAAATACCCCTTAACGCGAATCCCCCATACAGCTATAGGAAGTTGTGTAGTAGCGGCAGGATCGGGATCAAATAAAGTGACAATGGATACCACTGTAAAAACAACTCCTTGGATGACAATAGCAATGCGGAAGAAAAAGGTTCTAACTCCAACCATGGTCGCATCTATGCGTTGTCCGAGCTTCGTCGCGACCAGGTCATAAGTATCCGAGGCTACGGGCATAAGCATGATAACTTCCCCAGAAAAAAACGCATACATAATAAAAGTATATATAGTAACTTCTATCACAGTTCCCATACCGTCTGTGAAAGCCCCTGCCCACAGAAAGGGTATGAGAGAAAGGCCGTGGCCAACAAAAGCTACCCAATATGTTTTCTTGAACCCATGCTTGCGAGCGTAGTTAGACCAAAAGGGTATAAATCCTAACCAAGCTCCTATACCTATTATAGTAGGGATAGCGTATAACCCCCAGTCCAATTCATAAACATACACATACATATAGAGTTGAGAAGCTAGCACTAATGTTGTGGCTGTTACTTGACACGTATAACCAATTAAAGATACCACAAAGTTTTTTGTTGTAAGTGCAGTTTTCGCCGTTTTAAAAAAGCTTGGTTTGTCTTCCTTCTCAAATCCCCGAAGGAACATTTCTTTCATCTCGGCTGACTCTTTTATTCCAAGAAAAAGAATAAGTATCATAACCATCATAACTATAAGCGATATTATAGCGAATGTCTGATAAGTTTTTAAATCCCCGGGCACTATTATTGCACTACTTACAACGGTCATACCGAGAACCCCTACAGCCAGAAAAACTGACGCTATTGCAAATGATTTTCTCCGTTCGTATTCTGAAGGAAATTGGTTAGTGTAACCGCTGTAAACATGATCGTTGAAGATAGAGAAAAACGTGTCGAACAAACACGTGATGATTATAAACCAGAGAAAGATGATCAAATCACCAGCACCTAGAGGTGGAGCGAACATAAAGTAATAAAGTAGTAAAACCGGGATAGAAGTAAGAACGACCCAGGGAGCTCGAAGTCCCCATTTCTTAGTCCATTTGAAAGGCTTCTCAGTCAAATACCCTAGGAGAGGGTCGTTGACCATGTTCCAAATCCCAAAAATTACAAATGCAATGCCCACATATATAACAGATAAACCAACCTCGACTTCGTAATAAAAATACAAAAGGGGAAGAGTTACATATATAAAAAGATTGTAGCCACATAGCCGGAAGCATAGGAATACATTTTTCTAGTTTTTGCTATTTTCCATTCGTCCAGATCTTCTTCAATAGCCATAATTAATTCTCCTTGATTTCTATTATTTAATCTTTAATATATTGATTTTTTTTTAATTCGTTTGAATTTGTATTTAAATTTACGTTATTAAATAAATGATTATGACATCACTGTATTTAAATGTTAACTCTTTTGATCAAATTAAAAGAATAAATGGATATAATAATTGGAAAAAATCTCACGAATAGAAAGGTTGTAAATAGAAAAAATAAAATGATTATAAAAAATGAAATAAAAAAAAATTTTTCTTACAATTTAAAAAAGAATTATTCTTCCTTTTCCTTAGGTCGGGCCAAGGCTAAAATTTGGCCTACTATGGCTATTTGGCTTGCACCTTTTACTTTCCCACTCGCCATTTTTCTAATCCATTTTCCGCTTTTCCAATCGCCAGCAGTTTGCATGTATGACAAATTAGGAAATTCCCAAAAGCCCCACCACCGGAGTTTATTCCTCTTTAAATTTTTTTTAGGCGTGTTTGGTATCCCTTGGACGGTGATTTTGCCATCTTTGACTGTAACTAGCGCTGCCCATTTCCCTTCTAAATTATTTAAAAGAACTCGTGTTTTCGAGCCTTTTATTAAATACTGACATTCTTCGGTATCTTTTACAGAATCGATAAGACGTCCTATTAACATCGCAAATCCTTTAAGCCTTGGTTTTTTAGGTTTTTCGGTAGTCATTTTTATCAATTTAAAAACGATTTTATTATTATTCTTTTAATTAAAGAATTTAGTTTTATTATTATATAAAATTAATGATTTTATGCTTTTCAATAATATTATTTTCTATATTATAAATTGATCATTGTATTTAATTATTTAATAAGTATTAGATGAATGTGTATTTTCGAAATAATTACAAAAATAATATTATTTGATAATATTTGGTATAAATGTTATTGATTTTTTTGACTATAATATCTCAAGTTATTTTTTATTTCACCTTTAATTAAATTAATAATTAATAATTAATAAAATAAAAAAGCATTGATATAAAATTAGAAAAAAAAAAATTCATATTGATTAAAATGTCTGAAGAAAAACCAGAACCTAAAAAGCAAAAGCTTCGAGGACTTGCGTCGCTTATGAATAATACCATAATCTCTGTTAAAGATACGGAAGAGTGCAAGTATTTAATAAAAGGCCAGAGAACTAGAGTTCTTTTTAATCCCAAAGACGGTAAATGGGCTGCGCTAATTACAATCAAAGATGACGTTATTACTGTAGAGGGAATAAGAAATACAAATAAAAAAGATTTAAGCAGAAAAAAGCTTTTTTGGTGGGGTTACTTTGAAGCTACATTGGCAGATATGATGAACGCGAGTACCTGGAAAACAGGGAAATGGCTTAGAAAGATGGCAGGAGGGAAGGTCAAAGGTGCATCACAAATCGCGCTTGTTGGACAAGTTTTAGCGTTAGCCAGATCAGAACAACCCTCACCAACTCCAACTGAAAAAGAAGAATAATAAAATAAACCGTTAACCCTACTGAATCAGGTAGACGTAAAGTGTTTTTAGAAAAATATTTTATATCTTTTAAATCGTGAATTTTTTTTGTTTTCTTCTTTTTATTTTATATATTTTTTAGAATTCAGATTAATTAGATTATATATTACGAATCGGGTAAAAATAAATGGAGCAAAGAAGAAAGAAAGTTCTACTTATTGGTGTAGATCAAGCCATTCTCTGCCTTTTAAAAAAGTTTATGGACGAGGAAATCTTGCCCAACATCACTCGTTTGGTGGAGGATGGAATACTAGGAGAAGCCTATTCCTGCCCACCTTGCGACACTCCTACAAATTGGACAACTATAGCCACTGGAGCGACGACCGCAGTTCATGGTGCTACAAGCTTTTATTTACACATTCCAGGTGAACCCCTCGACCTTGGCTTAAAGCATAGATCTAGGACTCAACTTTCGCGATATTGCCAAGCCGAATATATGTGGGATGTTTCTGATAGACATGGAATAACGCCTTTCGTCATAAATTACCCGGCAGGTTGGCCTAGCAATTTTAAAAAAGGAGCTATGAGCCTTCTTATGTGGCCAATTCCCGAATCGCTACCTAAAATATTATCTCCTCCAAGTCTCTACACTTTCTCAAGTAATGCGTCGAATCCTTCTCTACGATTATCCAAATCTAAGGAATCAGATGAGAATCTTGAAAGTCCCGCACCAATCCTCCAAGCTTTTATTGAAATAAAACATAGTACTGTCGAAAATCCAGAATCTCTTAAAATCTACCTTTTAGATACCGAGGGGCAAGGATATAACGCTATTTTATTGCCATTATTTTCAGAGAAGGGAATTCAAATATTGAAAAAGGAAGAATGGAGCGATTGGATCTCAGTAGATTTGTCAACTACTTATGGTATATTACCTTGTATATTCAAGGTTAGATTTTTAGAATTAGCTCGCGACGGGAGCCTTTTAAAAATTCAACGCACGACTCTTTATAACACAAAAGGATGGACTAATCCCGATTCCCTTGGAAAAGATATTATTACGAATGCAATGTATTACGATGTTGCCCCGAAGGATCAAGAAGTAGAATATATGATTCCCGGGAAAGTAGAATCGTATCTATTATACGCAAGAAGAGAGGCGCAAACTCTAGCTCGAGCTATTAGCTACGCAAAAAAGCACATAGGATGGGACCTTTGCTTCTTTCATACTCATATCTTAGACAGTGTAAACCATAAAGAATTGGCATATCTCTACAAGGATTCTCCTTTCTATACAGAAAAAAGTGCTGAAAAGGCGACTGAGAACGTTAGAACGGCGTATAAAATAGTTGATGAGCTTGTGGAATCAGTAATGAAGACTTGCGTCGACGAAGACACCATAACTGTTTTATTAGCGGATCATGGTGCCGTGCCTGCTTGGAAAATAGCTAATCTCCCCTCAGCACTAATGAGATCTGGACTCCTAACCTATAAATGGAAAAATTCCAAAAAGAAGTTTATGATTGATTGGAATAAAACTTTGGCCTTCCCATATTTAGAACCTCCTTACATCTGGGTAAACCTCAAAGGAAGAGATCCTAATGGAATTGTTAGCCAATCGAAGTACGAGTCTGTAAGAGACGATGTTATACAAACACTCCTCAACATGAGGGATCCCGGAACCGGAGATAAAATCGTAAGACTCGCTTTAAGGAGAGAAGAAGCAGCGTTTCTCGGACAGAATGGAGAAAGAGTTGGAGATATAATTTATTTCTTAAATCCTCCGTACCAGATTTTTGATGGTAGACTTGAACAACTCAACGCTGCCGAGCGTACCCCTTCACAAATGGCAAAGCCAGAAGCTTATAACGCTCGTAATTGCTTCGGAGCTCATGCTTACTATTTGCCAACTACTAATTTTGGTAATTTCACAGTTAGTTGCCCGCTAATAATGAAGGGACCTGATTTTAAAAAAGGAATCGAACTGAAAAATGCCGTTAATTTAATGGATATAGCACCAACGCTATCTCACCTTCTACAAATTCCAAGACCTAAACATTCCCAAGGAAGAATAATCCACGAAGCGATTGAATAGAATGATGGGAATCTTATTCGTCGTATAGATTGTGGGAGTAAAATAAGAAAATCTTTTTAGTGATGATTAGTAAAGTAATCACTTTACGAAGATCTCTTCAATATGATAAGCGTTTAATCCTTTAAATTTACAAAAGTTAATTAGTTTAAAATCAGTTGAAAGTAAAAAATTATTTTTATTCAGGGTTTTCATTAAAGCTATATCTGTAAATCCAAATTCTAAATATTTTCTTTCTTTTAGAATATCCTCTTTATTTATATATTTTTCAATAATATGCTTAATATGTGGTTCTTCTAATAGTTCTAACCAATGTTTCAATTTGGACTCTGATGGTTTAGCTTCTCTTTTTAATAACGAGTAGAGTTCAGCTAAAACTTGAGGTACTATGAAAAGGTTTCTTCCTTCAAATAACTCTATGAAACGGATTAGTTGATCCCTCCTCTCTTTATTTAATTTATTGCGCATGGAATCGAGTAGAAGTTTGAAATAATCTAATAATACACCTGTATCCACTATGATTTTATTCTTCAAAAATCCGCTCAATATCCTCTACATTCCCCGTTTCTTTATTTACCCCGACTTTGAAACTCGCACGATTTGAACTATAAAGATTATCGTTTAAATTAATAAATAAAGTATAATGATTTGAAGTTTCTTCTTTTCTTACAATATAAAAATCTAAATAATCAATTAAAGGTCTTCCACTAAGTTTCATGTCTAAGCCCTTCATTTTTGCAATAAATCTTTTTGCACTCTCAAGTGCAACTTCTAAAGTTATCATAATTTTAAATAATAAATCTTAAAATTTGAATTTTAGCCTTAAGATTGTCTTTTTGCTTATTTGCTTATATAATTTTTTCAAAAATTTTCTTGAGATTTAATGGTTTTTATTTTTCTTCCATATTATTTTTCAATATCGAGAGTTTACCAAACTTCAGGTGTAATTAATCCAGATCCTGTACCAAATACCAGGAGATGATTATCCGGTTACGCATATTCGCAATCATCATAATTATACTATTATAACAGATCAAGAGACTTTAAAAACTCCTAAAAGGTTAATCTCATTTTATTAATAATATTAGCGATATAGTCTTTTAATTTTTTTTTTTTTTAAGCATGTATTACACACTTACATATATAAGAATTAATATAATAATAGATAATAAACTAAAGGATAAGTGGTGGGAATTGAACTACCACCAACTAAAGGAAATGGATTCCTAATTCATAGAAAACAGCTCGTCAAGATTCGGGGAATCGTCCCGAGTCTTACGCTTTCTCCAAAAGCTTGACTTCCCATCGTTCCAACGGTAGAGTTCCGTTTCTTTTTGTAGTCGTTGGTTATCCAACCAAAGAGAAGGAACTAATTATAATATATTCTGAGAGAATTTAAAAAAAAGGAGTGCGACGATTTAGTGAATTCTCCTCAATCTCAATTCATCACTTCCCTGAATGGAAGTGTTTTCTTGAGTGGTCAGGATAAAATAGGAGGCTGCTAAACTAAACATGAAAATTGCGGAATATCTAATTTTTTGCCACGAAATCAGAAAGAAGTCAGAGAGTAAAAACAAATTATTAGAAATATTGGATAATCCATTGTCTGATGGTGCTAAAGGAATTGACGCAATAAAATCAACTAAAAGTATGTGGGAGTTATGAAAGGAATGGATTCGAATATAATTGTTTATGCGTTAAGTAGAGATTTACCTGAACACAGTGAATGTAAAAAACTCTTAAAAAAAATTGCTGAGGGAAAGGAAACTGTGTCAATCCCCGCCATTGTTTTTATGGAAAGTTATCATGCTTTAGTTAGAGCGTATAAATTTAACGAATCAGAGGTTAAAAAAAGATTAATTTCTATTATAGACTCAGAAAATATTAATGTGTTAGAGATAACTGTTTCAACAATTTTACTCGCTTTTGAAATTGCTGAAGAGTATAAGATCGGAGGACGTGACTCATTAATCGCAGCAAGTTTATTAGAAAATAATATTAAGGAAATCTGTTCACACGATACAGATTTTGATAAAACAAAAAGAATTAAGAGAGTAGATCCAGTTAAAAAATCGGCTAAAAACGACTAGATTTTATATAATATGCAATTTTTAAGATAAAATTAGAAAAATAAAAAAATAAAACTTTATAATTAATTTTTCAAGAGTTCAATCATTCATCTTGTAAGCTCCTTTTAATGCAAAGACATAATCTTTCCAGATTCTTTCAAAACGGTCCTTATCTGTTTTAGGTTTCTTGATTATTTTTAGTAGATATTCTTCTTGCTTTTTATTTGTAGTATGACTTGAATATAATTCGAGAGCAAATTTCGAAAAGTCAGATATTATAACATCAAAAATCTGGTCTAAAACATCATCTTCGATATTATAGATTTTTCCACTATATATTCTCTTTTCGGAAATTCCGTAAAATAATTTTAAATGTTTTTTAAAATCAATAACTAATAGCAATATGTAATTGCCTTTGATTTTTCAACATTTGAATTATTTAGGAATTATTTTAAAGAATATTTTCTATTATTTAGAATTTTGCAGCTTCTTTTTATATTTTTCAAGATCCAATTCTGCAATCTTTTTAATTCCCGCATCCGCTTCCTGCTCTGACATATTTAATTGAATTTTATTGCGGTGACAAATGTCAATGAATTCCCAAAGATTAATACCTGCAATCTCCGAAGCTTTTCCAAAGGAAACTTTTCCTTTTCTATATTCTTCAAGCGCAATCTCAATTTTTACCTCTTGAATGGATTTGGATAATAAATGTCGTATTGCAGAGCTTTTATCCATTTTTAAAATTTTTTGTATTTTTTCAATTTCTTTATTTAATTCTAAAGGTATTACAATTGACAACCTTTCACTCATATTTTTTTCCCTCCTTTAAATATTTTTCAAATAAGCCAGGAGTAATCCACGAGTTAGCAGAATATCTTTCTAAATTTGATTGATATGATTTAAAATCAATAATTTTTTCCTTGAGAAGTAATAATTGAATATCAAGAGTAGTAATTTAATACGATCATATATGATATTATATTTACATATTTATAATTATCATTGAAAGGAAAATCCAATTTAATAAAGATTATTTATTGAATTAAATCGTATAGGGATTTGACCTCAAACGAATTTAATATTTTTTTGCCAACAAGTTCTTTATCAGATCTAAGGATCTTTACGATTTTAAGAGTAATGGTTCTAGCTCCACCAGATTCCATTGAAAAATAATTATCCGAAGCGATAAAATCAATTATGTCTGATTCAATATAAACATAAAGGGCAATATTTCTAGAGTTCATATTAATGGAATAAAGATCTTTATTTTTATCGAGTTCTTTTACTACGAATGAAATTTCAGGATCTTTTAATGGAAAATTTTTAGGATTATCAAATAAACGAAATCCACGATGGACAGTTTCACCCGATTCAAGAGAGAAAAAAACAATATTGTTTCTTATATCGTCAATACTTTTGTTTATTGTAGAGACATCAACTTTTCTGACCATCATAGAACTACATGGTGGAACCCTAACATTTTCTGAACCTTCTAATAGAATTGTTCCTTGCGAATTTAGGATGTTCCAATTTAATATACCTTCCCGAGAAAATCTCATATCGTTAGTTATCCATAATTCCACATAATTTCTTTCTTCCTTAACGCTTGTATAAAAAGGTTTGTATATTTTCTTTGCAATATAATGTAAAGCCTTCCAACGACCATAATAATCTAACGAGGACCAACTTGCTACGGGCCAGCAGTCGTTCAGTTGCCAATAAAGCGACCCCATGCAATGAAAATCGTTCCGATTGCGCCGCCAATGCTCAACTCCGTATTCAATCGCCTCCGCTTGGGTAATTTGAGAGAGGATAACGCGTTGTTCGAATTTTTTTGGAATTGAAAAGCGTCTCCTCATATATCTCATTATTTTCTTATTCCCTGCAGAATTTTTTTGGTGATTTTCCATTATAGGAGAATAGAACCTATATTGATCTGGTGGACAGAAGGTCGTAATTGTTTTCATCGAAGGAAAAGATTCGAATCCATATTCCGACATGAAGCGGGAGTTGAAACTTCTATAAGCGCTAAAGCGAGCACCCCCATGCCAGACCCGCCAGAAGTGTGAATCTCCTTTATCTGGGGAATTTGGATCTGCCTTTTCTTGAAAGCGTCCATTTGTAGGGGAACTCGGCCAATATGGGTGGGTAGGGTCGTATTCTTTGACCAAACCGGGAAGAATTATCTCAAACAGATTAATATAGCTCTTTTTAAATTTAGATATTGTATCAAGGTCGGAGATGTTTGATAGTAATAATAACAATTTCCATAGTTGCTCAATCTCGTTATTTCCGCACCATAACGCTAGACATGGATGATGCCTTAATCGTTTAATGTTTTGAATTGCTTCTTTTTTCACATTTTCGGTAAATTCCTCGTGATATGGAAAGATAGCGCATGCAAAGGGGAAATCCTGCCAGACCATTATTCCTAACTCGTCGCATAATTCGAAGAACAGATCATCTTCGTAAATACCACCACCCCATACGCGCACCATATTCATGTTTGCTTCCTTAGCGTAATTTAAATTCATCTCATATAGACCTAATTTTTTACCTCTTGGAATAAAGCTATCTATTGGAATCCAATTTGCACCTTTAGCGAAAATTGGGACGCCATTTAACAAGAAGTAAAATGTTTCCCCCCATTTATCAGGATTTCGAATCAGTTGTATATCTCTTATTCCCAATTTTTGGGTTTTTTTATCAATAACTCCATCGTTTAAAATAGAAACGGTCAAATCGTAAAGGTACGGAACGCCAAGATCGTGAGTCCACCATAAGTGGGGTTCAGTAAGAGTTAATTCTACAATTTGGTTTTTTTCCTTAAGATACACTTCATTGTAAAATACTTCTTTCTCCTGTGAATTCAATTCGATTCTAATTTTATAGTTAAGGGTTCCCACATCCTCAATTATCGAATCAATTTCTATTTTAACATCAAGTTTTACAGATTCAACTTTAAGTGTCGAGATTTCCTCCAGCTTTTTAATATTATGTGGATCTTTATTATACTTAATTATTTGAATAGGATAGATTGAATTAATTTTAAGATTGTCGTATCCAATCATTTCCACTGATTTCCATATGCCAATATCCGGCAACTTCGGTCCCCAATCCCAGCCAAAGAAATATTGAGCCTTGCGTAAATAGGGTACGCCTGGAAAAGCTACCATGCCCGTAGTTAATCTAATTCCATGTTTTTTAATAAGCTGTCGGGCAGTTTTAGTTGGGCTCTTGAACACGATTTTTAAGACATTATTAGATATCTTTAACTTAGATTTTACGTCAAAATCGTACATAAGGAACATGTTTTCTGTGGAACCAAGCTTTTCGTCGTTTAAATAAACTTCTGATATCGTATCCAAGCCGTAAAATCGGAGCAATATTTTTGAATGCTTCAAAAAATCTGAATTCACATCAAATTTTTTCTCGTATTGCCATTCGGAATCAAAAATCCACGACATTTCATGCTCGCGCTCCCCATAAAAAGGGTCTTCGATAGTCGATTTTTCGATTAGAGCTTCAAATACAGTTCCGGGAACTTGAGCCGTTATATTAATAGACTTTTCTTTATGGCTTAAATTCCAATACCCGTTTAAAGATATTTTTTCTACTGCTTTCATACAATCAATTCAAGAAATATTGGTTTATTTGAAAAGATTTTTAAATTAACCTTTTTTCTTATTCTATCAATTCAATTAAGTTTTAAATCTATTAAAAATAAAAGGAATTTAGTTTGCCAGCCGTTAAAATTACGAATTTAACTTATATACAATTAATGTCTGGGTTAGGAAGCTTAATTTTTGCCATTCTTTCAATAATTATAGGTGTTAAGATACTTCTTCACTATTTTACCGTTAAAAAGAAAGAAGGTCTTAAAAGAAAGGAATTTATATCGGTAGGGCTTACTTGGATTTTTCTTAGCTCTGCGTGGTGGGGCGGCGGTTTTTGTTTTTTATCGATTTTGCTTTTTCAATACGCATTTGAGACTCCTTTTTATTTATTCCTTGCCATCTCATTTATTCCGTTTGCACTTATTTTTTGGCTATATTCGTTTTATCATTTATATTTGAAAAGTAGATTTAAGCTTCAAAGCAATGTTCCGCTATACTTTGTAATTATTTGCTGTTTAATTTATTGGAGTATAATAATAACTTTATTATTTTACGATTACAGACTTGTTGGCTCTTATTTATTTTTTCAGACAAGACCTGCTCTTTTACCTTTATTATTTAATATAATTGCCATAATTATCTCACTAATCACTGGTGTCCTTCTTGCGTTACAAAACATAAAATCAGATAAGAAGAAAATTGTTTGGAAAGGGCGATTTTTGCTGATTAGTTTCATCATGTTTACAATAGGCGCATTATTAGAAGTTATAATGCCTTTAACTCCTATAGGACTTATCTTGGTTAGATTATTGTTGATTTTAAGTGCTTTTGGTTACTATTTGGGTTTTTTATTACCCATGTTTTTAGAAAAATGGTTAATTAAAGCTAATGGCAAGTGAGCAACCCTGAAAAATTAACAAAAAAATTTTATAGACTAATTACCTTTAATTTCTTTTTATTTTTTATTATATGGTTCTTATGGTAAATGCTTTTAAATATGAATTTACTTATTCTAAATACTCATAAAAACAGACTCAAGTTTTTTAGTTTTCTTACCTTTATGAATTATACCTTGAAAACTATTAGGATTAGTTTTTATTACAATATCTGTAACTTCTTGGACATTATCACCAATGGCTACGATTTTATCTTCCGCTATTCCAAGAAACTTTCCATCTGGAATTGAGCTAGGAATTATTATTTTACTCTTATCTAAAGGGGGAGTTGAATTTTTTACTGTGGAAAGAACATCTTGAAAATTGATTTTTTCATCGATTGTATTGAGAAGAAATTCATCTATATTTCTATAGCCTTGTTCGTTAAGAATTTTTTCAATTTTTTTTTTCTTTTTATCGTCGATATTAAGGTTAATGATTCCCATGTAAATTTTCACTAATATATCTCTATTAATTATAAAAAATTCCTAGTATACATTTTTAAATTTTTAGATGGTTTATTCTTTACCTTTCTTAGAGAACATACATTTTGATTGATTTTTACAATGATTTAAATATCAATTTACTTATATTCAACATAGATCTAATAAATTGGGAAAGAAATTTAAATGTCAGTTGATTATAGTAGTGTTGCAGAGGATTTATTAAAATCAGAACCCTCTATTCGCTCAATCACTATAATTGAGGGTCAAAAAGAGATCGTATATTCTACAACTAATTGGGACATCGAAGGAGAATTGGAATTAATTCTCTCTATATGGACGGCTGTGGAAATAAAGCCTATACCTATATCAAGAAAAAAATTTTCAGTTTTACAAGCTTCACCTGAGCGATTAGTTGCTACATCGTTTCGGGGAGAGGGTCATGTTGTCGCAGCAAAAGACGATAAAAGGAAAATTATTGTCCAAGTTGCTCCCAACGGAGATATGCATGATATATATTCCATATTAGTTAGAACGTTGAAATCGTTGAGTCCCAAAGAACTTTACATGCATAAAGACGCCGTATTAGGAAAAGATTTAATACAAAAACGCGATGCGGATTTTAGACCTCCAGAATCTAAACCTTTAACAGAAGAAGATGAAATTGAGCTAAAAGAAAAAATCAATTTAGCTGCGCAATGGATTGTAGACTCAAAATATCTAATTTTTTTCACGGGTGCAGGGCTTTCTACTGAAAGTGGGATACCTGACTTCCGAGGACCAGGCGGTCTCTGGACTAGAAGGGACCAAGGTCTCCGTCCATTAAGGCCATATCCAGAGGATCTGATAAAACCTAATTCAGGACACATGGCAATCGTAGAACTGTTAAAAATGGGTAAAGTAGATTATGTAATCAGCCAGAACGCAGATGGGCTCCATTTAGAATCTGGAATCCCTCCAGAGAAATTAGCCGAGCTTCACGGAAACAAAAATTTTATGGTATGTTTAGAATGCGATAGAAAAATGACTTACGAGGAAGCTAAGTGGGATCGAAATGTATGGGGTCCTGGATACAAACAAATTCCCGTTCAAGAGGGGCAACCAACTTGTCCATATTGTCAAGGAAGGATCATCTCGTCGGTCGTCGCTTTTGGTCAGAAACTCCCGTATGACGAATTGTACGAATCAATGAAAAGATCTGAAAAAGCTGATTTATATTTTGTGGTAGGTTCTTCTTGTGCTGTGACGCCAGCGGCAAATTTAGTTAAACTTGCTAAAGAAAACGGTGCAAAATTGATAATACTTAATTTAGGAGAAACTCCTTACGATATGGCTGCTGATATGAGGTTTTTTAATAAAATTGGAAATGTTCTTTCATCAATCGTCGAAAATGTAAAAGGAATAATGAAAATCAAATAAATTATTTATTATTAAAGATTGTCATACTTAAATATCTTAAGAACAGATCTATTAACTAAAACATTTCAGACGAGAGATTTATGAACGAAAGTAAAGGAGATTCCAAGACTGTTACCGAGTTTAAATTGTCGAGAGAAGCATTTATCTCTAATTTAATGAAATTAATACCAGAAATGAAAAAAATTAGGGAAAAAGCGGAAGAAATTATCCCACAAATTAAAGAACCTAAAACCAATGTATTAGCACCAGATTCAAAGACAATTCAAAAAGATTTAGAAAGGATTTGTAGCGTACCCCATAGAAGAATAGGAACTGAAGAAGCACACGAAATAGAAAATTTTCTTGTTAAAACATGTAAAGAACTTGGTCTTGAAAATGTAAAAAAGGAAACAATTGAGGTCATAAATTGGGGTGCTACCAGTTGGAAATTAAGCATAAATGTTGAGGATGAGTCTTTTGAGATTCCATGTTTTTACGTGTTAAATACGGAATTTACCGACACAAAAGGGATAACTGCTCCTTTAGTATATGTAAGAACTGGTCGCGAAAGAGATTTTAAAAAAGTTAATGTTGAAGGTAAAATAGTAGTTGCAGATATTGAGTTTCCTACATTACCGTTGGGGAAATTACTAAAAATGGCTATGCCCTATTACATTTCAGACCCTACAAATTCTATTGATGAATCTACAGAAATAATTTTAACTTTTGCTCTTACAAATTTCCCACCACAAGCATTGGGAGGGAAACCAAGAGAAGATTCAGTATATTGGAGAGCAGTGCACAGAGGAGCGCTGGGATTGGTATTAATTCTAAGAGATTATCCTTCTAATGTTAATAGTCATTGGGGACCGTACGACGCATCAATGAAACCCATTCCCGCATTATATGTAGGAAAGTACGATGGAATGAAAGTACGAGAATTAGTAAAAACTAATAATGCTCATGGCACATTAATTCTTGAAGGATATAAAGAATTAAGTGAAGCAAATAATATTTGGGGCATATTACCTGGTCAATCAGAGGAAATGATAATGGTCTCGTCTCATACTGATTCTGCATTCCAAGGAGCTTCTGAGGATGGTACTGGAGTTGCGATGGTTCTTGCTCAATTAAGAGCTTGGTCAAAAATTCCTAAAGAGAATAGACCTAAATCAATGTTGTTTTTATTAACAACAGGTCATTTATATGCAGGAATCGGGGCAGAAACATTTGCGCGTAAGTATAAAGACGATTTATTAAAAAATGTAATCGTTGATATAAATTTAGAGCATATGTGTGCAAAAGAAGTTGAAGGGGATCCTAATACTCATAATTTTAGATTTAATAGCAATCTTGCTTTAGGTGCCGTGTTTTTGACTCAAGATGAAATTTTAATTGCACACACCATAAAAGCTTTTAAGAATCACAAAATCGAACGCATGATATTAATTCCTGACAATTTTTTCGCAACGCCACCTATTGGCGAAGCCGGTCATTTGGTAACTCAGGCTGAGGAGTTGAAAATAATTCATTGGATACGTTCGCCATATTATCTCCTAACTGCGGAGGACACACTTGATAAGATTGATATTGAGAAATTGAATCCTACTGCTCAATGTATCGCAGATTTGATCAATTCCTTAATGTATTTGCGAAAAGAAGAAAAATAGTTCAATTAAAATCTTTTTTTCCAAAAATTAGAAATAAAAAAAAAGAAATAAAAAATTTTTGTTATAATCCCATTTCTATTATCTTCATTTTAAATTGTTCAAAATATGAATATTCTGGACCTTATACAGGATTTCACCTCGTTGAAAATTTTGACTATTCCGGAAATAATGGAATGTATCGTTGGTATATTAACGATCCTATCAGATTTAAAAAAAGAATTAAATGGACGATAGAACATGGTCATGCGAATAATTTTGAAAACGATTATTCAAGCGTAGCATACTGGTATCAAAAGGAACCTCATAAAAGATTTCCACCATTTCCAGAAGCAGAGAAGAGAATTCCTAGATTTCCTGAAAATTACGACGAAATTTGGTCAAAATATATTGATACCGCTCCTAAAGTGTTTGCAGCAAGAGCAAAATTAAAAGATAAATTTCCTGAAGATATCGACAAGCTATATCTAGATGCTACGCACGATTTTATGCAGGGTAAATATCAAATTGCTCTTAATGAGCTAGAACAAGTGAAATCAATGATTAAAAATAGATTGAAACAGATTCAAGAATCCTAATAAGCATTAGACAATTTTATTAATTAAAATTTTATTAAGAATAATTATTCTTATTATTATCAATGTAGGATCGAAAAAGTATGGAAGATTTTAAAGATAAGAACGGTTTTATTACCGGAGCTGCTAGTGGAATCGGACGTTCTTTCGCGCTCGCCTTAGCAAAATTAGGAATGAATCTTTTTATCACAGACATTAACATGGAGAATTTAGAAGATGTTAAAAACGAAGTGGAAAAACTAGGAGCGAAAGTATTTGCCGGTAAGTGTGATGTAACTAAATTTGAAGATTTGGAAAATGCTGCTAAAGAATTTTATTCCAAATTAGGGGATGTTGATCTTCTAATAAATAATGCGGGAATAGCTATTGGCGGTGACATAGAAAATATAATTTTAGAAGATTGGAAAAAAGTAATCGATACAAATTTATGGAGTATAATTTATTCGATTAAAGCTTTTTTACCGCGTATGCTCGAAAGAGGTTCCGGTCACATTGCAAATGTCTCGTCAGGAGCGGGTCTTTTTGGCTCATCAGAACCGTTTCCTTATATTACATCAAAATTTGCCGTGGTTGGACTTTCAGAAGCTCTTTACTCACGACTTAAAAATGTTGGTATAAATGTTTCAGTAATATGTCCATCAGTTATAAAAACTAATATTTTTAATCTCGATACAACGGAAGTAAGGTACCCACCAAAACTTCTGGAGGCTTTTGGAAAGGAAAAATTGCTCGAAGTATATAAATCGATGATGGATGATTTTACAAGTGCTGGTATGTCGCCTGATCGTGCTGTAAAAAAATATATCCGGGGAATTATAAAGAATCAATTATATATATTTGATTTGAGTTCAACAACAGATATTTTAGCCATAAAAGGTCGAGATCTTAAAGAATATGAAAACTTTTTGTTGCAATATCATGAAATGCGTTTTAACAATATGAAAGAAAATTTCCACAAACATGGAATAAATATTGAAGATTATATATAGAAAAATTAACTATTCGTAGAGGGGATTCTATTGCCTAAGGTTAAAGTAAACGATATTAACATGCATTACGAAATTCTTGGTGATGGCCACCCTTTCATGGTGATTGGGGGGCTAAACCACAATATTTACAAGAATCATGCTCCTTTTATAGAAATGGTTTCAAAAAGTTTTAAAACCGTGATATTCGATAATAGGGGCGCTGGAAGAACGGACCAACCTGATATGCAGTATTCAATTAAAATTATGGCTGACGATACTGCGGGTTTAATGGATGCTTTAAATATAGAGAAAGCATTTGTTATTGGTAGTTCAATGGGAGGTATGATTGCTCAAGAACTGGTCCTTATCCATCCCGAGAAGGTAGAAAAACTTATTCTCTGCTCAACAAATTGCGGGGGGTCAAAGTCAGTTCCTCCATCAAGAAAAGTACTACTACTCATATCCCAAGACACAAAAGGAATGACGCAAGAAGAAATGATTAGAAGGTCGCTTCCAATTTTATTTACCAAAGATTTTATCAAAAACAATTCGGAATATATAGAAGATTATGTACGAAGATCCCTCATTATACCGACTAATCCAAAAAGCTTTTTACGCCAAGTAGGTGCTGTAATGAGGTTTAATTCGTATAGAAGACTTAAAAATATCGATACTCCTACTTTGGTAATGCATGGTAAGAAAGATATTCTCGTTCCCCCACAAAACGGTGCAATGTTAGCCGAATTAATTTCTGGAGCGAAACTCGCTTTATTTGATAATAGCCCACATTTACTTTACACGGAAGAAACGGAAATAGTGGTTAAAACTATTCTTGATTTTCTATTATAATAAGTAATGTCAATTTGTAAAGGGAACACGAAAATGTAAAATAAACAAAGTTTAATAAAATTAATGATGACATTCAAAAAAAAAAAAAAAGATTTATCTTTATTTGATTTTTTATACGCTCAAATCTTAAAGACCCATTTCCTTTAACTTCCTTTTGAATGCTTGTTGTTTCTCTCCGATGAGGTCGTAGTACTTATACATGATAATAAATGCTATTAAACCACAAATAGAGGGTATCAGTCCAGCAAGTATCCGTATTCCCCATATTGCCAGAGGTGTTTGTACAGCAAGAGGATCGGGATTATAATCTGTGGCAATAAAAATTACTGCCATAATGACAGGCATACCAATAAAGGCCAATCGAAAAAAAAGCGTTCTAATTCCCTCGTACGTTGCTTCTTGATGCTTACCGGTCGAAGTTGTGATCTCATCATTTACATCTGCAGCAACTGGCCCTAAATTGACCCAAAAACTACCTGCAACAAAGCCACCTATAAATGCAAATATTATAGCTTCAATTAAGGTTGTTATCCATAATTGCGGAAGATAAACTAAAGCGATTAATACACAACTTAATTTCATTGATTTTCCATGACTAATACGCTTAGAAACATTACTCCAGAAAGGTATGAAGCAAATATAACCAATAAACCATGCTAATGATGTGAATACAGCGTTGTATATGGGCAATCTTAAGACATCCTTCATGAAATAGACTCCAGATGCACCAGCTAATGCACCCCCTAAACTCAACATCACAAAAACGATGAGGGTAGCAACGAAATTTCTCCGTGTGAACGCAAATCTTATTGTTTTAAAGTAGGGATCTCTCCCTCTCTCTTGATATCCCCGAAGAAAGGCTTCCTTTATTTCCTCTGTTTCACGTATCCCGGGTATCAATAATATAACAATAATGATTAACAATAAGACTACAACAGATTGCGCTAAAATCATCGAATTTCTATCCCCATAAATATAAATAAGAGGTACTGTAAATCCTATAAAGAGCTGTATTATCGTCGGAAATGTTGTATTGATTGCGCTTGATCTCCTGCGTTCAGCATCCGTACGGAAATATATGGTAAAACCGGCATTAATGTGTGTACTAAATATAGAGTAAAACAAATCGAATAAACATGATACGATTATAAAATACCAAAAAAGTGGCCACGGGTCGGAATTCTCAACCAAACTATCGGGAACTGCAAATAAAAACCACCAGCATATTATATATGGTATTACTCCTATCATCATCCAAGGAGCTCGAAATCCGTATTTTTTAGACCATTTAAAAGGTCGATCGGTAAGATATCCTATGAGAGGGTCGTTGATCATGTTCCATAGGGCATAGATTACATATGCAATCATCAGAAGAAGAACAGGTAAGCCAAGTTCCACTTGATAATAGTAGAAAACCCACGCAGTAAAAAATCCCCCCATAAAAAATACAAGAAGATAACCAAAAGAGTAGTGAAACGTCTTCCTCAAAGATATTTGCTCCCATTCTGATAAATCAGATTCAGATTCTTCAGTCATTTTAAATTCTCCAAATTTCTATTGTTTTTTATTTTTTTATTTAGATGCTAAAAATTAAAGTTTCTAGACTTTAATTAAATAAAGTATAGGTACATTTTCCTATATAAAGATTTTCTATTTTTACTTAACTTTCAAAGTTATTATTGTATGATGGGATAAAATGGGTTCTAATTGAAAAATATATCCATGTTTGCCACTATAGAAAAATTACTTTTTAATAAATCGCTTTAAATTCAAAGTTTTAAATAACTTGCGTTGCAAGGATGACATCTGGGTAATGACCACATCAGGAGGAAGATCATCGTCGTAATTTAGATGGATTTCTTTTATATCCTCTAAAGCCTCAAAACATTTGTCCTTGGAGCCATGTATCTCAGATAATTGGATTTTCCGATAAAGTAAATTAGAGAGAAGTAAAGCTAACACGCTAATAAACACGTGCGCTCTTATCTTTTGATCCGTCCAGTGATACATGGGCATGACGCTAATCCTGCTCCTTTTATTCAATTCTTTAAATTGCCGTTCTACCCCGATTTGCGCGCGATATGTTTTAACTATTTCTAATAAGCTCCACTCGTTTCTGTTAGAAAAAAGGATGGATTTTCCAAAATTTTTCACGCATTCCTCTCGTGCGATATCGTCAATTCTCCACGATAAGTCCAACTGATTATTCGCTTTTTGTAGGGAATATGCGATGATTGCGCGTAAATTCTTGGTTTTAAGAATGTCTCGATTGATTTTTAAAGCCACTTTTTCTGAATCTTTCCATTGCGGCTTTGTATTTAACTTTGTCTCAAGGAACACCTTCAATTCCGAAATTGCCTTGCCAATTGATTTATCAAGATTGTGTTCCTGTAAGGCACGGGTATCCTCGTCAAAAGTAACGATTAATGTATTTTGTTTTGCTTTACCAAGATATACACTTGTCGTAGTCCGATAACCAAATACCTTCCGTCCATTATCCTTTTTCCATAACTCTTCGTATTTTGATAAGGGCAAATCCAAGAGCTTTTTGGCAATTTTCATTGAGGGTCGAACGCTGCTGACGAAATGGATGTGTTTAGAATCCAAGAACTTAAATATGTCTTTCGAATTATTTCCTTTGTCAAATACCAACGTGATCTTGGGTAATTCGAGCTCAATGGCTTTAAAACGGCGTTCTATAAGGGGGAGCACCTGTTTGAAATGCGTTATATCGGGGGTGTTTCCTTCGTAGGTCTCGTGCATTACCGGTATATTGTACTCATTTCGGGTTACTAACAGGGAGGTACAGATTTGCCGCAGATCATTTCTCTTTTTCTTGTTATATCCCCGTTGGGCGATGGAATTCTTCTTATAGTCGCGAATATAGGTGAAAAAATTGGTTGGATCAAATAAAAAGCAATCAGATTGATGTTGGAATCCAGAAAACAATTTCTTACATATTAATTCTTCAATGGTTCTAATGGTTTCCTTATCTAAATAGCTCATCTGATCCCAAATATTCTGTGGAGATAAGGCGCCGGATTTCCCTTGAAAGTGCCGTGATAATGAGGTCTTATTAAACCAATCTTGGACTCGGCTCTTGGAATTTAACGCAACTGCGCGATTTATAACCAGGATCGTAAGATATTCACCGACCGAAAATCCTTGTTTTCGTTTGGACACGCATTTATTGATGATATCACTTAGTTCTAGTTCTTTGGAAATCGAATATAGACCATATATTAAACCAAATGCACGTACTCTGGGCTTTGGGAGGCTTCCAGACAGCTTTCGCTTTATCATGGGCAGAATTTCCTCAATTTGATCTTTACGGCCGAGGGTGACTTCCCATGTTCGCTTGGATTTTCCGTTTATCCATTTTGTATGTCCCAAGCAAAGATATATATAAGTACCATATTTTGTTTTAACTTTTTTTTCAAACATGAATACCATGAATATATATTTGTACCAGTGATATATAAATTTTTCCATATTAAGAGTACTATTATTGATAATATAAGGTAATGGTTTGCCACCAGACGATATTTTTAAGAACACATTCTCTTTGTAATCAAGATTAAAGATACTTACGAGATCATGTTAAATGGCAAGGAACAAATAATTGTTAGGACTTTTTGAATTCTGTCGGCTTTTTTATTTATTTTTAAAGAATATAAAAATTTTCTTAATTGAAATGATATAATACAGGCATTTCAGAGATGTCCGACAAAATTTATTTGAAATGAAAAATGTAATTTAGCAACTTTCTATCTTTGAAAGTCAAGTTTTAAGTAAAATTTCAATCTATTATTGAATTTTCAACTTAAAAATTAAAAAAAGTACTTCCAATTTTATGTAATATCTTAATGTTTGCATATAGTTTTGTAATATAATGTTGGTCTTGAGATTCGTAGTAATCGTAATACTTCCCGTGTCTTCATAATATTATCAAATGAAAATATCCTTTATATTGATTATAGATCGCTAATTTACTGATTTATTAAACATCATCTCATTATTACATCTTGATAATATCAGATAATACGATCCTTGATTAATATATTCTTTTTGAAAGACGATAAAAATGTTTAGTCTAAGGCAGTTATATCATTCTGATTTCTAAGAATTGATTCTTAATATTTCTAAATAGAAAATCATTAACGATGAGTAAGTCTTGGAAAAAGAGAAAGAGCGTTATCTTGTTCGATAGATCTTTGAATATTAGCATCGAATCTATCGTAACCTTCTAACTGTTCGATCATTTTTGCGGCCATTGGTTCGGGAAGGAATGGATAATCACTACCAAAAAGTATTTGCGTTGGGGCCACTAATTCTTGAAGAGAAGGGAGAGTATAGCGAGTTGACGAAAAAGCAACATCGTAATAGAAGTGTTTGAGATAATTAATGAGTCTTTTCTTCCCAAAGGAAATTCTCCATGTTATGTAAGGGATCGTTCCACCAGCGTGCGAAAAAATAAAACGAATATTTGGAAAGCGTTTTACTGTACCGCTATGTATTAAATTCGCTATTGCTCTTGTAGTATCGAAAACAAATTCTAAAATCGCTGGTCGGAAGCTAACCATAGGTAATTTATCAGGAGGGGGAGAATTAGGGTGAACAAATACCACAGCTTCACGACGGTTTAATTTGGAGAAAAGATCATTGAACGAGGGATCACCTATATACACGCCATCTATACTAGTTAATAGCACCACTCCATCTAACTCTAATGTGTCCAGTGCGTATTCTAATTCAACCAATGAAGCTTTCATATCAGGTATGGGCAACACGGCAAAAGCACCAAATCGTTTGGGATATTTTCTTAAAATCCGAGCAGAGAATTCGTTACATTGACGCGCTAGTTCTTGAGCAAATGTACGATTTCCAAAATAAATCCCCGGGGCTGAAACAGATGTAATTGCTACAGCGATGCCTTGGCGATCCATCATCGATATAGAGCGCTCAGGAGTCCATTCTGGGAAGGGCTCACCTACAGCCGTGGTTACACCGATATTGGCCAGAGATTTGATGTATTCGGGAGGAAGTACATGATGATGGACATCAATTCGATTGAGTTTTATAGTCATATAATTACCTTTTAATTTTATCATTTAAAGCTTTAAATTAGCTACAAAATAGTTATAATATTTGTTCAATAATAAAATTTAAAAGAATTTCAGAATTAAATTTTGAAAAGAGGTAACATTAATGGACGATATTCGTAATGTAAAATTGGATAAGACAATTAAGGGAGTGTTTTTCGACGTATACGGAACCCTTTTGATTTATAATAATATGTCTAAAGCGTGGTCCGATTGGCTTTCAACTTTTTACAATTGTTTAAAGAATTGTGGCTTAGAAATATCAAAAGAATCTTTTGCGAAGCATTGTAACGGCTTTCTCGGAAAACCTGCACCTCCCTCTAAAGACGATGGTTTAACAGTTTTCGAACGCAAGATTAAGGTTCACTGTACAGAATTAGGAATAGATTTAAAGAAAAAAGAATTAAGCGATATCGCTATTACATGTATTAACGCGTGGGAAAAATATTTAACATTTGATCCGGATACTTTGCCTGTGTTGAACGCATTAAAGAAGGATAAAATCCTCGCTATTATTTCTAACTACGATCATCCCCCACATATTTACGATTTACTTTCAGATTTAGGTCTACTTAAATTATTTGATTCAATAATAGTCTCGGGAGAAGTCGGAGTAAAAAAACCCGATCCAAAGATTTTTTCGTTTGCTCTTAAAGAAACAAGGCTTCTTGCTAAAGAAGTTATTTTTATAGGAGACGCACCCGAAGACATACATGGAGCTAACGCTGCTGGAATTTATTCGATTTTAATACGGCGCAAGGAAATTGGTGATAAAACATTAATAACAGATTATAATTTGAATCAACAAGATTCTCATCAAAATAAATCTAAATCGAATTATGGAGCAAATAGAATAATATCAAAACTAACAGAATTAATTAGTATGTTTCAATGAAAAAATGAAGTTTTTGCGGAAAGAATAGTTTAATATATAACTTCTTTTAAATTTTATCATTAACATTTAAAAATTTAGTCATATATTAAGAGAGAGATTCTACAAATGGAAGAAAATTACGACGCAAAAAGGAAAAAGACTTTAAACTCAATGTGGCGCATGTATTTTATGGTATATTTTTGCGTAGGGATTTTTCCAGTTAACATAAATAATCTGTTATTATATCTTCCGGGAACCACTAAATTTGGGTTAGGCGTGGTAATCGCGTTATTTCTAGTAGTCTCAACGATTAGCATCTTAATTTTCGGTTATTTTGAAGATAAAATCTCTGAAAGAAACTTAAGAAAAAAAGTATTTGTCTTTACCAATATTACTTGGGTCATAGGAAATGGTTTAGTTTCTCTATCTGTAAATTATTATTTTTATCTAATTTTTATAATCATTAGTGCGATTGGTCTCGGAGCTTTTTTACCGATGGCTTTCTCAGTAATTGGAGATTATTACCCGCCGAAAGAAAGAGGGAAAAAATTTGGAGTTATGCAATCTGGGTTAATATTAGGCAGTGGTATTGGAATTATAATTGGAGGATTATTGGGAAACTACGCAGGACCTTATGGATGGAGGTTCGCTTACGGTTTAGGGAGCGTCTTAGGTTTATTGACGGTACTGAGTTATTCTTTTTCGGGCAGTGATCCCGAAAGAGCTCGCGCCGAACCGGAGTTTGAAGACTTTGAAGGTGAGATCAATTACAATTACAAAATAACTTTTAGTAGTCTAGCGCAACTTTTTAAAAAAAAGTCAGTTGCGGCAATATTGATTTATATGCTAACCTCTGGAATCGCCGTCTCAACTCTTACAATATGGGCAATTTATTATTTAAGCACAAAATTCAACGATGTCAACGCCGGATTATATGCTACAACTATATATCTTTTAGCAGGAATTGGTGCGCTTCCTGGAGTTATTATAGGAGGAAAGATAGGGGACCGCCTATTCAATAAAGGAAAGTTAAGAGGTCGCGTAATTATTTCAATAGCAGGACTTATATTAGGAATATTGTGCTTTTTTTGTTTTTATTTAATTCCTTTCTTTACAGCCGATCCTCTACAAATTATTTTCTCGTGGATTTTTTTTATATTTGTAGGATTTTTAGGGTTCTTTTTTACAACTCTTTGCGTTGGGAATATATTTGCGATATATACGGAAGTTTGTCCACCAGAATTAAGAGGTACAGCTAACGCATTGAACGGTTTAGTGGTAAATATGGGGGGAATAATAGGCAATTTGCTTCTTACTTCCTTGATCGAACGCAATATGTCTTTGCTACCTTTTGCAATATCGTTAGTGCTATTAATTTGGTTATTTGGAACCCTTTTATGGATAATACCATTTTTTTATTATCCAAAGGAATCCAAAGAATTAAGAGATATAATGACGGAGAGAAGAAAAGAATTAGACAAAAGATAAACGATCCCGACGAATTAAATAATTTATGGTACGATGAGAATTCAAAAGATTTACGAGAAAAATTTAAAAATAAATTGTTTTACGAATACCTTAAAATTCAGGGTCGATATCCTCGAAAAGTATCATCTACTTAATCCGTAAATTTTTCTTTGATCATCTAATTTGAATTATACTCATAGAGCGAAACTTGAACGCATTTTTATCCCCCAGTGACCCTTTTGTTTAGTAATTACCCAAAATGAAGGATATTCTCCTATTTTCATACCGTCAAATCGATAGCGTGAAAACTGAATGACAAGATGGACCTTATCTGGACTACTTTGAACTACTCGTCTAAAGTCCCAACAACTGTGTTTCCATCCAGTAGCTTTATTAAATCGTTCGAAGAATTTAGGTGGAAATTGAGGTGGTTTTTCAATTAATGTCAAATTTCCTTTCATCCCAACTCGGACATGGGGGAAATTAAGCGCTTCATCACACCCAAGGTCATCACATTTATTGAAAGCGTTCATGTAAGCTATAGCCGTGTTAACTGCATTTTCTTCATATGCGTTTTTTACAATTGTAATAACGTTTGTTTTCTCCGAGTCTTCAGTAGTCTTTTCGTAAGTTATAATTTCTTTCGGGTATTTTTGATTATTAGTCATACTTTTATAAAAGTATAAAAAAACAAGATTAATTAAAATTTTTTTTAATGATTTTCTTTTTACTTTCCAGAATTTGTGTTATGCGTGGAATCAAATTCACCTTCCCTTTCATCTTTACTCTTAGGATTTAAGGATACACCACAATACGAGCAGAATTCCGCATAATCCCGATCTATTTCAGAATTACATCCAGGGCATTTCCTTTTAATTCTAACTGATGAATGAAAGCTTTTAAGGACATTTTCCATTACATCTTTTACTAAATCCCTCACTTTTAATGCATTTTCCTCTAGTTTATCCTCTGATAATGATTTAAGATAAATTGAAGTTAATTCAATTAAGAAATTCTCTACAAATTTGATTTGATCTAAAAAGCTTTTATTGACCTTATACTTTAATAATTCCTGGGCTTCAGACGTTAATTTATATATGTTCTTAAGGGGTCCAATTGGGCTTTTTACAGCTTTTTGCGTTAAAAATCCAGCATATTTCAGTTTAGATAAGATTGGATATATTGTCCCAGAATAAGCTTTCCATGTTCCTGCAAAGTTTTTATTCAATTTTTGCATAATATCGTATCCAGAGAGTCCATTGCTATTTAATATACTCTCAAGTATCACAAATTCCAAGGGCGTAAGTCTTTTCTTTTTGCCTCCCCCAAATAATTTTTTCTTTATATCAGCACTCATCGATTTTATATCTTCTGAAAGATCTAAAAACTTTCCTAACCACATCTTATTTTTTCCTCCGTCTGAACATAATTAAATTATTATTTCTTTAATTTTTGTATTTCCTTTTCGATCGATCGTTCTCTCTTGCTTTTAGCTTCCCCATCAGAAATACCTCCTCTAAGATAAATCAAATATACTGCTATGTGTGCAACTAGACCTAACCCCCAGAAGAAAAGTGGATAGAGCGACCATGTTATAGGACCTACAGCCCAAGCCATAATTTGAACATCAATAAGTATCAGTAGAAGCATGACAGTAAGATAAGCACTCGCATGAAAAATTACGCCTCTTTTCGCATATGGATAAACGCCTTTCGCATAAACTAAATAAGATACACTATGTAATGCTAATCCAATAAACCATCCGAAAAAGGGATAAAGCACCCATAAATAACTAGGCGTGAATATTATGTTGATTGTGAATAATAAGAGATTCACTAATATGAAAGCTGCGAAATGAATTTTAACTGTTTGTCGATAATTAATTTTTCGCTTCGCTATTTTCCTTAATTGTTCTTCTGAAAAATTTCCATTCTCAACCATTTTTTTGACACCAAAACTTTATATTTCTTTTGTTTTTGAGTTGAAATAGTTATTATTGTTAATTCAACATAGTGTTGTTAATTCTACATAGTAAATGCTATTATTTAAATCTTTGTTATTTCTACATAGTGTGAAAATTAGGACATTAACCCTCTAAATAAAATATTTAAAAAAACATGCAGAGGATGCAATCTTGTGTTTCGATTTTAAGTAGAGTTTTCCTCATTTATTTTATTTAGAAACTGTAAGATTTCATTTTTAAAAAGATTGAAATCAGAAATACCACTTTTAATATCATTAAAGGCAATTTCGTCGTCAATTTTTCCATAACGGTGAACTAAGAGATTTCGAAATCCCTTCAATTCTTTAATTTTCTTACTCATATTAGTTGAGATAACATTATTCTCAACTAAAAACGAGATAATTTCATCTCTATTGGACGGTATACCCAATTTTAAATCAGAATTAAGTATTGAGCAAATACTAATAACAAACTGAATTGATGCTTCTATTTTCTTATAAATTCCATCTTTAACTAACCCTAATTTTAGAAACTCGTCTAATTTCTCAGGAAAATGTTTTTTGACTAAATCTATGTTTTCTTCAATTGTTTTAAGTTTAGATTTTATTACGTCAATCCTCAAATACTTCACCTATTGATGTAATCTTGATAAAAAGGATAAAATTCTTCGTATTCTTCGATTGTATCGTAAGCAATTTCGTAAAGTAAACCTTCATCTCTCACATAGAGTACTTTGCCTTTTAATACCTCAATTTGGACATATATTGGAAGTAATTGGAACATTTGGATGTCAAATTTATCGTCAAATCTTTTTAATAGATTTAGGCGTATTTCAGTAAGCTTTTTTTTTATTTCATCAATATAAATACATAAATCGATATCACTATCGTCTAAATGATAATCGGTCAAATATGAACCGTATAAAATAATAAATTCAATTTTAGGAAAATATGTTGTATTTCTTATATCGTTTAAAAGCTTCTCAATTATTTGATCAATCTCGTTTTTCATAATCACTTATTATTCTAATTAAAATATAAAATTATCTCTCTATTAAGTTTCTTCAAAATTAGTCTCCACCTTTTGAAAACCAATAAATTTTGTAGGTTTTCCAAGGTTATCTTTATTAACTTCAATGTATAATTCAATTGCCTCGATTATTCGTTCATGCAACTCGTCTAACGATTTAGCTTGCGTATGATGTCCAGATAATTCAGGAACGCTGCCAATATAGTACCCATCTTCATCCTGCTCTATTACAATGCTAAATTCCATCTTTATACGAATAGACTCTAATAATTTAAATATTAAATTTAAGTTTATTTAAGTATCTTATGTTATAATTATTTTGAAATAGAATTTTCTTGCTATAAAAACATTAAAAACAGAACTCAATCCAATTATTATAAAGATCAATTATTATATTTTAAGAAGAGATTTCAAAGATTTCTGATATAATAAAATTGGATAATAGAGAAACTAAATTAAAAATAAAAGTAAATTAAGTTTATGCGACTTTATTTTCTTCAAACATCTGTTTATTAATTTCAACTCCTAATCCAGGCTTTTCTAAGGCGGATACAATTCCCTTTTCGACCTTAATAGGTTCTTCGAGAAATTGAAATTGGTCTGGATAATATGGAAATTCGCAAATTTCACATCTAGAAGCCATAATAAAATGAAGGTTCGCTGCTAATATTTGTTCCGAGTTAATGATATATTAACCCGTGTGACCAAAACCAAAAATATGTGGTCCTCCCGTTTGAACTGCGCTTTGCACCGCTCCAACTGCAGCCTTAGGTTTATAAACTCTAAAAAACGAAGCGTAAGCGCGAACTTTTTGTTTTCGGGCACCTAATAGCCGATATATAGGTTGTTTTGTTGCCTTGCCAATAATATCCCATAATGCAACTTGCACAGCGCTGGTTGACTGCGGTATTCCAAACATAATTCTATTTGACATGTGATAAGTATCAATATAGATATCGTCTGTCATAAAAGGATCTCTATTTATTAAAAATCTCGTTAATGCCTCATCTATAAATTGCTTTTGAGCCATATTTGATAAGTTCCAGTGAGATAAAGCCCAACCATCAATACCCTCGTTTGTTATGATTTGAGTATATAAACCAGATGCCCTGAATCGTGGCATCGATCCAATTTTAATCTTAAGATCAGGTTGGATTAAATGCGTCTTAACATCTGTAATTATCATAATTTATATCCCCTTCCATTTTTTATTAATTTAATTCTTTTGATTCTAACATCTTAGAATTACATTATATCTCTGTTTTTTTAAAACTTGGATCCGGTAGAAATACTTGAAATTACGAATAAAAAAAATAGTAAAAAATAGTAAAATAAAATATCTTATTTGTTTCGAGCTAAAAGAAATTCTATAAATTTCGTTAATTTATTCACTTTTTCAAATAATTTAGGTTTTAGCTCTTCGATGTATCCAAGAAACGCATCCAAATTTTCTTTTTTATCTGTGGACGCTTCTCTGATTAATTCTTTTACATTTTCAAAATCAAGTGTAAATAATAGTTCGAAATTACTTCTATTCGCGTATCCTGATAAAAAATACAAATAGTAATCGCTAATATCCCATGGATTCAAGAAATTATTGGGTTTGTTCCCATCTTCCGCGTTGGCTCCTCTATGTAAGTACGTATCGACAATCGTAGGCATAACTGCGTTAAAAGTAATATTATCTCTTCTAAACTCTATAGATAAGGAATGTATTAAACCAATTGCTCCGTACTTAGCTATCGTATATGGCAAAAATTTGGCAGCAGGAGTCCTATAATGCTGACTACCAGTGACTATAAATCTAGCTTTATCTTTCTTGTCGTCCATTTTCAGGAACGGGTAAGCCGCTCTAAAAGTATAATAAACGCCCAGAATATTTACATCAAGAATTTTACGGAATACTTCAAGATCGTATGTTGGTGAAGGTTGGGAATCTCTCCAGCCAGCATTTGCAATTACACCATTTAACTGACCAAGTTCGTTGTGAAAACCTTCGAAGATATTCTCAACATCTTTATAAAGAGCTATATCACCCGTTTTTATGGCTACTTTGACACCAGTTCCTAAATTATCTATTTCTTTTTTAATATTAATTAATTCATTTTCTGTTCTTGACATTAAACCGATATTTGCTCCCTCTTTTGCGCAAAGCAGAGCAATGTGTTTTCCTATTCCCCGTCCCGAACCAGTTATTACAATATTCTTTCCTTTTAAAATCATAGAATATCAACTCTTCTAGCAAAAAATTAGATTACTAGTTTATATTAATCTTGATTAAAGATGATTAATTGAAGTGTTAATATAAATTTTTTTATATATTTCTCAAACTAAACTACTCTTTATTCGTGTTTAACTAATAATGTTGTCTAATTAAAATCTTTATATATCAAATTATTATATTTCAATATCCACTATTTTACTAATTTTGTTATTTCCAAATTGTTTTAATTAATGATTTTTATTATTTAATTAACCTTTTACGATATGGTTTATTTAATTCATTTGATTATAAGATTTTATAATTACTATTCAATGGGTATTAATTGGCTAATTTATTTGGGTCTGGATCATCGGAAAAAAGTCCTTTCGACGAATTGTGTGTAGTTTATGTGCTATATTTTGACGAAAAACATGGACATCTACCGCTTTTAATTTATCCCGATGATAAATATAAAGACGATAAAAGTATCATGCGTCCGATTAAATATCATTCAATTTGGTTCATGGACATTGAGGAAGTCAGCGCCTTAGACCACATTGATTTAGAATATAAAGGCAATACTTACTTTGGGAAGAAATTTTTAACGAAATCAAAAAGAAAAAAGAGAAGGGCAGGACTTGAAGTAGAGACTCCTGAAACAATAGTATTAATTGTGTCATTACCAAATGATTTAAACTTATTTGGGGACGAATTGATTAAGAGAATATACGAATTAATTCGCAAAAATTTTGAAGATAAATTATTTGAAATCATTGAAAGTGAAATTGCTAAAGATGAAGTCATAAAAACTCCAAAAATTAAAAAACGCATCGCTACTGGTACAAAATTAAAGGAGAGATTGAGAGAATTAATTGATAATACCTGCAATGAATTCTTTTCGAGAACAATAAAACAAACGGACATATCATCAATAAAGCGACATAAAGCGATTGCGTATCTTTCGTTGAAAGGAATAGATCTCAATCATATTGTTAGTAGCGCCTCTAAATCCACATTTTCCAACATTAAAATATTCGATTTAAGTAAAGGACGCAAAGAAGGATTTGCCTTTAAAGCACCATTCGAAATTGTTAGCGTAGAACCAATAGGAGATAGCCGAGAAATAGAAATTTTAGTTCAAAATAATACCGAAAAGGAAATTAATGATATTAACGTAAATATTACTCATATTAAAGATTATTTTGAAAAGGAATTAATGCATCAAGAGATTGACATTTGGTTTCCAAACGAGCAATTATTGTTTATATCACCCATTATTCCTTACATTAATGAATATCTCTTTTTTATTTCCCATAATGGAGAGAAATTACTTTCGAAAAAAATTGATTTAAAATCTTTGGACAAAAATAAAAAGAAATAAGAATTATAAGAATTTATGTCTGAAGATAAAATTGATCTTGAAAATATTATCATTAGAAATTATAGGACCTCTGATTATCTAAGCACCTTAGAAATATTAAGAGAACTCCATAACCAATATAACATTGGTCTAAACGAAAGTAAATGGCGGGAATCTTCGGGCTTACGACAATTTAAACCTAACTTAAAAAGAATAACCCTCATTGCTGAATATAAAACTACGGGCGAGGTTATGGGCATGGGCATGCTTGAAGCGGTAAAGAATACATTGGGACAGTATATCGGATATCTGGATAATTGGGCGACTAAAAAATCGTTCATTGGGAAACAAGTAGGTAAGATTTTAGCGGATAAAGCGATTCAAATATTAAAATCGTGGGGTTGCGATTCTATAAGAATAAATCTTGGTTATGGGACCTCTGATAAGTTAATTAAAGTTTTTGGAAAAACAGGTTTCCATCCCATTCTTGTTGTGTTAGAAAAAAGATTTAACGAAGACGATTCTTAATCTTATTCTTCGAATATATTTCATATTATGATATTTTAATTTTCCTTTTTTAATCGGATGTATAATCACGCCCAACTTTATAAGCTTTAGCGATGATTTCCCCAACCTTCAAGTAATTAGAATCAGAACCAGAAAAAATAATTGGATCCAATTTTTGAATATCGGGTGATCTTCCAGATAAGCATTCTTCTTTTACATAGGTATGGACTATTTCTCCAATTATAAAATCGTTAGTTCCACCTAAATCTACGATTTTTGCGACTCTACACTCGTGGTTGAGTGGAGCCTCGTTAATCATGGGTGCTGTTTTCAATTCTCCATAAAATACGTCAAATAATCTAGATTTATCAATCTCTTTCCCTGATTTCATACCTACATAATCAGTTACTTTAACCATTTTAGTCGAGGGAATATTTACGCTAAACGTATTGTTTTCTTTAATGCCTTTATATGTATAATGATTTTTTCCTGATGACACTACAAGTAATGGGGGGTTATATTGAAGCCCTCCGCAAAAAGCGATGGTAACAAAATTCGGTTTTTTTTGGACATTCGCACCAACTAATATTGTCGGCATAGGATATAAATATGGACTAGGTTTAATTTGTTTTTTAGTCATGGTAATTCATAATACATGATTGTTTTTGAAACTCCCTTTTTTAGGAAAAAAAAATTTCAGAAGTCTATTAAATATTATAAATTAAGCAAATAGAAAAAGAAAATAAATAAAAAAAATAACTTAATTAATACTTAGATTGCTAAATTAATTCAACTATATTTTCGTGAACGCCCTCTGTAATAGCTTGACAGCATTTCAGCAATAATCTTTATGAGTTCCTCTTGCTGAGTTATTGTACAAACCATTTCATTAGGATTACTAGTTATGGGGCCATAAAATGCTTCTTCTTGGTCTCGATTCGCACCTATTACCGATACATTCATTTCGCTTATTATGCGTAGATCTATGTTATGCAATTGGATTAGCTTATCTGCAAGTTCCTTGTTTTTAATCTGGCATGCTATTGTTACCTTTTGGCTAGGTTTAAGATTCAGGATAGCATCCACAGGTAGGAATTCTAGTGAAGGTATTACCATTAAGAAATGTAGCTTCGTTCTTTTCACCATTGATTCGAGATAAGTCATAATAGTATGTTGCGTAACAATTTGCCAAGTGCCCTCAGCCTTGAGGAGTTCCATAGTTTTCACATCATCCCAAACATTCTCGAGAACATTTTTAGTGTTTCTCGCAGCTTCTAATATTTTATCGATAGGATTTGTAATTCCTCTTACCGTATTATCAAATGAAATCAACATATTATTCGAAAGTGTATCAATGCTATTCAACGAATCAATTCCGATTTTATCCGTTGCTTTTGTAAAGTCGTCATCTATACCTTTGATTTCTTTCGTGAGAGAGTCTTTTAAATTATTAATGGATGAAATGAAACTATTAACTGCTTCCCCAATGGTTTCAATATAAGCTTTCTGAAGCGTATCAAGGTTTTCATTTATTTTGGATTGGGTTAAGCTACCTATTGTTTTAGATTTTTCAGTTAAGGTATTGGAAAAATTGTTAAGGCTTTTTGTAAAACCAGTATAATATGTAGTAGTAATATTGGAGTTTTCTTCAAATATACTCGATATTTTTGTATTTAACTCATCAGATTTAGTAGAAATATCGGTAATCGCGTTTTCTACATCACTTGTAATTTTTTCATCAAATAATGTGGCTAAATCTTTAAATTCAGCGCCGATGTCGGAGATATTCTTTTCCGTTGCGTCCTTAGAGCCGTTGATTATTTGTACTAAATTCGCTTTAGTATCGTTTAAAGCACTTTCTATTCCATTCCCGATTTCAGATAAATTAGAATCCAACTGATTCGAAAAGTTAGCGGTGTTCTCGGAAAGCGTATTTCCAAAGTTCTCCAGCATGGTTGCTTGTTGCGATTTTAGCTCGTTATTAAATTCTGTTGACTTGCCATCTATCTCTTTTTCAACAGATTTCATATTTGACGACATATTTTCCTTTAATTTCACCATAGTTGCTGTAGAGTTTTCTGAAAATTCCTTAAATTTAGTTTCCACCTCGTTTTTAATGGAATCAAATTGTTTCTGAGTTGCGTCTTCGTATTCTTTAAATTTTCCTTTAACAAATTCCAAAACTAATTGAATTTTAGAAGCAAATTCCCCTTTGGTTTCTGTTACGAATGTTTTTCCAAATTCTATTAATTTGTTCATCTGCTCGTCAAGTTTACTATTTAGAGTTTCTTTCTGCTCGTTTAGACCCGTATCTAGAGTATTAACCTGGTCAGTGAAGCTGGTGTTCATGTCAGAAAATTTTTGATTTAAATAATCGCTAAGACTAGTTTTTTGTCCCTCTAAAGTAGTATCTAAAGCTGACTTTTCTTGATCTAATGCCGTCGATAGGTCATCCTGAAGTTTAGTTAAATTAGTTGAGGTCTGTTGGCTAAGATTCGTGAGTACTTCGCCTAATTTCTCTCGGTCTGTGGTAATGTTATTATCAAGGTTAGTTTTGATAGCGTCCGATTGTTTGGTTATATTCTCTTTAAGAGAAATCGCATTTTCTGAGTTTTTAGTTTTTAAATTGCTTAAATTTTCGTCCAGTTTTTCTCCGGTAGATTTCGATAAATTATCAAATTCTGTAAATGTTTTTCCTTTCCAATTATTTAGTTTTTCCATGGATTTATCTTGCTGTGATTTATTCTCGGCAATAGATTTATCTTTGGCAGCATTTAGGGTAGTTGAAAATTGATCTTTTCCTTGGCTAAATAAATTTTCTACGTCTTTATCCATGCCTTCAAACTTACTAATAATTGTATCCTTAGTCTCATTTGCCTTATTCGTAGAATCAGCTTTATATTTTATAATAGAATCTCCACTTTCTTTCTTGAAGTTGTCAATATTAGTCTTTACACTTTCTTTTGTGGTGGTGATTGTTTCGTCAATTTTCTGCTTGCACATATCTTGTGCTTCGTTATGTTCTGAAGTGGATTTATCAGTAGCTTGAGTAATATTGTCGTTCGCCTTGGATGTGCTATCTTTAATGGCCGTTTTCTCGTCCTTAATGACAGTTTCAACATTAGTGCGGACATCTGTGAGTTCTTTTTTAGTCTCATCTTTGAGTTTTTGTAACGCAGCTTCAATCTCTTTTCTTTGCTCTCCCATTTCTCTGTCAAGTTCTTCTAAGAGCTTGACTAGTCCTTCGAAAGGCGCAACCGCTACATAAACATCAACTAACCCTTTAGCCTTAGGGAGTTTTTGTGCTAGTCCTCTCTCAACAAAATTTTCTAAAATTCCCTTAATTGTTTCAAAATTAGTTTCTTCATCAAGATTGGCATAAACACATATTTCGCCAGCTGTAAGTTTACCTTTTATAAGTAGTAGTTCATAACAAAGAGCTTCAGTATCATTTAATCCTAATTTTTCTTGCGCTATTTTTTTAAACATTTGCATAAAAATAATGAGAAAATCAATGTTTTTAATCTTTATTATAAAGTTTGAGTTGTTATCTTTAAAATATTGTTGACTTATTTTATTTAAATTTAAATCTTATCGTACTAAGACTAACAAACCTTTAAATATATAAATTCCCAAATTAAGTTAATACGTTCAATGTAAGTAATAATTTTAAAAATGAGTTTTGAAAGTTATCTTACCCCGGATCAGAGAAAAATTTTCTTTTATAAAGTTCTACCAGCAATATTCCTTGGTTCTATAACCTGGTTGTTGAGCGATTTATTGTTTGGTAGACTATTCGAAAGCGCATCATACAGAGGATGGTTTTTCGTGTTTTATTCTTTTATGATTTTTCTAAACATAATCCTCTTTGTCCTACTTTACATTATTTCTAGAGCAGGCAAAAATCTGAGCGCTCTTATGTTATATTTGATAATAGCCTTTAATACGGGAGTAATCGGTATGCCGATATTTGTTTGGAGACCTGACTTATCGATTTATTTTCATTCGTTTGTAAGTTTAGGCATTGGAAGTGTCTTAATTGTATTTTTAATGGGATTTTTTTTGAGAGATAAGTTTTTTGCTAAAGAGTACAACATTTGGTTGCATATAATTGTTTTTTTGTTTTGCTCATTAATAGTATTTGGTGTTTTCTTTGTTTTCAGCTTTATATTTGGTTTTACAAACTTAGCACTTCTTTTAATTTCTTATTTATACTTAGTCGTGGTAGCATTTGTAATGATCTTTGTTGGCGTCGCAACGAAAAAAAATTATAAAAGTAATCTGTGGATGCTTACGGTTTCGGGTATTTTAATGTTTTTCGTCGGAATAGTTATCGCAATTCTAGTAGTGATTATCGTTATTGCAATAGCAATTATTTCTGAAGGTGATATCGCATTTCCTAATTTGTGGTGGTTCTTATTTATTTCGGATGTTTCTGATTCGAGTGGAAGAAGCCACACAAAACAGGGTAGAAGAGTAAGATCCATCCAAGCATTTTATTGCAAAACATGCGGGGCGAATATTCAGAATAATCACGAATTCTGTAAGCATTGCGGAGCACCTATCAAAAGAAAATGAAAAACTTTTTATTTTAAAATTTAAAAATTCAAGAGAAGGCTGATACTACATTAGATGATATAATATATCATCTTTATGTTAAGCAAAAGCTTCTAAAAGCTAAAGAAGATATCGCTCAAGATAGAACTTTTTCTCATGAACAGGTCAAAAAATTGGCAGAAAAATGGTTAAAATAGAATGGTCTGAATCTGCTAAAAAAGATCTTAAAAATATTTTAAATTACATATCACAAGATTCACCCGGTTATTCAGAGTTTTTTTTAAATGGAATTTTTGAGAAGATAGAATATTTAAAAAAGTTTCCTCAAATGGGAAAACCCTTATTTAAGTTTATTTATAATTATAAAATCTTTCAAAGATGAGAGTAGGTTATTTTATTATCTTAAACCTAATAAGTTAAGTGATTGGATGGATAACTGCCATAAACTGGTTTTCATTCGTAATTTCGCTACTTTAGGGAATAGAGAAATATATTTTGCATTATAACTTTTTTAATATTTTTGAAAATCTTTATTTAAATTACATAAATTGCAATTTCTCTAATTTATATTTGAAGTAATATTTTCTACTATAAAGAATTTAAATTCAAATTTTCAAGAAAAGTAAAACAAATAATAAAAAAGGTATCAATATATATGAATAAAATTAATGTAAATATAAAAATAAATAAAAATAGGAGGTACGACATTGCTAGGGATTAAAAGTTACGGCGCCTACTTACCTAAGTATTTGTTGCCCCGGGAATTAATCGGCAAGGCTTGGGATTTTCCGATTATACCTGGAACAAAAGCTATGGCGAGTGGCGATGAAGACAGTATAACAATGGCAGTAGAGGCTGGATTAGATTGTTTGACGGGCATCGATCCAAAATCTATAGATGGTCTTTTCTTCGCGTCAACCACTCAAGTCTACACGGAAAAGGACTCAGCTTCTTTAATTGCGACCGTTTTAGACTTAAGAGAAGATATAATAACTGCGGACTTCACGGATTCTCTAAAAGCAGGAACTACCGCTCTTACGAGAGCTGTTGATACAATTAAAGCAAATAAAGACATTAAGAGTATACTTATTATTGCTGCTGATAATAGAAACCCCGAACCTGGTACAATGTGGGAATATGGATTTTCTGATGGAGCAGCTGCTTTACTTGTTGCTGAAGAAGACTCATTACCAATCTCAATTGAGGATTATTATTCGGTTTCTGCAAATATTACTGGTCCTTGGAAACGAGCTGGAAAAGATAAATTTGTCCGGACTTTTGAAGTAAAAATGGATGCTAAATTTTATACGAATAGTATTATAAAAGTAATGAGCGAAATTATGAAGAGGAATAATTTAACTCCAGAAGATATCGGGGGTGCGGCTTATTACTATAACAATCCCAGATTGCACGCGAGAATCGCAAAAATGATGAAATTTGCTCAAGGTGTAGCTCAAAATGGACTCTTTTTCCAAGTTGGAGATATTGGAACTCCAATGCCTTTTATGCTTTTAATTGCTAATATAAAAAGACCTAAGCCAGACGCTAAAATTATTTTAGCGGGGGTTGGCGACGGTGCTGACGCAATATTGCTACAAGTTAGAGACAAAAAACTTTTAAGAGAACTTACGAAGACTCGTATGGGGCTTACACAGCATCAAAAATCTATGATCTCGGTAAAAAATTATAATAAGTTGATTGAAAGCAAGAAACTCCTCGAAAAAGATAGGTTTGTAAGAAAAAGTTCTGCTGTTATATTGTGGCGCGAGACCGATTCAATTTATCAAATGTACGGAAATAAATGCAAAAATTGTGGAAATATTCAATATCCACGCATGATTCCTTCTTGCTATAAGTGTAGAGCAGTTGGTCAAATGGAAAAAATAAAATTACAATTGAAAGGTACGATTTTTACATTTTCATTAGACCATTTGGTAGGAGGAGCCTATTACGATGTTCCTACTCCAAGATGCGTTGTAGATTTAGATGGCGGTGGAAGAATGCTGTGTGATATGACTGAAATCGAAAAGCCAGAAGAAAATGTGAAAATTGGCATGCGTGTTGAATTAACGTTTAGAAAAGTTCATGAAGGCGCGGATTTTCACAATTATTATTGGAAATGTCGACCTGAAAGAGGGAGGAATTAAAGGAGGTTAAAAAAATGGTTAGAAAAGGAATTGCAAATAAGGTCGCTATTATTGGGGCTGATATGTGCAAATATGGTGAAAGATGGGATAAAAATCAATACGACTTGCTTGTGGAAGCTACTGGTGGTGCATTTAAAGATGCTGGCATCACCAAAGATGAAATAGATGCAACTTGGCTTGGAGTCTTTTATTATTTTACAGGACTTTCGGGCACTACTCTTGAAGATGCGTTAAGACTGGACGGTAAACCAGTTACTAGATGCGAGAATTATTGTGCCTCGGGAATGGATGCTTTTCGAAATGCATGTTTTGGTATTGCAAGTGGTGCTTACGATGTAGTGCTCGCGTGTGGAGTAGAAAAATTGATGGACGAAGGAGGAAGCGGTCTTCCAGGATTTAAAATCTTTGGTCACCCAGTACTGCCATTACCTTCCGCACCAGCTATGTTTTCGATGGCCGCTACAAGAAGTTTTCACGAGTATGGTTGGACAAGAGAAGATTTAGCCCGAGTGGCGGTGAAGAACCACGATAACGGATTTCATCATCCGAAAGCTCATTTTCGGCGTAAAATCACCATCGATCAAGTTAAAAGAGCTCCAATGATTGCCGATCCTCTTGGCCGCTTCGATTGCTGTGCTATGAGTGATGGTGCTGCAGCTTTGGTCTTGACAAGTCCTGAATTAGCGGAAAGCTATGCTCACGCTGACGACTACGTTTTAGTAAAAGCTAACGCTCTATCTGTTTATACCATGGCTCCATGGTATTGGCCTGATTACGACTTTACAGCATTTCCTGCTACAGAAAAGGCAGCAGAAATGGCTTATAGGGAAGCGGGAATTACAGACCCAAGGAAAGAAATCGACTTGGCGGAAGTTCACGATTGCTTTACTATTACAGAATTATTAAACTGCCAAGATTTAAAACTCTGCGAACGAGGTCAAGCTGCAGAAGAATTAAAGAACGGTACATTTAATTGGGATGGAGAGACCGCTGTTAACCCTTCTGGAGGCCTTAAATCGTTCGGACATCCAATTGGTTCGACAGGATGTAGGATGTTAACAGAAGTCACTAAACAAATTCAAGGTCGTGCAGAGGGAAGGCAAGTTCCAGACGCTAAGATTGGTTTAGGCCATAACCTTGGGGGAGCGTTTAGTATTTGTAGCGTAAGTATATTAGGTCAAAGAGATTAAGAGCAATTATAAAAATAATTTATTTTTTTTTTAGATTTTTTATAAAACTTATGAATTTGAGGTAAAAGAATTGTTTGAGAGCGATTACGATCGTTTAAAAAATAATTTCGAAATTCTAAGAAAAATCCAATTTGTTTTCGTTGCTCTTAATTCAATAAAATAAATCGTTTTAACAATTGTAAATATTAGGATTTTTTTAAATATGTAAATTTTC
>JAUWBH010000184.1 GCA_030605085.1 Promethearchaeota archaeon | reverse complement strand
AAAAAATACAACGAGGCAAGAGAATTTTTTAAACGAAAACAATATCTACGTCTAAAAAACGAAAGTAGGGAAATTTCAGAAGAAGAAAAGAAAGAGCTTAAAGAATTATCCGAAAAGTTTAAGGAAACAACCGAAAAAAATTCGGAAATGTTTGAGGAACTGTACGATTTTCGGCGTTTTTACGAATATAATAAAAAGCTTTGGTACGATTCGGTAATTAATTCGAGAAAAGAAGAATATCCTATCCTTCTTGCTCAAAAATTAGAAAAGCTAAGATCTGAAATAGACGATAAGTACGAGCACCTTAAAAAGAAGTATAAACAAGAAACAGGGAGGAGAGCTATATACGCAGGAAAGGAGACTAAAGGTTTTAAAGAATGGAAACAACATATAGCAAAAAATTTTAAGGAACAAGAAGAAATTAACGAAATTAATAAGATAAAATCCGATAAACCAAAAGAAGAATGGGTAAAAACGTTAGAAAACCATATTGATGAGGTTCCAGAAGGGGAATTATCGAAAGAAATCAGCACCGAGTTAAAAAATATAATTGAAATTTATCGGAACCTTAAGAATATTTTTTATAGTAGTAAAATTTCAAACGAAAGAAAAGATAAGCTTATAGCGGAAATAGGTAAAAAACTCAATCCTAATTATCGACAACTTTTTAAAGTTCTAAGAGACTTTCAAGCAACACACGAGGAATATACTTTAAAGGGATACGAAAAGAGTTTAATTATTGAGGGAAAGAGTGTAGCTAAAAAACTTGGAAAAAAATTAGAGTCAATTATAAACGAGACTTTTTTACAAGAGGTTTTAAACGAACAAAACTCTGATATAAAAATATTCAAGGAGATTTTAAGGGAAAATCTATATAAAAGTACAATGGTTAGCATAAATGAAAAATCTAAACTAATAAAGATTATTCAAAAGGAGCAACTTACAGCAGAAGATAAAGAAGAATTAAGACATATACTAAGCAAACTTCCTTCTGAAGAATTGAAATCGTTATTGGGTAAGAAATATGAGCTATTTATTAAAAATTTTTGGTCCGAGGCGATGCCGCTCGGCAGGAAAGCGTTCCAGTTAAACTCGATATTGGACATTCAATTAGTATTAAGAGGGAAAGTTCTTACAATAGAAAATCCGCACGGAACGATTAACGAGCTAGTTATTCCTTTAAAGGATTACCAGAAGAAGACTACTAGGATTATAACGGTTATGTCAAGCCAGGAAGGAGGAGTAAGACGCTCCAGATGGATGACGGGTTTTAGAATTAATTTTAAATTTATTAATTTAGTTAACAAATATTTAACTCGGCGATATAGTCAAGATAAATACGATAGAATGAGGATAATTGTGATGGAACAATTACAGGAATATTATAGAAGTGGTGAGCGATTGCATAAAATTACCGCTTCATTGGGTCGTACTGAGGAGGCTATACAATATGCAAAGTTGATACTGGAAGAGATTTTTAGAGATGGAAGTAAAAGTGGGATTGTTTATGATCTAATTTTTGGTCGAGCACAGACATCCTACCATAAGCTTAGGCTTAAATGTAGTCGAGCTAGACATAGATTAACATTGAAGACGACTCCTATGGAGTGGTTCTATTCAATACCAAATAGAATAAGATCTGGTAGAGGTGTGGTAAGTTCATATATAAAAGTTGAATGTGAACATGGACATGAAATATATAAAAGGATTGAGCATATAGGTAAATATGGTTGTTCTATTTGTTACGAAATTAAGAAGATTGAAGAAGGTTGGTATTCAAAAGCAACTAAAATAATAGAATATGATGATGTGATTAAATATCTTGAAGATACTTCCTTTGAACTTGTATCTAGTAAGAAAGAATTTGAAACAGCTATTGCTGAAGCAAAATCTAAAGGTAAAGGGTCAAGTTTTGCTGTTTTGTGGTGGAGACATAAAGATTGTGGTCACGAATTTCCTAGAAGTTATAGATATATGTTGACAAACTTTAGCTGTCCAAGGTGTAGTCTAAAGGGGAATCAAAAACTTAATCATAAACTTTGTGAATATGCATTTGATTATTCTTTTGAGGTAGAAAAAGGTCTAAAAAAAATTTTTGATGTAAATAAAAATCCTGAACTAAAAGACTTAGGAAATGCTGCTCATATTGATGATTCTCAAAATTTAAAAGATTTAATAGATAAAGATGGAAACCCTGCAAGAGATAGAAATGGTAATGTCATAAAGTTAGGCGTTAGATATAACGGAGAGCAGCATGATGATACTCCGGCAGGATTTAGAGCTTTTTTGGGGATTTCTAAACATCCTAAAGTGGAATATAGAAGCAAGAAATGGAGAGAATTATGGAAAAAATGGAGGAGAGCAATCAAGATTGATAAAATTAAAAGAGACCTTTATGCAAAAAATAAAAAATATGGATATTATCTCATCGAAGTAGATCATAGTATCCCTAAAGGTCAGAGGTTAGCTTATATATACGATAAATTTGAAGAGCTGACGGGTATTGAGTTAGAGCGGAAAGAAGATATTGATTGGAGATTACTTGTATAAATTTAAATTATAGGCTTTTCTTTATTATAATAATAAATAAAAAGAGAAGGCGGTAGATAAATGAATAGATGGTTGGTTTTTATTAAATCGCAAATTCAATGGCAAGATTTGGAAAAATATATTTATGATAATGAAGGAATATATAAGACTGAGACAGGACTATATGGTGTAGTTTATTATGTTATTGATAGTCCTATAAAACGTAAAGATCTAAAATTGATAGGAAAGAAAGATGAGACTTTGGTAGCTGCGTCTTTTCAAGTATATGGTATAAAACCTATTAGAAGGATGATCAAAAAGGGCATAACAGAAATAGATAATGTAATTAGATTAGATTTACTTCATCCTGATGAAAGAGTTCAGTATCCTGATGAAAGAGATTTTGAATGTTATATTAAAAAGGGAAAGAATTTTTTTAGTAAAAAAGAATTATTAAATTACCTAAGTAAAATTAAGTATAAATTTAAGAAAAATGATCATTAAAAAAATGTTTTCTAGAAGCGCGTTTTAAGAAAAATCTCCCCCCTCCCCCCTTTAGGATTGAAATCTCCTCGAAGTTTTGCATGATTTGGTACGCTTTTTCATCGCTATTTGGAAAAATCGAACTTTGTTAAAGTGTGTTAATATTTTTTAATAATTTTAATATAAGCGATAATCTGTATTATTCTAATCCTTTTATTTTAAGTGGCGGTCGCGGGACCGTTCTACGATATTTAACGGCAGGAAAACCCAATGTGAACGCTCCAAGTACATGGCCTTTTATTCCTAAAATATTCAAAATCTCACGATTTATCGGAATTGCTCCTTGAAGCATTCCAATCCAACATGTTCCAAGACCCAGACTTTCAGCTGCTAACATACCATAAGTTAAGGCTATTCCCGCATCGTTTCCTCGCAGGCCAATCATTGTTTTGTTTTTTTCAAGGATTTTATAGTACAGAATAATTACGTGAGGTGCGCTGTAAAAAATGGGATCTCTTCCGATGGATCCGATGGATTTGAAATATTCAAGTGCTTGTTCTCCGGATTGAAATCCCATATATTGGTAATTAGTTTTTATTATTTCATCGCTTAATGCTTTAATTTGTTCGGGGTCAGATAAAATCAGATAACGCCATGATCTGGCATTACCGGCACTTGGTGCATATCTCATTGCTTCAAAAATTTTTTCAATTGATTCTTTAGGAACTTTTTTGCTTTTATAACGCCTCATTGAACGTTTTGCCCGAATAAGTCTGAAAATTTTGTCATAATCTACAATTGTTTCAGTTGAATCTATTCCAGGAAAAGTCTCAACATCAGTCAAATTCTTAAACAAAATAGCATCTTCAGGACAAATTGCAATACAATGGCCACACAAATTACAGGTATTTAAACGCTCATTAAAAGCGATATCTCCATTTCTCTTTGCATAGAAATAACCACGACCACATTCTTGAACGCAGAGCTTATATTTTGAACATTTTTCTTGATCAATACCAACAACGGACATAGAATTTAAATTTTTACCGAATAATTTAAACTTATATTTAGAAATGAAATGAATAAAATAAAATTAAAATTATGAAAAAAATAATATATTGTATGAATCTTGATGATATTGCATATGTAGATGCTAAAACTCTCGAAAGTTTTATGAGAGATGTATTTACTTGTAATAATTCGGTAAAACTGAAATATTTCGGAAAGTTTAAATATTATGACAGATAATTGACTCGGAGGTGATAAATATGGTAATGACATTAGCTTGTCGAGATTTAGGATCTGATTGTGACTACATAGCACGTGGTAAGACTGAAGAAAAACTGATGGCAGACATGGAAAAGCATGCTAAAGAAGCCCACGGTTTAACCGAGGAACAAATAAAAAATCCAGAAATGATGAAAAAAGTCAAAGCAGCAATCAAGAAAGAATAGCATGTGATTTGTGAGTTACAATTAATATTCTAATAACCAATATTTTTTTCCGTTTCGCAAATCTATGATTTTTTGATTAAATTTCTATTCCGTAAAAGAAATTTTACTGTATATTTTGCCGATCTCTTACGGAAATTTTACGGTAATTCTAGAGTGAAACTTACCTTTCACGAATACTATTCCAATCCAATTATTTTAAGATTTTGAGATTGGGATTTCTTTTTCAGGTTAAAATTTAAATATCTTCAATATTAGACAGAAAGGTTTAAATATAATAATATCATAAATTGTAAATATCCGAATTGGAAATCTGATCTATTTAAAAAAGAATAAGATAAACAATGCCAAAATTTTGTGATCATTGTGGGAAAGAATTAGAACCAGATTGGAAATGGTGTAAGTATTGTGGAACACAAGTTAGCTCAACTGCGGTAAGCTATCCCTCCCAACCAAGATATCCAAGAAGTAGTGCTCTTACAAGTGGTGCTGCATTTCCATGCTTGATTATCATCGGGATATCATTGATCATAACACTAATAATAACTTTTATGATAGGTTTATCAATCTCAAATTTTTCTGATAAACTACCACAACTGATGTTTTTTTTTATCATGGTATTTTTAGGTTTTTTGTTTTGTATTACATACATTTACTATCATGTCAAACATTAAAGCTGGAGTATTATTAGTTTTTTAATCTTTTTTGATTATGTTTTGGGGATTTAACGCTTCAATTGCTGCCCATCTCATTGTTAGGGTGAGGGAATGTCTATTATTTAATAGAACTTCTACCATTCTTGAGAATTGATTTTGGATTTGCTGATAATTATCATTAATGCAGTCCGCAACTTGTTCTTCATCGTAGATTACATCAATTTTTTTTATAGTTTCTTTGTTAACATTTTCTAGGACATAGGACCAAGGAAAACCATTAAATTAGAAGCATATATGATTTTTTGTATTATCTAAGTAAAGGTATGCACGAGCTAATACGAATATCTGATCATATATTTTCTTTCGTGTTGTTATTTTAAAAATATCTTCTTTATTGCGAAAATTTATATTTTCTATGAAAATTATAGGAGTTATAGCGTATGTTTCTAGATATCCCCCTTCAATTTCTTGGGACGGGAATAGTTCGTCTGAATACTTCAATTGGATACCATCATCGTTGTTCAAATTATCGTTATTCAATATAACCAATATCATTATCGGAGCAATCTGTCCCTTCATAATATGGACCATACGCGTCGCCATTGTTATAAGAACTTGTAGCTAAATATATCCCGTAATAGAGGTTATACATTGCGGTGTTTCCCGAGACGGTGTTATCATTACTATAAGATAGTTCTATCCCGTTTTGATTATTGTAGGATGATATTGCATATGTAGATGCTAAAACTCTCGAAAGTTTTATGAGAGATGTATTTTTACGACTTGATGTTCCTAAAGAAGATGCTGAAATTATCGCAGAAGTTTTAATTACAGAGGATCTTAAAGGTATCGATTTATTTATTATTTTTGGTTTTAATGTATTTTTAAAATAGATTTTCAAAGTGATTTAGAGATTCTCTTATTACTAATTCTTAAAGATTGAATTAATTCATGAAACGGTTGTTATTATTTTACGATTTTTTTAGGTTAAATTCGAATTTAACCTAAAAATAATTCATTGAAAATCAAAAATGTTAAGTAAGAAATTTAAATGTAATTTGATTAATATCTCATATGAAAGTAGAATCTAATATTTATAAGGTAATATTAATTTTATTGTTAGCAATTAGTCTCTCACTCTCCTTTATAGGAATAATGATAGCAATAATTCTTCGTTTACCTTTTCCAATTATAGGAATTATTCTGATTATAATTAAAATCATTGCTATTGCAGTTATCTCTAGTAATATAAAATACAGCTCAATTTTAGCGCTAATAATAGGGATTATTGGTATAGTAAGTAACACAATTGAACTGTTTTTATACTTTCATGCGTGGTCTATATTTTATCTTATATTTGATATACTAATCATTATATTCGCAATCCTCGAGTTTAATCAACTAAAAAGATATCAACAAATAGGATTACAAGCACCTACACCAATACAACAAACTGTCTCTCCTCAACAAGCTGCTACTACTGAAAAATTCAATTATTGTACAAATTGCGGTGTTAAAGTTACAGGAAATTTTTGTGAACATTGCGGTACAAAATTGACGTAATAAATACATTACAAATATTTCTATATTAATCAACAAATTTTTTTCAATTTTTTGAATTTTGATAAGTAATTTTAACTTAGTTGTAAGACGACTTGGTGTTATTAGAAAATTATTCTAATAACCAAATATTTTTTTCCGTTTCGCAAAACTGTTGCATTTTTTTTCCATTTTTCCGTATAGTCCTCAAATTTGACATTTCCAATAAAGACTAAGCTTTATATATACGAAATTTCCATGAAAAAAAAAAAATCTGAGTTTATAGGGTTTAGAATAACGGAAAATGTTTACAAAGAACTTATAGAATTGAGCGAGTAAGAATTGCAATCAAATTTATTTCGCATCTCGAACTATTAACCACATTGGTAAATTCAATTCTGGAAGATTTATTTTTTTAATAACATAAAATCCATACTTTTCATAGAGTGTAACATTCGTTTCTATTTGAGTCTCCAAATATATAGATTTTCTTTCTATTTCAGCTTTTTCTACAACAGCTCTTAATAATTTTCCTCCAAAACCTTTTCCTTGAAATTCTTGTGAAACACCAATTATTAATAGATATATATATGGGCCTATATTAAGATTTTTCTTCGCTTCTTCAATTGGTTCAGCGACTCGCTTCATTGTCTTTCCTAACCTTACTAATTTCAAAGAAAGAAAAAAAGCATGAAAACCACTTCGAAAAATTCTCCATCCTGTCATATCAGCTTCATGTGATGGAATTGCCATTAATATTCTAGTAAGATGTCGAGAAAACGTTACCATATTTCATACAAAATCTAACCATAATCTCAGATATTACACGGTACTTATCTTCTTCTTTAAATATTTTTTTCCACATTGGATCTTCAGAAAATGCATTCGCGAGTACATTTGCTGCTTTCTTAATATCTTTTTTTTTTATTTTATATAAATCGCTAATTAATGACATAATGATTAATTAGATTTTTTGATATAAAAATTACTAGAATATTAATTTATGTTCTTTTAAAGATTCATCTTAGCAGAAAAATCTTAATAATAACTAGAATCCAATCAAACAAATATTTTCTTTCAATATAGAATTTTTTCTTAAAATTTAACAGTAAACATTCTTTTCTAATTATAATATTCGTATAAAAGGTAATAGTAATGTCTGATGAAATCGCATATATTGATTCTCAAAAGCTCGAGGATTTTATGAGAGATGTTTTTATGGGATTAGGTGTACCCAAAAACGATGCTGAAATTATAGCGGACGTTTTGATAACTGCAGATATAAAAGGAATTGACTCTCACGGCGTTCAACGTCTAAAAATGTATTATGACCGAGTAAAGGCAGGAATTTACAATACAAAAACAAAAATAGATGTAATTAAGGATGGTCCAACGACAGCTTTGCTTGATGGAAATTGTGGAATGGGGCACGTAATAGCATATAAAGCTATGGAAATGGCTATAGAAAAAGCAAAGAAATACGGTCTTGGAGCAGTTGCAGTTCGGAATTCTACTCATTTTGGCATTGCTGGTTATTACTCCTTGATGGCTATAAAAGAAGGCATGATTGGCATAGCAGTTACTAATGCTAGACCTTCAATTCCTCCAACATTCGGAGTAGAACCGATGTTAGGCACTAATCCCTTAACTACTGGAGCTCCAACTGACGAAGCGTTTCCATTTCTCATAGATTGTGCGACTTCTATAATTCAAAGAGGAAAAGTGGAACTATATAATAGGATAAACAAACCGCTTCCAAATGGTGTGATTATAACTGACGAAGGCAAAACTGAAACTGATCCTGGAAAAGTTCTCGAGGATTTAGGTAAAGGTAAAGCAGCTCTATTGCCTTTAGGCGGAAAAGGCGAGGAAACGAGTGGATATAAAGGGTATGGCTATGCTACTTTAGTTGAAATCTTGTCCGCAGCATTACAAGAGGGAATATATTTGAAAGATACGATTGGAATAATTGAAGAGGATCAAAAAAGACTGAAGGTTGGTCATTTCTTTTTAGCAATTAATATTGAAAGCTTTATTGCATTAGATTCGTTTAAAAAAACTGCTGGCAATATTATGAGAGACCTTAGAAATTCTAAAAAAGAGCCTGAAGAAAATCGGATTTATACAGCTGGAGAAAAAGAACACTATGCTGAAAACGAGAGAAGGAAAGCTGGAATTCCAATTAATAAAAATCTCCAACAAGATATTAAAATTATGCAAAATGAGCTCGGCTTAGATAAATATGATTTTCCTTTTTAAGTATCTTCTTTCTTGCTTGGAAGAAAAAATATTCCATCTTTTCTGCCTTTCAATGGTTCAGAATGAAGAATGATCTCTTGAAGATTTTCTATTTTAAGTTCTTGAATTTTTTGCTCCAAATCTGTAATATATTCGTGAACTTGGGAAATATTTAAGTCACCATCAAAAAAAATATGGAGTTCCAAAACGCAGTAATCTCCTGCCGCCCAAAATTCAAATCCATGGCATCCCTTAACTTGCGGGTGTTCACCAAGTATTTTAATTACAAGTATTTCGATTTCTTTCAATTTTTCGGGACTTAGACTTGTGCAAATAGTTTCCTTTTTGATTTTTTCTTCAATTATACGTTCACCTTCAATATGCGCAATAATTCGCGATAAGTATGGTGCTTGTTCTTTTAATTCTTTTTCAAAAGTAGTACATATATTATGAGCTTCTTTAAGCGTTAGTGATTTGTTTATTACTAAAGTTAGCGATAAAAAATACTTATCTTCAAAACTAAAAATGTTTAAGTCTTTAAGATTAGATATCTCAGGGAATTCTGCTTTCATGGAATATATAATATTAATTAAATTATCTCTAACAGAAGGCTCTCCGCCAAGGGGATTCATCTCTATGAGAAATTCGACTTCATAGAGAGAAAAATTTTTTTTCCCTAAAGCCCGAATTGATTTAGTTATTTCGTGAGCATGTACAACTGAAATGTGATCTTCTACAGATAATCGGACTTCTAAAAAGAGTACATTCCCACTCGCTCTTATTTTTAAATCTTCAACACTATTTACATGATCTATATTAAAAATAGCGGCATTAATCTCTTCTATGATTAACGGATTAATAGGATTCGTATCTGTCAAGTCTTTTATTCCGTTTTTCGCCAAGAAAAAAGCCCCTATTATTATCCAAATAGAAATAGCAATGCTAAAAAAAGGATCTAAAAAAATTATATCAAATAGCATTAATAAAAAACTTATTAAAACGATTATAGCTCGTATAGAATCTTGAAATAAATTTAATCCCTGCATTTTAAGTGTAGGACTTTTATGCCGCTTTCCTTCCCATATGAGTATTCTTGAAAAAATTATATTTACTATAAAAGAAATAATTAATATTTGAACCCCAATCATAGGATTTGCAACAATATATGTCCCTGCCATTATAACTAATATTGCATTTATTATTAGCAGGACATATACATTTATTAAAATTATCCCTTGAACAAACGCACCAATCGTATCGATTTTAGAATGACCATACATATGTTCATAATCGGCTGGTTTCTGGCTTTGAGATATTGAATATATCGTAATAGATACGAATATAATGTCAACAATCGTATCGACCGTCTCCGATAATAGAGTCAAACTACCGGTTATTAACAATCCGTATATCTTCAATATAGATTGAAATACTATTACGATTAATGTAATAATTCCAAATTTAAGCTTTTCATCCATAATATGTTAATGTTTAAGTTAATTCGTGTGATAGAATTATAAATATTACAAAAATTATATGATTTTTGTTAAAATATTGATAAAATAAGAAAAAAAAATTTAGGTTAAAGTTAAATCTATATACACATCAGATATAGGGTAAGAAATACATGGGTGGATAAAACCATAGTCTCGGTCAACTTCTCGAATAGTTACATCAGGAGGCACAAAGACCTTGCCTGATTTCATTTTCGTTCTATAGAGCGCACACGCACCAGAACGGCATCCACTTTCAATTTGAATTCCTAATTTTGCCCGTTCAAGACTATTTAAGAGAGGTTCGATGCATGGGGCTTCAATCACTTTTTTTTCTTTACGATTCATTCGGAAAAATTCTACCGTAATTTGTATCTTTTTAGAAGCATCGATTTCTTCCGGCCACCCCATAATCTTAGTTATATCATCAGGGACTCCATATTCTTCGTAAATCGCTCGGTGCCTAGGAACTCCCAATGTATTCAATTCGCCTTGTATAAATTGGTACATTTCTCGATTGCCAACGACATAAAAGTATTTATCTTTAATAGTACCAATATTATTCAAAATTATGTCTTTTGAGATAAAACCACATGCACCTGCCCATTCTGTATTTGTCTCTGAAAGAATAAATTCAATCTTGATATTAGGTCTTCTTGCTTTAATATCTTCAAGTTCTTCCCGAAATAAGATCTCTTTTTCTGTTACGCAGCCAAATATCAGATGTACATTAAGTGGATACGATCTTTCAGAGATATTTCTTAACATTGATATAAACGGAGTTATACCACTACCACCTGCGATAAATACTAAATCTTTACCGTGAAAAATAGGATTATAATATAAATTTCCCATGGGTTCTGTTGATTCGAAAACATCACCAACCTTCACAATATCTAAGATATATGGGCTCACAAAACCACCTTCTTTCCTTTTGATACCCAATTCGTAATAAGCGAGTTGATTAGGTGAAGACACCAAGGAAAATGGACGTGAAGTTCGGACTCCGTTGATTTCTACAGTGAGACCAATATATTGACCAGCTCGGAAAGGTGCCAAATCTTTGTTAGGGTTAGCAGAGATAAATCTATATAATTTTGTATCGTGTGAAAGTTCTTTTATATCTGTTACTCGCAATGACTGTTTCCCGGGATGGATTCGGTCGCATAAGTTTTCCAAACCATCGAAATACCAAGGAATTGGCTGTACTTCCTCGCGCCACTTCTTTAATTTCTCAGCTTTTTGATACTTTTTTATATCATCACTTAATTCCTTAGACATTTTTTACACCCTCCTTTTTTAATTCTTTTAAACACATTCCCGCAGCCATCCTTCCACTATTAATGCATGGATCGTATCCTCCACCAATGTTGACCCAAGCTCCTGCTAAATAAAGTCCAGGTATCGCTCCTTTAGAATTCAGTCGAAATCTTGGGCTGTTTAAGACATCTTGGGTATATCCATAGATAGCTCCATCTATATTTTTTGAATATCTATAATATGTAAGTGGAGTAGCTGCCTCAGCAACTTCGATATAATCACGAATATCAGGACAAATAGTTTTTTCAACCATCGTTA
>JAUWBH010000208.1 GCA_030605085.1 Promethearchaeota archaeon | reverse complement strand
GACCAACCCACCTTGGAAATTATTAAACAGGCTGCATTTTTTATATCGAAAGAGAAAAAGCAAGCATTGTTGGAATATTTACTCGCCGATTCAACTATTACACGAGCGCTGGTTTTTACTCGCACCAAGCACGGCGCGAATCGAGTCGTTAAGAACCTGCAAAGGAAGGGGATATGCGCCGAGCCGATACACGGAAATAAATCACAAACCGCACGTCAAAAAGCGCTTAAAAACTTTCGCACCGGAAAAACTCGCGTGCTGGTAGCTACTGATGTTGCTTCGCGCGGCCTTGACGTAGATGACATCTCACATGTCATTCAGTTTGACTTGCCAGATGTGCCGGAAACCTATTTGCATCGCATCGGCCGGACAGCAAGAGCAGGTGCGGGAGGAACTGCATTTGCATTCTGCGAAGAGCGCCAACGCCAACAATTAAAAGAGATTGAGCAGTTGATTCGAATGCGCGTGAAAATAGTCCATAACCACTCTAATTTTAAAAAAATTAACTAAATGAAAAAATTAAATTGAAAATTCAAAAATGTTAATATTTTCACTTTTAAATCATATAAAAAAATTAGCGAACTTCAAATATTTTAAGAGTTAAACCTTTTTCTTCGCTTTTTTTCTAATTTTTATTTATTTAATTAACTTGTCGTGTTATCCTTTAAAGTATCTGTGATACCTTTTGACATAATTTGCTGGGATCATCATTTGATAACTCCCCCTCCAGCTTGTACCTCTCCATCACATACTTTAACTCTCCACGAAGGAAATCCAAGTTTACCCTTAAACCAATTTAAATGTTCATTCGGGATGTCCGGGTCGAATAGGCAAAGAACATGAACCGAATCTGAGGTATGAATTTCCATATCTGGAAAAATTGTTAAGTTTTTACCAGACTCCTCAAAAATTTCTTGATTTACTTGTCTTAACGGTTCAATCCAAGAAAAACTATGATGATCTGTTATTCCTAAGACATCGATTCCTGCACTTATGGCTTGCTCTAAAAGTTCTCGTGGTGTTATAGTATTATCTCCCGTATAATCGTGTGAAGCAGGAGTATGTACATGCAGACAACATCTTTTCCAGTTCAATCCGACCATGTAATATCAACAATATTTTTTTTTAAATTCAGTTTGCTAAATTATTTTTATTTCAAAAGACTTCTTGAACTTTGGACACATTATCAATTATATTTACTTCAAATAATGTATAAAAAATATTATTGAAATTTATAGCAACCTCAAGAATATTTTGCATAGTAACATTATTTCAAACGAAATAAAAGATAAGCTTTTAGCGGAAATAGGGAAAAAACTCAATCCTAATTATCGCCACCTTTTTGAAGATCTAAGAGACTTTCAAGCAATACACGACGAATATACAAAAAAAAGATACGAAAAGAGTTTAATTATTAAGGGAAAGAGTGTAGCCAAAAAACTTGGAAAAAAATTAGAGTCAATTATAAATGAGACTTTTTTACAAGAGGTTTTAAGCGAACAAAACTCTGATATAAAAAATTTCAAGGAGATTTTAAGGGAAAATCTATATAAAAGTACAATGGTTAGCATAAATGAAAAATCTAAATTAATAAAGATTATTCAAAAGGAGCCACTTACAGAAGAAGATAAAGAAGAATTAAGACATATACTACGCAAACTTCCTTCTGAAGAATTGAAATCGTTATTAGGTAAAGGATATAAACAATACATGAAAAAATATTGGCAGACTTTTAATGGATTTAATGAATTTATTAATGTTTCTAACTTTAAGGAGAGAGTAATGAACGAAATCAGAAGGTTAGTTCCCTTACTTGGAGCCACAGAAAATCAAAAAGAGCTTATACTAGAGAAAGCTGAGGGTATATTAGATAAACATATTTCAAGAGCCATAAAAGGTGACATAACTATACGAAAAGACGCAAATCCATTAACAAATGCAGCAGCAATTATTTTTGCTGTTTTGGGCTCAAACGAAAATATGCCTAGTGTCTATAATTCAAGAGTTGAAAAAAAGGTTTTAACGGGATTAAAAAATGAGGATACAAGGAGAATCATTAATAGAATCACTAAGAAAGCCAAAGACAAAAAAATTAATGTTAAGATATTCGTTGATATCGCCACAACGCCACGCAAATCAAAAATAGATCAAGTTGTTTTTAGAAAGGCATCGCTTATTCTTGAAGGTTTGATAGACAAAAGTGAGTTTCCCAGATTCGTTTCTCAAAGAAAATTAATTCAATTAACAGTAGATGGAAGAGGTTATTTAAAATTAGGTGATCCTGAATTTGAACGATCAAAAAGTCTTCCCTATGGAGGAATTGTTTATGATATTGTTTGTAAACCGCCATTATATCTTTATCCCTTTTTAGCTGGTAGGCATTACATTGGCAGGACTCATAAGAGCTCGTTTAAACGGATGAGGGGTCATATAGAAGGATCTTTAACTTCAGTTAAAAATACTAGATTAATAGAACAAGCTATCATCGCCGCACTAGAATTAGAAGGATATAATATAGAACGGTTGCGTATTGAATATGAAGCGTTAATCCCTTGGATGAAAGAAATGTTATTGAATAATCTTACCGAAATTCTTTTAGAGAAATATTTCGATATAGCAATTATAGAAGTTCATTTAAATTACCACACTACACCTTTCAGAGAAAAATGGTATATTAAAAATCTTCACCATCATGTTAATGGTAAGTTAACCATAGGAACGAAGAAACCAAACGGGCTTAATATGATTGAAAGCGGAGGGTCTACCGTGAAATATATTGCCTTACCATTATATGATATAGCCTTTATGGTTGCTTTGGGTTATAGTGAGGTGAAAATTATGTCAATAATTAATACGATATATGAATTAACATTAAAAAGAAGTAATCAAGTTAGCTACCGAATTAGAGATTTTTTTAACTCTTTTACAAATGCTCAGATATTATTTATGAAACCTGTTGTATTGGAGGTTTTAAAAAAATTTCCTGATATTAGTGCTTTAGAATTAAGTAAGGTGTTTGGATATGGTAAAGATTTCGGGAATTTCAAGGAATCTATTTTTAGAAAATTCTTCGAAGGCGCGAGTTTTAAAGATATAAAGAGACTAAGAAGCCGCTCTGATTTCAACTGGAATAACTTACGAGAGCTAATCAGAGATTATCGAGATGATATCAAAATAAAAGGATTTTCTAAAAATACATGGATCGAATGGCTGATAAAAGACTTACCCAATATGAAAATTTGTGAAAGAATTGGTCTTAATCCAAGAGATTCCTATTCCGCTCAGAGTTCAATTGAATACATTCTTAAAAATTCTGATATTGGTATGTCTAAGCGAGAAGCTGTAAAATACTTTAGAAAGTTAAAGACGATAGACTATAAATTAAAGGGTAAGAACATAAAATGGATTTATACCGTGATCTTTGGTCTTGAAGGCAGTGCAGATTGGAGTATGAGGAGGTTTCATGATAGATTATGGGGGGCTACAATTTCGTTTGACAGACTGTATGATATGAGTAATCCTAGTGAATTGCTTGATCTTAAACTAAAAATCGCCTAATCTTCAAAAATTATACTAATATTATGAGACTTTTTTAAAATCAAATTTTTCTTTGATTAAAAGAATATCTTCACTTTTATTTGTAAATAGAAAGTTTTATTATTTTTTCAATTTTTTCTTAACCAATCATATTATTAAGATATACTTTATTTGAGGAATATAAAATTTGAAAAAACAATACGAACCGCGTATCCTTGGATTCCTATGCAATTGGTGCTCCTACGCAGGAGCAGATTTAGCAGGGGTAAGTAGAATTCAATATCCCCCTAATATGAGAGTTATTAGAGTTATGTGCAGTGGTCGTATTGACCCTAAATTTATTTTTAAAGCTCTTCAACTTGGAATCGATGGAGTATTTGTAATGGGATGCCATCCCGGCGATTGCCATTATATAGAAGGAAATTACGAAGCCGAAAAAAAATTTCAAATGACAAAAAAATTTCTTAGTATAATAAATTTTGATAATAGAGTCAGATTAGATTGGGTTTCGGCATCTGAAGGTGTAAGATTCGGTGAAGTTGTAGCTGAATTTATTGACCACATTAAAGAAGTAGGACCATCTCCACTCGGCGGAGATAGTTTTGATATGGAAATATTCGAAAAGTTGCAAGCAATGGAATTAGCCGCTACTAGCGATAGAATGAGAGCGTTAGTAGGAACACAGAGAAAAATTACGGAGCAAGAAAATGAATACGGAGAGAAAGTGCCAATAGAAAAGTTTAACGAGATATTTGATTCTGCGATTCATCAAGAATATGTAAGAGAACGGATATTACTTGCTTTAGGGAAGGATATTAATACGGTAAAAGATTTAGGAAAAGAATTAAATGTCGATCCAAGTGAGATTTTAGAGCATATGTTAATTTTAAAGAGTCGAAATTTAATAGATTATGAAGGTATTGAAGGAAATACCCCATTATATGTGAGAACATAGAGGAAATGAGAATATGGAACAAATTGGAGCAGTTTTAGTTGTAGGAGCCGGAATTGGAGGATCTCAAACGGCTTTAGATTTGGGCGATGCGGGTTTTAAGGTATATTTAATAGAATCGACAACTAGCATTGGCGGTGTAATGGCACAGTTGGATAAAACATTCCCTACAAATGATTGTGCGATGTGTATTGTAAGTCCAAAGTTAGTAGAAACTGGACGGCACCAGAATATCGATTTAAACATTAATTGTAAAATTCAAGATGTTTCGGGAGAAGCTGGTAACTTTAAAATTAAAGTTCTTAAAAAATCGTTATATATTAACATGGAAAAATGCACTGGATGCGGTGTATGTGGTCGAGCATGTCCTGTTGAAGCTATCGATATATTTAACGAAGGGATTTCAAAATTTTCTGCTACATCCGTCAAATATCCACAAGCAGTTCCTCTCGTTTACGCAATTAATAAAGATTATTGTATTGGATGTGGTATTTGTAGAGGCGTTTGTAAAGCGAAAGCCGTGGAATACGATTTAGAAGACGAAGAAGTTGAATTAAATGTTGGGGCCATCGTGCTATCACCAGGCTTTGACGAGTATGTTCCTCCTGAAGCTAATTTATATGGATATGGAAAATTCAAAAATGTCGTTACTAGCATCGAATTTGAGCGAATTTTAAGCGCAAGTGGTCCATACGCAGGAAAAGTTTTGCGAGCGTCGGATGGCGATATTCCAGAGAAAGTAGCTTTCCTTCAATGTGTTGGTTCTCGCGATTATACGGGCTCTGGACAACCTTATTGTTCCTCAGTATGTTGTATGTACACAGCTAAAGAGGCAGTAATAGCGAAGGAGCACATGCATCAAATCAGACCAACGATTTTTAGCATGGATATAAGAGCGTATGGGAAAGATTTTGACAAGTATATCATACGAGCGCAAGAACAATATGGAGTGCGCTATATTAGAAGCCGAGTCTCGTCTATTAAAGAAGTGCATGAGACTCAAAACTTAAAAATTAGGTATGAGACGGAAGATGGTAAAATTAAGGAAGAAGAATTTGAAATGGTCGTACTTTCTGTGGGTTTAAATCCTCCTAACGATGCAAAATATTTAGCTGAAAAATTTGGAATTGAATTAAACGGTTATAATTTTGCTGAAACTAATGTTTTTAATCCCGTTGAGACATCAAGACCAGGAATATTTGCGTGTGGGGCTTTCACTTCTCCTAAAGATATTCCAGAAACTGTAACGCAAGCCAGCGCAGCTGCGGGTTGCGTGAATACCCTTTTATATAAAAAAAGAGGAACTCTAATTACTGAAAAAACATTACCACCAGAAATATTTGTTAACGGACAACCTCCCAGAATAGGCGTTTTCGTATGCCACTGCGGTGTAAACATTGGAGGATATGTAGATGTTCCTAGAGTTGTAAAATACGCCACTACCCTTCCAAATGTGGTTTTAGCAGATCAGAATTTATATACCTGCTCAGCAGACACTCAAACAATAATTAAAGATAAAGTTAAGGAATATAATCTCAATCGAGTAATTGTAGCCTCATGTACTCCAAGAACTCACGAACCGTTATTTCAAGAAACCATTAGAGAAGCGGGGTTAAATAGATACTTGTTTCAAATGGCAAACATCAGAGATCAATGTTCTTGGGTTCATATGACCCAATATAAAGAAGCTACAGAAAAAGCCATGGATTTAGTAAGGATGGCTGTTAATAAAGCGAGACAAATTGGACCAATAGAAAGGATAAAGTTAAGCGTTACTCAAAAGGCTCTTGTTATAGGAGGAGGGATAAGCGGTATGACAGCGGCACTTAATTTCGCTAACCAAGAGTTTGAAACGCATTTGGTCGAAAAAGAAGCGGAATTAGGTGGATTTGCGCGAAATATTTATACTACTCTCGAAGGAGGGAATGTTCAAGAATATTTATCAGATTTAATCAAAAAGGTAAAATCTAACAAATTTATTCACGTCTATACGCAAGCGGAAATTGAAAAAATTGATGGATACATAGGTAATTTCAAAACTTCAGTTATTCACGGGCCTAATAAAGAAAAAGCGGAATTTGACCACGGTGTTGTGATATTAGCAACTGGAGCTAAGGAATATCAGCCAAAAGAATTTCTATATGGAGAAAATGATAAAATCATATTACAATCTGAACTTGAGAAACTGCTTAACACAACAGATGACATTAAAAACAAGAATTCAATTGTAATGATACAGTGTGTAGGTTCAAGAAACGAGGAACATCCATATTGTAGCAAAATGTGTTGCGCAGAAGCTATAAAAAATGCGATTTTAGCTAAAAAGCAAAATCCTTCTACTGAAATTGTAATTCTGTATAGAGACATCAGGACTTATGGATTTAAAGAAAAATTTTACCGACAAGCTAGAGAGAAAGGAGTTGTTTTCCTACGATTCGATGAAAATAATCCCCCTGAAGTTGTGTCTAATGGAAATTCGTTAAAAATTAATGTTAAAACTCCAAAAGCGGGTGATATATCTATTACCGCAGATTTATTAGTTTTAAGCGCGGGAATAGTATCACAGCATGAGGAAAATGAAGAGCTTGGCAAGATGCTTAAAGTTCCATTAAACGACGATAACTTCTTCTTAGAAGCGCATGTTAAGCTCCGACCCGTTGATTTCGCCACTGAGGGAATATTTGTTGCGGGCATGGCTCACTGTCCAAAATTCATTGAAGATTCAATTTCTCAAGCTAATGCGGCCGTTTCAAGAGCTTGTACCATCCTATCGAAAGATGAGATTGAGGTTGAAGGTAAGTTGGCCAGAATCGATATGGCAAGGTGTATTGGATGTGGAATGTGCATTGAAAACTGTGCGTATAACGCAATTGAATTAATAGATGATAGAAGGTTTGGAAAAGTAGCTTCTATTAACCAAGCACTATGTAAAGGATGTGGTGCTTGCTCGGGTAATTGTAGATGTTCAGCAATAGATATATTAGGATTTACTGGTGAACAAATATATGCAATGATAACCGGGAGGATGTAAAAAATGACAACGACAGAAGCACAACAAGATAAAAAAATAGACGAGAACTGGGAGCCCAAAATAATTGCTTTCCTGTGTAATTGGTGCTCTTACGCCGGGGCAGATTTAGCCGGAGTGAGTAGAATTCAATATCCACCCAATATTAGGATTGTGAGGGTTCCTTGTTCGGGAAGAGTTAATCCTTATTTTATAATAAGAAGTTTAACTGACGGATGGGACGGTGTCCTCATTTCGGGATGCCATCCCGGCGATTGCCATTACATAAGCGGAAATTTAGTAGCTCGAAGAAGGTTTGCTATCTTAAAAGAACTATTAGAATTCTTTGGGATCGAGCCCGGAAGAGTCAACTTTATGTGGGCTTCTGCGGCGGAAGGCGAGCGGTTTGCCACCTTAGTCAAAAAAACTACTAATATCGTTAAAGAATTAGGTCCAAATACAAAATTTGCTAAAAAATGGTGATAGATATGGGAATCGAAACTGAAAACCAAGAAATTGAAAATTCCATGAGAGAGTTGGCAAAAACTTTACTCAGCGAGAAAAAGGTTGATGTAATTATTGGATACACGAAAGGAACAGTTCCACTAAGTTCTTCGCCTACAATAATTAACAGAGTTGAAGATGTGGATAAGTTAATTTGGAATAATTTGTGTTATGTGAACTTAGCCAAATATTTAGTGCCTCAAATTCCAACCTTAATAGATCCTGAAGGAAATAATTTAAAAATAGGAATCGTGTCTAAAGGTTGCGTTGGGAGAGCCTTAATTCATTTAGCCGTAGAGAAGCAAATTAATTTGGAAAATATAAAGATCATTGGAATTCCTTGTAATGGAATCGTAAATAGAAAACGAATTGAAAAAGAAATTGGGGAAAAGGAAATTCTAGAAACCTCCGTATCAGGTAATAATATAGTGGTAAAAGGAAAAGATTTTGAACAGAGCTTCCCTTTTGACGAATACATTAACGAATTATGCAAGTTATGTAAAATTAAATCTCCACCAACCACATCGTCGTTATCCGATGTGTGTGTTGGGGAGTGTCAAGAGGTCTCTTCGGTTGAAAACGATTTCGAGAATCTTAACGAGTATGAATCAAAATCACCCGAAGAAAAATGGAAATACATAAGAGAACTCTTAAGCACTTGTACGAGGTGTTACGCTTGTAGAGAAGCGTGTCCTATGTGCTATTGTAATCTGTGTTTCGTCGATCAAAACAAACCAATTTGGTTCGGAAAAACGACCGATATTTCCGATATAATGGTGTTTCACTTAATTCGCGCAATGCACCTCGCGGGAAGATGCATAGCGTGCGGTGCCTGTAGCAGCGTGTGTCCGATGGGGATCGATCTAAACCAAATAACCAGAAAGTTAGAAAAAATCGCAAAAGAAAGATTTAATTTTACTTCTGGTATTGATTCCGAGACCTTACCCCCAATGATGGATTTTAAAATGGAAGACAAACAAGAATTTATGTTAGAGGAAGAATAAAAAGGTTGTTTAAAGATGGCAGAAAAAATATTAAAAAAAGATAATGTAACAAAGTTATATAACGAATTATCGGGAGAGTACAATTTTTACGCTCCAATTAAAGAAAAAGGAAATATAGTTTTTAA
>JAUWBH010000178.1 GCA_030605085.1 Promethearchaeota archaeon | reverse complement strand
AAAGAGGAAGAATAAATTATGGCCAAAAAAGGTAAACCTAAAGCTAGTTCTGAACCTTTATTTGTTAAATCTAAGGTTCGTGAGTTTATCAAAAGCAAGGGATGTAATACTAGTAGTGGAGTTCTCGATGGCGATAGTTTTAATAGCATTATTATGACAATACTCGATAAGGCTATTGCGAGAGCAAAAGCAAACAACAGGAAAACTGTAAAAGCAAGAGATTTATAAATTATTATATAAATTTTTTTTTTTTTTAATCCTTCTTTTTATTTTGTTTAGTTTCCAAGTTTTGTCTCCAGACTATTAAAATGAATAAAATGGTCTTCAAATTATTTCAAATAATATTATCAACGATGTTTTGTTGAATTATTTGCGGCATTAGTCCGAACGCCTCTATCCCATCATCCGTTGCGGAATTTGGGAATGCGTTTCTACTCCGAAAGGGCGTCGTCCAGAACTGCGCTGGACGGGCTCTCAGTTATACTCTTCCGTTCTCGATGCGAGAAAACTTTTTTACCATTGAGGGAATTCCTCAATATATTAATATTGAGTTAAAGTATTTAAGCGTCTATAGTGTAAAACCTTTCTAATTTACAGTAGTATTTTCGAAATAATTACAAAAATACTATTATTTGATAATATTTGGTATAAATGTTATTGATTTTGTCTCCATATTTTTTATATATTCTTTCTTTCTAAAGAATTTAAATGGCGAGGATCTTCGGACGAAATACGCCAAATACATTTCTCACACTCGTAATATTTTAAATGTTTTTTGGCTACTTTACTTTTTACACAAGGTTGACTTTTACGAGCCATGAAACAGAAAATATAAGGATCTTTATCAGACATAGTTATTCAATAACTATATTTAATAATATGTTAAAGAATTTGTTTTTTATAATTTTTTTTAAAGGACTATCTTATAATGTTGAATGAATTTGGTTGATATCTCAACTGGGATTTTAGAAAAAGAAAATTTAGAACGAAAGAAATTTAAGGATAAAATTGAAAAATTAAAGTTGTTTTATTGATGTTTTATTGTACTCTAAGCATTCGAGTAATTTCGCTTATTAGTTTTGTATAAAACCGATCATTATCCATCTCATATTTTTGAATCCCTTGAATTCTTCTCATTCTCATTTTTAAACCAGGAGAAAGTTCCGTTTGTTTAAAGTAAATGGCTAGGAATGTTTTTTTTCGTTTATAGCGAATTGGATTTCATCCTGCGTATTTTCTGATTCAAGAACATGTAGTGAAATAAACGAGAGAAAAATATTACAATCAACTATTTTTTCCGTAAGAGTATTATCCATTCTTAATATTGTGATTATTTTGAATTGTATTTGGATACAAAAGGGTTAATCATAGTTTCAAAAATTCCCTACAAATCTGGACACTATAAAAATTAATAAGAACTTTCAATATTCAAAGTTTTATTATTTTTCGCTTAAGTATTTATTTTATGTATTCGATTGGGATTGCCGCAGAGCTACTTGGAGTATGTATTAAGATCTTAAGACGATGGGATAACGCAAATATGCTTATTGAAATAGTAAACAATAAATAAACATTTTTATACTAAAAAATAACTTCCTTAATAAGAAGAGATTATGGAATTGACTTAAGACAGAATTAAATTTTGTTTTTCAAATCTAGCGCTACTAATACCCGTAGAATGATCTTTTTCGACAATAATTTTGTGCATTTGAAGTTCTGCAGGAATTGCTGTATGCGTTATAAGAAAAATTTGAGAAAACGCTTTTGACTTTATTAAATATTTTAATACTCTTTCGCGACGAGTTTCATCCAGAGCGGCTAAAGGTTCGTCTAGCAAAAGAAAATCTATTTTCGGGTTTCTTTTTGGCGAATCTTTAGTTGGTCGAATTTTACTCATTAATTCGCTGATTGCTAGCCTTAAGGCCATTCCCAAGGCTGTACGATCGCCTCCAGAAAGGACTTCTATAGATTCATCTTGATTGTTAAAACTATTTCTAATTCTAAGGGAAAGTCCTGTTTTTGTAGTTCCTGTTTCTTCTAAGAGTATGTCACTATATTGACCAGATGTAAAACTTTTAATGTACTTATCGGTCATTAACGCAATATTTTTTACAAGGCGCTTCGCAACCATGTACTCAGTGACAAATCGGCGGACGAATTCTTTTGCTTTGGTGGCGTGATCAATATTTATTTCGATTTCTCCAATTTTTTTCTCCAGTTCTTTCATCTTTTCGATTTCTTCGAGCAATTCTTCTATGCGTTTTTTATTAGAGGTAAGATTTTCTTGTAATTGTAAGAGTTCTCTATTAATTGATTCAATATTTTGATTTAATTTTACAATTTTGCTAGATAGGCTTTTAATGTCTTCAGGACTCGAATCTTTAAACAATTTTCGGTGTTTCGTTAAAAAATCATTGATACTATTTTGGATTTGCATTGATTCTTTTTCGTGTTTCTGATAATTCTCAAAGTCATCTTTCAAGCTTTCAACTATCCCTTTTTTTTTAATGATATTATCTAATTTATCCTGATATGGTTTAATGTCTAGTTCGGATTTTTCTATTAATTGAGTGATATCCTGCAATTTATTTTGATTAGTTTCAAGATCTCGGTTGAACCCTTGAGTAATGGAATTATAGTGGTCCATTGTGAGCTCACTTTGGCAAGTGGGGCATAAGGCAATCTCTTTTCCATCTTTTTTCTGAAATGTTAAACTTATTTTCATTTTGTCGATTTTACTCTTAATATCATCAATCCGTCCTTTTGTTATTCCCATACCTTTAATTGTTGCTTTTCTTTTTTCTTCCAATTCTTTCTTTTTGGTTTCAATTTCTTTTTTGTTTTTTTTTAAAGAACCAAGTAAGGTTGCAATCTTTTCTGGTGTTGTAAAATTTTCTAATTTTATATCGGTTTTTTTAATTTTTTCTTCAAAATCATGTTTATACGATTTAAACAAACCTTCAATCACTTCGCTCTCTTTATACATGTTCTCTAAATTAGATATTAGTTCTTCTGATGGAAGATTTTTAAACTTCGTTTTATACTCATTAATAGTAATTTCATCGTGGGAAATCAATTTCTTATTTTCTTCGTTTTGTTGATTGATTCTCTTAACATCTTCTTCAATTCTTTCTACAGGTACTCTCGATTTTTCTAATTTCGATTTTTCGATTTTAAACGATTTTAATTCTGTATCTAAATACTTTAGCGAATCGTCAATGATGTTGAGACGAAATAAATCTATAATCATATCTCTTAGTTTTGCACCCCTTTTATTAGCTAGTTCTTCTACCTCTCCTTGCCTCACAAATACGGTATTCATTGCTTGTTCTTTCGAAATTTCAAAAAACTTTTCAATATTAAACTTTTTAACTTCTAAATATTTCTGAGATTTATTATCGTATCTAAAAAGCCTAGAGCTAGCACTACCTTGTCTCTTCCAAGTTCTAAAAATGTAATATTTCACATTATCAAGGGTAAAATAGACATAGAGTTTTGCTTTATCTTGGTTATAAGTTATAAAAGAATCTTGATTTCTCCCTAAAATTATCCCCGGTCCAAAAAATGCGATTAAAATTCCTTCAAGAATAGTGGATTTTCCGTAAGAGTTCTTTCCGCTAATCAAAATCAATCCATTTGGGAGTACCCCGTTATTTTGGGGTAATCTCAACCTTTTATAGCCCATAAAGTTCTCAAATTCAAGTCTAGTTATTTTCACGGTTTTTTAAACCTCCTTTTCCTTATCCATAATTTTCAGAGCGTAATTTATGGTTTTTATCCCAAATTGGGTTAATTTTTCAACGTCAAACTCAGATTCTTCGTCGCTTAGTTTTTCGTTTACAAATTGTTTAAATTCTTCACTTGGATTTTTCAAAATATAATCAATAATCCTTCCCGAACTAATATCGTCTTCAAAATATTTAGAAATGTTCGAGATTTTCCAAATTAATTGCATTATATTATACTTTTCTGTCTCAGAAAAGCACTCCCTTCTTATTTTAGACATAGTATCATTAATTTGCCAGATTTTATTAAATGTAAATTCTCCTTTAAAATTAATTTTAACTCTTGCCGATGTCATTGAGTTAAATCCTTTTTTGGATGTAAATTTCCTAAGTTTATTTAATATCTTATTTCTTAATTCTGCTGAAGTATCTTGTGGAGATATATCCATTACATTTAAAGAAAAAGGTCTTTTAAGCAATATATCTGTAAACACTTTTTCAACCTTCAATCTTTTTGTAGAGTCATCAATGTTTACGATTAAATAACCTTGTTTTTCAATTATTTCTTTAAAATTCAATGGCAACAAACTACCGCTGTAATATCGATTTCTTGACTCTTCTCTTAAACCATGTTCGTGCCCAAGAGCGATATAATCGTACCCAAAATCGTCGCTCCTAACTTTTTCATGTAATGTTCCATCCAATTTTGAACCATGAGCAACTGCGATATTTATATAATCATCATTAGGTGGTTTTTGATTTTCCACCCATTTATCGTAAATAGATTTATAGCCCTCAAAGCTATTAAACTCGAAATAAGGAAATAAGTAAAACCTAACTCTTTTTTCCTTAAATTCTATATTTAAAGGTTTATCAGATTTAATAGAATTTATTAAGTCCTTTTCTTTATAATAGAAAATATTTGGATAATTTTCTTTATTGATGTGTGATTCAAATGGAGTATAGTCGTATTTACGGAATACGCCATGATTTCCCTCAATATATATGAAAGGAACTTTATTGATAGTATTCGTAAAGAAGATTTCTAATCCTTCTATTAAGGCCCTTCTTGCTGGTTCTGGAGGGGTATAAGTTAAATTTAAAGAAGGAATGTGGAACATATCACCACAATGAACTACAAAATCAATATCCTTTAGATTAGAAATATCTTCCATAACCTTTTTAAAAGTATCGTAGATTTCTTGCTCGTAAGGTCTTGAATAATTATCAATAGCCCATTTATTTATGGCCCCTCTTTTGGCTCTATACCCTAGGTGTGTGTCTGACATATGAATTATTTTAACCATAACACTTACCTATTTGGTTTATTTTAATTTACTAATTTAGTTTAATATAATAAAACCTTATGCCTTCGAACTGACATATATTTTTTAGTTTCTGGGTCATACTGCAGTTCCATAAATTTACTTTCAAAATTTGTTTTTTCTATTGTCAATAAAGAACTTGTCTCGTGAGCACATATGAGGCATAACGGATATCCACGAGGAGCATATGGAATTAAATTTCGTAAAATTTTAATAGCTTGTTGGGTTGATAAAAAATCTGGAATGTCAAATCTTAACGCTGGACTATCTTCAATAAGCCTTATCATATAAGTCCAGCTTTTTGTATATTTCGGAATGTCAGGCAATTCAACAATAAATGGATCCTTTTTTATTTGATCATCCCAATATAATAAAATAAAATTTCCTTGCGCATCCCTTAGCCTACTTTGTTTAGAGAAACTATAATATTTTATATTGTAAGTCTGAATGAAATTATAAAAAAAATTGGTAAAGCTTACCGGAGGAAATATGTGTTGCCGAAACATATGGATACCATCACCTAGAAATATCACTTCTTCGTTTTCACCCCAGTTACTTTCGTCTCTAATTCTAATTAAAGTTTTTATTATCTCATCAGCAATTCTTATTCTATCAATTACATGCCCAATGGAAGGATAATAATAGTTATGAGCTTTTATATATTCGTCTATTTTTTTTTATATGTTTTTTGGAACCAATTTTCAATTAAATCAATATTGTACTTTAAACTTCCGATATAAAACTCTTTTTTTAAAGTATTTATAAAATTAGTAATGACATCTTTATAAATAATGAGTTTATGAACATTGTCCTCAATATAAGCTTGAATCGGTTTATACATAATTATTCTTTTATCATATCTTCCATTTTTAAAGGTTAATTGACATTCACCGAATTTAAAGGACGCTAATATACCATATGTTCCCATATTGGTGTATTGACTTTCATCAAAACCAATGACTTTAAAACCTTTATGTACATATTCTCTAAACTCCTCACTTATAATTTGATACCTCATTTCATTACATAATGTCCCCGCGTTTTGTAGTGGATCGTCCGTATCAAATTTATCTGTTTCTAATTCAATTTTTTCATCTTTAGTCCAACTAGTAATTCGATTTTTAATGTGTTCTCTAAATTTTCTAATTATTTGATCTTGTGAATCTTTTGGTCTTTTCTCTAAAGACTCGTCTAATGAAATCAATTCAAACTCAAAATTAAATGAAATTCTTTTCACCCTAAAAACTTATTATTTTAATTTTTAAGAGAGTCCTGTTGGAGGTGGTTTAATTCTCTGTGATTTTATTTTTTTAGCAAATTCTTCGTAAAATTTTTTTGAAGTTTTTTCAAAATATTCGTCATACAATGGAATGCGTAATTTTTGAAAGTTGGTTAACCATATCCCAGAAATTAACGCTATACCCTGAGTTCCAGTTAAAGATTCAAGGTCGCTATGCTGAATTCCTCCACCCATAGTATTTACTGCTATAGATTTTTCTTTGTCAGACCTTAAAGGTAAATTAATTACGGTATTCATATTTGCCAGTATTGTATCGTCAATTGGAGAATATTGCTGGGAAATAACTTCTAATGCCAGATTAAATTTTCTTCCTTGACGAGAAATGTTTTTAAACACATTGTTAAATCTCATCATTTCAGGTCGCAAAACACTAGGAGCCTCTTCAATAGTAAAGATTATTACAGGCATTTCACTCGGATCTTTTATCTCTGTTCCTGATTTAATGTAAATTTTGTGAAGATTATCTTTATAATTATTTAAAAAATGTTCAGGCAAAGAATTGCTTAATCTTTTTTCGAAAGATGGTAAATCTGTAGAAGACTTTAACGCCATTCTGATATCGAACAATGTTCTTGCCACAATACTATTAAATAAGAATTGTTCTAAATCTGAAATCATTGAGACATTAAAAATGATTAAACCCCCTTTATCTAATTTCTTTATAATTTTGGGTAGTTTAGAACTAGCTTTGGATTTGAACATTTCAGAATAATTTAACCAATGTAACCTTCTTTTGATAGCAGCTAGCGTTTTCTCGCTATGATGTCCTGGAGGTTCGTAAGTATCTGATAATAAATTATTTATATATTCTGCTGGATTATCGCGATACGCAGAATATACCGCACTAACCTGTAAATCGTTAAATGAGCCAGTTGCGAAGAGATCTCCCGGTTTTATTTCTTGGTAATTGATAAGGCACGGTTCAGCCATACTTTTAAGCATTGCTGGAGGAACACCTTTATTAGGATATAGATAAAACCATTTTCCTATTAATTCTTTACTGTGTTCTGCGGCTTTACTAATATGATACACGCCATATTTATTGCATCCTCTAGCGTACTCATCATGCATATCTATTGCCAGCATAGACACTTTTCGTCCCTTTCCATTTAAAATTACATTAGCATTATGTTGTAACAGTCCATCGATAAATATTTGATTCAAGTTAGATTTTCCCATACCTGTTGCTCCTGCTATGAAAAAATGATACATTAAATATTTAAATGGAAAATAGACCTCTACATTTGACTCAGAAGCCAAAGTCCCCATATAAATTCCATCAGGAGTAAAAATTTGTTTTAAATATTCTTGTTTATCGTTTTGGTTTTCTGAAATTTTCATAGAATGAGGTTTTAAAACATTTTTTTCCATTAAATCTTCGATTAAGAAAAACACATTAAGAATATGGTAATCCTTCTTTTTAGTTTTTTTATCCGTTTCTGTACATATTATTGGGCGCCCTTGGATAACATATTGCAATTCAGATTCTAATTCCGCCTTAATATATTCGGTCATAATAACATTTTTTAACTTTTGACGAGTTAAGACATAATCTAAAATAGTTTGTTCGTTTAATATTTGTATTACTATAATATACTCTTTTTCATCGCTTTCTGCTTCAAGTTTTATAAATCCGTGAAGATGTATGTATTTTTCGTAAAAAATTTCAATGGTACTCACCAAAGAATTTATTTTTATAATCATTTTCCTCTTCCTACTTAATTTCTAATACTTATTATGAAATATTCAATTAATTTAAAAAGATTTTGTTAATTTCGGATCAAAGCATATTTCTTTATTATTTAAAAAAATTAATTTTTATATTTCATTGAGACTTACTATTTTGAGATAGTATTGCTATTTAAAAAATAATTAAATTTAAAGTATTTAAAAAAAAAGAGTCTTAAAATTTCTTATAAATCAATAGAAAAATTAGAGAAAATATATATAAATACTATATCAATTTAAATTATGTCCCGATTTTTCCACTATTTCATCAACTATGAACAACACTTAACCAATTTAATAGTTTACTAATTGACCAAATTTATATTAAAATTCTTTTGTTCTCTATATGGTTATTAATCTCTAACAAATAAGACCTTAATAATAAGACCGTAGTTTTTGCGCATGAGACAGTATTAAATCTTTCTGTTAAGAAATATCTATATAAATTAAATATAGAAATTCAAATAAAAGGAATATATTAAGACACTCAAATTTTTTTGAATTAAACTAGTTTTTGTGATTCCATTATTCTGCGAGCTATTGTTTGGAAAATCTTTTCCACATTTTGTCCGGTTTTAGCAGAACATTCGACAAAACCACACAAGTTGGCGGATCTTGCCATTTCGAAAGCATATTCGCTATGAACCGATCTCTGATCTTCGAGATCTGCTTTCCCCCCTACTAATAAAATAGGAATAGGAATAGGAATTTGAAGTTCAGCTTCTATGGATCCATTCCTAAATATTTTCAACCATTCGGCAAAATTTCTAAAGCTAGAAAATCGAGTAATATCGTACATAAAAATCCCTCCAACAGCCCCTCTTGCGTAGCTAGGTAAAAGAAATCTGAAGCGCTCTTCTCCCGCAAAATCCCATATTTGTAGTTTTACAAGTTTATCCTTTAACTTAATTTTTTTTAGGTGGAAATCAACTCCAATAGTAATTCCAGTATCTCCTACGAATACGCCCGTAAGGTATTTATTGACAAGTGTGGTCTTGCCTACTCCACCATCACCAAATATACAGATCTTAAAAATTCCGTCTAGCTTTTGCATTAACTAAAAGCCCTCAAAACCTTTGTTTTAATTCTATTAATAAATATATAATTATCTTATTTATAATTTTTGTATTCAATATACCTAAAATGTCTAATAATATTTTTTAAAATTTTTTATAAAATTAATATTTTTCGATGAGCTAACTAATTTTTTAACAATATTTTAGATGTTCTTTTAAAATTAGGTAAATAAAGATTTCTACCTTTTCTAACTATAATTTGCAAATATCAATCTAGCTAAGCGTCTTATTTAAAAAAGCCTATTAGCATAAAAAATTTTAAGTTATCTTCATAAAGCTATAATTAAAAAACTTATGTGAAAATAATGGTATTTATAAACTCTGAAGGTAAATTTAATGATAGTACTTATCTTATAGATGGACAATTATTTAGGATGAAAGGAAATATGGCCATTTATGTAATTGAAAATAATGGTATGCGAATGATGATTGATGCGGGAGTAGCATTAGCAGCGAGAAAAGTTGTAAAAAAAATTAAAGAATATGGTATTCATCCCATCCATAAATTGCTATTGACTCATTCTCATTTTGATCATATCCAAGGTGTTGAAAGATTAAAAGCTTTAAATAAAGAAACTGAAATTGAGGTGTTGGCTTCAGAAAGAGGTATAAACAACTTAAAAAATCCCGAAAAAATGAACGAAGGATTTGAGGTTAATCCAGTAGAAAATGTGACGCCATTAAAAGAAGGAGATAACATAGACTTAAATGGTTTAGAATTAGAAATTTTCAATTTTTTTGGGCATACTCAAGATCATGTTGCCGTTTATGACAAAGAAAATAAAAACATTTTTACTGGCGATGCTATTATAAATAGGTACGATCGTGAGACTCTTAGTCCTACTTTTATGCCACCCGATTTTAATGAGAGAGAACTCTTGAAGACTTTTGAAAAATTAAGAAAGATGAAAAATAAATTAATTTCCATTTCTTTATCCCACTTTGGTGTATGGGAGGGAGAAGACTTTGAAAAAATAATTAATGAGATGGAAGTCCTACATTATAAAATAAAAGAATCAATTATTCAATGGTATAGCGAAAGTCACTCACGTGATTATATAACATCTAAGTACCACAGCAAGTTTATTCCAAATTCTAAAATTCACACGAAAGACAATATAATTGGTTTAAAATGGATTGTTAATGGGCTTATTATTGGCTTGAAAAGTAGCGGTTATATTTAAAGACAATAGGAATTATCAAATAAGATTTTTATTTGAAGAAATTAAGAAAAATCAAGATGAAACGAATATAAAAAAGAGAAATGAACAGAGAATAAGTAGAGAATCTTTAAGAGAAATTAAATAGGTACTATTTCAAAAATAGGTTCAAGGAATCCTACTTTTTCCAGCATCGAAATAGTTATCGAATGGAATATCTTTTCTACATTTTCACCCGTTTTAGATGAACATTCAAGATATCCTGATAAATCAAATGATTTTGCCAACTCGTAAGCGTCTATATATTCAATTGATCTGTTCTCCTTGAGATCTGCTTTCCCCCCTACCATTAGTATTGGTATTTGATCTTCAACTTTTTCGATACCATTTCTAATTATTTTTATCCAATCGTATAAATTCTTTAAGCTAGAGTACCTAGTAATGTCGTACATAAAAATCCCCCCTGATGCTCCGGTTAGATAATGTGGTAAAAGAAATCTGAAGCGTTCTTCACCGGCAAAATCCCAAATTTGTAATGTGACTATCTTTTCATTCACTTTGAGTTGTTTCATACGAAAATCTACTCCAATCGTCATTTTGCTGTCTTCGTTGAAGAGTCCTGAGACATACCGATTTAAAAGTGTCGTTTTACCAACGCCACCATCGCCACATATAATTACTTTAAAAAGATAGTCATGTATTGGCATTTATTTTAACGCGTTTTACTTTATAATTGAAATAATTTCCGTTTAATTTTCTAATAATAATACGAGTAATTTTAATCTGATATTTATCTTCTCGTTTTTAAAATAAATAATTATGAAAATTTAAAACTTTTCTTTATATTTTATAATTCCTTTTTTTCAATGGAAGTAAGATCTCTAAAATCAGTTATGTTTCAAATTTTCCTATAATCATTATAATCTTTAGTCTGAGTAAAAATTGTACCAAAATTTTTTAAAGACTATAGGATTAATCAAATAAAAAAGCAGATTTATTTTGCGTGGTCTCTTCTATTCGTTTAAATTCATTAGAGTTGAAAAACCCTATTTTTTATAGAATTCGGCTAGTTATCGATTGAAATATATTATCTACATTTTCGCAGGTTTTGGAAAAACATTCAACATAACCAGAAAGATTAAATGATTTTGCCATCTCGTAAGCATCATTATAATCAACCGCTCTTTTCTCTTCTAGATCTGCCTTCCCGCCCACCACTAATATTGGCATTTGTTCTTCACCTTTATAGGTGCCATTCCTAACGACTTCTAGCCATCCGTTTAAATTTTTTAAGCTAGAATATCGCGTAACATCGTACATAAAAATCCCTCCGGAAGCTCCGCTTATATAATGTGGCAAAAGAAATCTGAATCTATCCTCGCCAGCAAAATCCCAAATTTGTAAGGTTATGATATTTTCATTTATATTGAGTTGTTTCATACGGAAGTCTACTCCAATCGTCATTTTACTGCCTTCTAAGAAAGCATTATTAAGATATTTATTGATTAATGTTGTCTTTCCAACGCCACCGTCACCAAGTATACAGATTTTAAACAATATATCATGCGTTTGCATTTATTTAATACACTTTACTTTATAATTAAATTTTTTTTCCAAATAATTTTCTAATGCGAGTAATTTAAATCTTAAAATTCTAGATAAATACTTACCTTCTCGAATTTTATTAAATCAATATGTTAATTTAAACCTTTTCTTTTTATTTTATAATTCCTTTTTTTCACGGGACATTGTACCCTTAAATCCTATAAGATTCAATTTTTTCATTTAATCATTATGCTTTTTAGCCTGAGTAGAGAATATATAAAATTACTTAAAGACTATAGGATTAATCAAATAAAAAAATAGATTTTTCTTGCGTAGTCTCTTCTATTTGTTTAAATTCATTAGAGTTGAAAAACCCTATTTTTTCTAGCATTAGGCTAGTTATCGATTGAAAGATATTTTCTACATTTTCGCCGGTTTTGGAAGAACATTCAACATAACCAGAAAGATTAAATGATTTTGCCATCTCGTA
>JAUWBH010000173.1 GCA_030605085.1 Promethearchaeota archaeon | reverse complement strand
ACGGAATTCTCTTACACCTACATCGCCACCGATTCCGGAGACTTTACGTTCGAAATATTTTTGGACGACACGTTCCAGCAAGACCCGTATCAAATTTTAAGCGAGTCGTTTTCTCCCCAATCCGAAGACTCCGACGACCCTGATGGTTCCAACGATCCCGAAGGCGAGGACGCCACCAAAGCCTCCGAAGGCACTAAATCGAAGGACAAATCTGAAAACGACGATAGCACCATAGTAAGCGCGGTTCCTTTAATTATCTCGTTTATTGCGATCCCGTCGGGCATAATAGGTCTTTCCACTAAGTTCTTGCGAAAATCGAAAATCAAATCTAATATTAAAGAATAATTTTTTTTTCTAAATTTTTTCTTTTTATTTTTCTAATTAAAATAATGGTTAATGTCGTCAGGACCTAACTTAAACCACATGAATCGAAAAACCTTGAATACCTCCAATCGACTTGACATCCACAGTTTCAGAAAGACGATATCTATCCTTGAATTTATAATCGACGCGTTAGGAGAATTTAAAGGGCATTACGAAAAAAGGTTTAATTTCAGCAAGTTAGCAGAACTTTTGGGTATACCAAAATCAGATATCGACGATGTATTCTCGCTGATTCTAAAATTTCAAGATAAATTCGATACGGTGTTTAAAGACTATTACCTAAGGAAATCGAACGTTGGCAATAAAATCTACTTTACGCTCGAAAAGAAACCCGCGCCGATACCTAAAGAAGTTAAAGTAAGCAAGAATCAAGCGAAGCTACTTAGCGACGTTATATACTTGTTCAAGTTCGTAAATAAAGGCAAAGGATTTGACTTGAAAAAGAACGGGACAGATTTGCTTAGACATTTAAAGGGCTTAACCGAAGAGCATCCTTACCTGTTCACTCAGAAGAGCAATAAATTAACTTATCCTACGGAGTTAGGTCTGGAGCTTGGAAATATAATCCTATCTTACAACAAAAGCAACAAGAAAATAGAAACCCTTAAAATAAACGACTGTAACATCGTAGTGGAGTAAAATGTCAGCTGATAATGTGGATAGTGGCAGAAAAACCGGAAAAAGTAACTCGAATAAGTCTGTGTTAGATGGCAAAAAGATTGAATTTCGGCAATACCAAAAAGACATCGCTGCGAAATGCGTAAACAAAAACTCCTTAGTGGTACTCCCTACGGGTCTCGGAAAAACGATTATTGCGGTGTTAGTGGCTGCAGAAACTTTAAAAAACTATCCCCCGAACAGCAAAATTATCGTTCTTGCCCCACGCGCCCTTTGATTAACCAACACTATGATTCATTCTTGAACTTTCTCACCGTTTCAGAGGAAAAATTCACCGTTCTCACAGGAAAAATCCCTCCAGAAAAAAGAGCCAAGCTGTTTAAAGAAAAAAGACTATTGTTTTACACGCCGCAAACCTTAAGAAACGACTTAGTAAACAAACGATACTCGCTACAGAGCGTTTGCCTAATCGTGTTCGACGAGGCGCACCACGCGTCCGGCGATTACCCTTATTCGATGATTGCCGATAAGTACTTGGAACAAAATCCTGACGGCATATCCTTAGCCTTAACCGCCTCTCCTGGAGCTTCGAAAAAGAAAATCGAGCTGTTGTGCAAGACTCTTCACGTTCCTCTAACTAACACGCACTTTAGGACTCGAAAAGACGGCGATGTGAAGCAGTACTTAAAGCCCATGGACATTTTCAAAATTGGCGTGAACCTGACCGAACTAATGGAAGACGCGTATTCCGTGCTGAAATACATCTTAGAAGATCGCCTGCAATATCTCTCAAAATTGGGATTTTTAGGCGTAAAAGCTAAAATCACTCGAAAAACTATATTTAAGTAATAATGAATTCAAGACGCTTCCGGAGTCAATATTAAACCTTAAATCGCTCACACATCTTGATTTGGAAGGTAATCAGTTAATGACGCTCCCTGAGGCAATATCAAACCTTAAATCTCTTAGACACCTTAATTTGAATCGTAATGATATTAAATACCTCCCAGAATCCATAGGAAACCTCTCCTCCCTCACACATCTTGATTTATGGGAGAATAAGTTAACAACACTCCCAGAATCTATAATTAATATAAGTTTATTAGAAGAATTAGAAATCTCAAATAATCTGTTGGATTCAAGAGCTAAATCTCTGTTAAAGCAATTGAAAAAAAATGGAATTTATGTTTCTACATGAAATTTACCTTCTCTTTGCAATTTTTTTTAAGCACTCTCTATTATTTGCCTTAACATTTCACTCATAATATATAATTATATAGTTTCAAATGAAAAATTATTGTTTTACTTACAATTGCTATTATTTTAACTATTTTGATTTTGTTCTTTCATTTTTTCTTGTGTATCCCTTTCGCACTTTTTACGATATTCTTGCACAAATTTACTCCTAATCCCGTTTTTTGGTTTAGAGTGTACGGCGTTTCTCTCGCAACCTTTCCTGTGGTGTGATACCCGGCGGCGTACAAAATTCTCGCCCTCACCCTCCCTACATTCTCCAGCCGGAGCACTAAGTCGAATAATTCTTCGCGAATGCCGTAATATGTTCTGATTCGAAGCGTCTCCGACATTTCTGCGATTTGAATCAATTTATCTTGGAGATCTAAACCGCTCGTACTAAGGTAGCTGGCGATTATTCCGATGAATGTGATTATCCTGCCTAAGTTGTCGCGCATCGAATAGAGATCTCCCGCCATAATTTTGTACCTATCCAAAATGTTCTCAAGGGGTTCCTCGTCGGTCCACTCTATCAAGGGTTCTAACATCCTGTAATCCCTTACTCTTCCCTCGCCTTTTAGGATCTCGTAGCTTTCTTTTATTAAGTCTTTGTAGCTGTTGATCTCCTCGTTCTCGAGCTTCTGACGAATCAATACTCCCGAGGTGGGGTATAAATAAAGTCTAATGATAAGTTTGCCAAATTGAGAACACCGTATCGTACCGTCAGGTTCTTTTTTTATCAACCCTTTCTCAAACAGGTAGTTTAAGATGTATTGATTTTTGATGGCTTTTGGAACGATGTCATCCACGTATTTCTGGAAGCTTTTATCGGGCAATTCTATTAAGTAGAGCAAAAAATTATATTATTTTCTGAGGTTATTCTCAACTAAAATAATTTTAATAACCGAATTCTATTTTAATTAATAACTTTATTTAAAACGAATTAAAATGAATCCTAAAATCATAAGGATAGAATTGACTCCCTTATATGTCCCATTCAAAGAACCCGTGAGAAAGGTATTGAGCGAAACCGAAGGAGGTTTAGGAATGGCTATACCAGCTGAAGAGCCATGGTTAGGTGGTGATTTTGTTATTTGTAAACTCGTTGCCGACGATGGCAATATCGGGATAGGAGAGTCGTTTGTTTGGTTACCGGAGACAGGTATATCACCTGATCAAATTATTAGTGTTATAAAGAATAACTTGCATAGATATGTAATAGGGGAGAGTCCTTTTAATATCGAAAAAATACGATATAAAATGAACATCAACATTGCGTTAAACGAAGTGGCAAAGGGACTCTTGGATATGACATGCTACGATTTAATGGGAAAAATTACGGGACGACCAGTTCATGATCTCATAGGAGGAAAAACTGTAGACGAGATAGCGCTCGCAGCTCTGATACCTCTTGCTGATCCCATGTTAATGAGGGGTATTGCCAGAAGTTATTACAAACGAGGTTTTCGAACTTTTAGATTAAAACTTGGAAATGGTATCCAAGAAGACATTGAAATTTGCGAAAAAATAAGACGGGCATTAGGCCCTAAAGTACATTTGCGTGTTGACTACAATCAAGCATATCCTAATCCTCACGAGGCAATTCGCGCCATTAAAGCAATTGAACCATTTGGCATTGATTTTGCCGAACAACCAGTACGTAATAACGACTATATTGGTTTGGCATATGTACAAAAGCGTGTGGCTAATACACCTTTAATGTCGCACGAAGATTTTTTCACATTGCGAGATTTTATCACCTTAGTAGAGATGGAAGCTGTTGGAGTCCTTGGGTTAAACTCTACCCGCCCAGGAGGAGTCACTAATGCTTTGAGAGCCTTAAATTACGCCGAGCAAAGAGGTCTTGGGGCAGTAATCCACGATCAACCGCTTGGTATTGCCTCTGCTATGCATATCCATATAGTTGCTGCTAGATACCATTCCTTTACATATGCCGCCGAACTATTTGGAATGGAAATGATGGAAGACGATTTAATTGTAAACCCTCTAAATTACGAAGGTGGGATAGCTAAAGTGCCTACTGGACCAGGCTGGGGTATAGAATTAGACGAACAAGCGCTACAAAAATATTTAACTGAACAAACAACCGTAATTGAAAAACTCTAATAATAAAGTTTTTGTTAAATTAAATTATCTATTAAATTTCTAAATTTTTTTAATAGGATAATTAAATATTTATTATTTTCGGAAAAAGTCTGAACTCCTTTCTTTCAAAGCTCATCTTTTTTTAATATTATAGCCTCATGATCACAGAGATCAACACAATCACCGCATCCAATACATTTATCTTTATTAATTTCTGCTAATGAAGAAATTAATCCTATTAATGACTCAGGAATTGCCTTAGTAGGGCATTTTTCGACACAAACACCACATCCTATACATTTACTAACGAATAATAAGGGTGTATAAGATTTCCCTTCTTCTTTGGTAGGTTTATATGATAATTTTTCAGACAATTTTCCTCAATTCTCTAAGTTATAAAATTTACATCTTTTTAATAAACATAAAAAAAATCACATTTTTTTGAAGAATAAATTAGGAAATTATTAAAATTATTTTAAAAATCTTTAGATGCAAGTCAAGGTGATGAGATATATCACTCTATATCACTTTTATCAGCTTGACAGAACGGTAGCACTTCTTCGCGAGCTAGCATTGCTCCATATTGGAGTGCAACTTGGATGTGTTCTTTTTTTAAAGAAGGATAATTTTCTATTATTTCAGAATCCGTCATTCCTTCTGCTAAACAGTCCAAAATTACAGAAATGAACACTCTTGTACCTTTTATACGTGCTTTTCCGTGACAAACATTTGGATCGAATGATATTTGTTCTTTCCATTCCATATTAATCACTAAGATTTTGAACTACCATACCCTAAAGTGTATGGATTCCTAATTCATCGATCACTGCCTTAACACCATTATCTTCTTTGATAAAGTTGAAAGGTCTTACATAATCTCCAAAGGCGTGAATTCCCGTAGTCCCTACGGTATTATCATTATGCGAATTAATGATCGTGATATTTTGGTCTTTTAAAATTCGAATTCCTTCTTTTCTCAAGTTTTTTGACGCATTAACATCTCTATCGTGGTGAGTATTACACTGAGGACAAGACCATTCTCTCTCTTTTAGCGTTAAAATCTCGTTCTTGTATCCACATTCCGAGCAGAGCTTGGAGCTTGCGAAAAATCTATCTACTAAGACGAAATGATGTCTTTCTCTCTTACACTTATAGGTCAAATATGTTTTAAATCGATTCCAAGAAAAATCTAAGCTTATAGATTTTGAGAGTCCTTTATTGAACTTTTGCATGGCTTGAACGTTTAAATCTTCTAAGATAATTGCTTCATAGTTTTTAGACGCTTTATGGGTCATCTTGTGTGTCCAATCGTTTTTCTGGTTGTATATTTTTTCGTATTGTTCAGTTAAGGTGAGTCGTGCTTTTTTTTTATTCTTCGAGCCTTTCTTCTTCCTAGATAATGCTCTGTGCTTTTTTCTAAGTTTATTGAAACTTTTTCTGTAAAATCTAGGATTTGCAAACCTATATGTTTCATTTACTAGAAAATCTTTGGCACTCATGTCAAAGGCTACGATCCTCTCTTCTGAAATCACTTTCTTAGGCTCTTTCTTCTGAATATTTGCGTCAAAAAGAACGCTGGCAAAATAGAGTCCTGCCTTAGTTTTAGAGAGAGTCACCTTCTTGATCTTTGCATCCACGATTCGAGTATCCTTGAATCTAATCCAAGTCTTAAGTTTAGGAACTTTCAGTAGTTTTTTATTCCAATCAATCTTAATATTATTGTTTGTAATACAACTACTATAAGATTGTCGAGCGTATTTAGATTTGTATTTAGGAAAACCTACATATTTCTTAGTTTTTTTGTTCTTTCGCTCTTTCCTATTTCTGAAAAAGTTTTTATACGCAGTTTGTAATTGTCTTCTTGCTTGTTGTAAAGAATTCGAGTCTGCTTCTTTTAGAAAGGGGTAGAGTACTTTATATTCCTTCTCAGTCTTATACTTATGATTATACAATTTCTCTTTATCGTTCTTGTATAATTGATAGATTTGTGTCCTTTCTTCTATCATTTGATTATACACGAATCTGCAACATCCAAAATTCTTAGAAAGAAACTCTTTCTGTTCTTTATTAGGATAGATTCGAACTTTTATCGCATAATCGTAATTCATGGCTAACTATTAAAAAGGTGTTTTATATTTAAATAGAGAGACAGATTGAAATTAATAAATTATGCAAAATTCATCTCTTGAAGAGTTTTCTTTTGCTTTTTATGATAAAATTTTTAAATAATCAGGGTCTAAAATAGTTTGAACCAGCTTAATTATTTCTAATAAACTTGGCGAATCTTCGGGGATATCAATAACGGGAAATCCTTTTAAATCGTACTCCATAATAGTCTTATCTTCAGGTATTTGAGCTAAGAGAGAAAAATTTAAATCGTTCAATTTTTTTAAAATAATCTCAATATTACCTTTAACTCTGTTTACGATAACCCCTATTTTTTTATAATTAGTAAATTTTTTAGCACTATTCCTAATCGAATTGGCAGTTTCTACGCTTCTTAAAGAGATATCTGTAACAATTAAAAGTATATCTACAGATTTTATGACCATCCGATTAATTTGTTCAAGACCCGCTTCGCAATCAATTAATACAACATCAAAATCTCCAGAAATTGATTCTATTACTTTCCTTAAAAGGGTATTCGAAGGACAAAAACATCCAGGACCTTCTGGTTGACCTATTGAATATAAACAAAAATCTTTACTTTCTGCCATGGCATCATACACTTCGAAATCAATATTTTCAGCTATTTTTTGAGTATTTCTTTCTTTTATTAAAACATTTTTAACAACATCCATTCTTATTTCTTCAAGACTTTTTTCCGGCTTTAATTTAACGCTATTAGATAAATGTGGATGCGTTGGATCAGCGTCAATTAGAAGCAATTTATAATTATATTTTTGTGAAATAACTTTTGCCATAAGGGCAGTAATTACAGTTTTCCCAACGCCCCCTTTCCCCGAAACTACGATCCTCATTTGATTATATTATTATTCTAAAAAAATTAAATATTTTCGTAAGATATGTGAATATTACATAAATAATTTGATATTATGTTTGTCACAAAATTTGAAATTGGATTATTTGGCAAGATCAGCATTTTTAGATTGGATAGAGAATCTATACCTCCAAAACCAGATATATTATTATCACTTAAATTAAGTTCTTCTAAACATTCTTAATTACGCGCTTATTGTAACATTTCCGGAAATAGTTTCCCCTTCATCTAGGTCATATATAGTGACTATTGGAGCTGTTGTGTTCTTATTTTTCACATACACGATAACCTCATCTTGGCTTACATTGTTAGTCGCAACATTGGTTGCTATAGATTCTCTACCATTGCATAATAAAGTTTTCGATTTTGAATGGACGCTCTTCGTTCTCGAGCATTATCAGTAATTTTCATTCCTGGTGCGGGATATTTATTCTGGAAGAGGAAATTTGGTGGTAGTTCAATGGATTTTTTACGCCATTTTGTCACCAATTCTTTTGGTGCCATCAGTGGATAATGTGGAGGCTCAACCGACAATATGCAATAATAATTGGTCCCGCGTTTGAATTAGATTTTCAATAATGTATATAATTTTCTTAGCAAGGTTTTGAGCAAATTTTGGTGCTGTTTTCTCATAATACCTAATTATTGATTCATAATCATCAGTCGCTATAGGGGACCATCTTATTTCAACCATTCTCTAAACCTTTCTTTTACATCCTCATGAGATATAAATTCTCCCTTATCCAACTGCTCAATACCTATGGTAATCATTTGCTGGACATAAATTGATTCCATGATGTCATCATAATTAGCATCATCGGGAAGCTTTTTGATTGATTCAATTACTTGTTCTTTGATTGTCTGCATATTCTTCAATATTAATAATGTAAGAATGGTTTAAATTTTTAATCTTAGTATAAAAATCGATCTTAGAATAAATAAAAGATTGAAATGGCATATAGGAAAACAAGGGGAATTGAAACTTAAGACAAGAAGGATAAGAACCAAACCAGCCAGAAGTTAGCGTACATTGGCGCTTAGAATGAGAGATTATATATTAAAAATTAATGAGAATTTATTGCGGGATTCTTTAATAAAATCGTTAAAAAATCACGGAGAGTTTTTAAAAGCTCCAGCATTGAAATTTTGGCACCACGATTATAAATATGGGCTTTTAGAACATTCTGTAGAAACCCTCCAAAATGCCTTCATAATTAAGAATTTGTATCCTAACACTAATATCAACGATGACATATTAATTTCAGGTGCTGTAACACACGATATAGGCATCAATTATCATAGATTTTCAAGCACCACATGAACCGAAAAAAAAAATTATATTCTTATTAGAATTTGTTGAAAATTTAATTGTATGCGTACCTTGATAAGATCCCCAATTCTTAATATTTAATTCCTTAAAAACTATCATAGACATTTTACATTTTAGCTTGTTTTTTTTAAAATAACTAAAGGTTTTTTCATTTCCATCAATTTCAGTATTAACAAATTGTATTAATTTTCAATATTTTTTCTAGCATCTAATACTTCTTTTACGAGATCACATGTGTCGTAGAAAGAACACTCTTCACATAACCAATCATATTCACAATCAATTCTTTTTTTCCACTTCTTTATTTTATTTTTCCATTTTTCATTAATATCTTCGCGCAATTTAGCTGTAACATTTATTAATTCGTCAATTGATTCCGGGTAAGAACTAATGAATAAGATTTCTATGGATTCAATTAAATCTTTGAATTTTTGTTCGTAAAGGTACATTATGGCGTTTCCTAAAAATTCGAAAGAAAAGTTCTTTTTTATAACCTCGGCACTAATTCTATACCAAAATTTTCGAGGAATGCTTCTAATCAAGAATCCCTCTATCCCATCAGAAAGTAAACTAAATTGTCTCAAATTATTAAAATCTTTTTCTGTAATCTCATTACTCCCAATTAAAACGAGCATTCCGAAGTCTAAACTAGGTTTAGAAAATTTGCTAATTTCAGAACCAATTAAAGTGATTTTACCATTTTCTATATAGTTTAATCCATTTGTAGGATATATCAATGAAAATGATTTTTTATTTATACCACCTAGCTCCAGTTTTGTTTCTTCTTGAAGTATTATATTCTTATATTTATCCAATTCTACTTTAATGTTAAATCTTTCAAAGAATTCTAAAGGATTTGAATATTTTTCAAAAATTTTAACTTCTTTTCCTTTTTGAACTTCTTCGTTTACGAATTCCCTAATCATTTTAGAAACTTTTTTATTTAGCAAGGTCAGAGTTAATAATTCTTCTTATTAGATAAAATTTATACAATTTATACAATTTAAAAAATTGAAAATTTTAAATAATTCATAACCAATATTAACATATTAAATGGTGGTTGATAATGATTAATAGCGAAATAATTATTGAATTAGAAAAAGTTGTAGGAAAGCAATATGTGTCTGATAAATCCGAAATCCAGTTCTTATACCATTACGATTTTGTTACGGCAGAACCAGAAGGAGTATGCGACATAGCGATAATTCCAAATACAGCAGAGGAAGTCCAAGAAATCATCAAATTAGCTAATAAATATAAAATTCCGATAGTACCATGGGTTTCTGGGTTAAATTTTGGTAGCATTGCTACACCTCGAAAGGGCGGAATCGTAGTAGATCTAAGAAGGTTAAATCGAGTTCTTGAAGTAAACGAGGACGATATGTATGCCGTGGTCGAAGGAGGGATAACTTGGGCAGATTTGCAAGGATATCTCGAAAAGAATCATCCTAATTTGAGGGCAGGGATAACTTGGTCTCCTCCAGGTACAGGAGTAGTCCCTTCTTGTCTATGCTATGGGATGTTTGATTTGGGAATGCTTGGAGGGACTGGAGCGGAGTTTATTAATGGTTTAGAAGTCGTACTTGGGAGCGGCGATTTAGTAAAGGTTGGTTCTTGCAGCCTTTCTAAATACTGGTATGGTAGGCAACCCTTACCAGATTTAGCTGGATTGTTTATTGGTTGGGAAGGTACGACTGGGATAGTGACAAAAGCAGCCATAAAATTATGGCCAAAGTTGCCATTTCGGGAAGATTTTACGGGTCTTACTTTTAAAATGGATATGGGAGTTCCCGTGATGCTTAAGCTTTCAAAAGCTGGTCTCGGAATCTGTGACATCGTTATATTAAATTTTGGATGGGCTCAATCTACTCAGGAATTAAACGAAAAACTGGTACCAAAAGATGCTGCAGAGGCTAATATGCCTGATTTTGTTTGTTTAATAACAACCCAAGCTTACACTGAAAAACAACACGAGGCTCAATGCGAAGCAATTAGAGCTGTTTGTAAAAAAGGTGGCATAAGACTACTTTCTGCGCAAGAAGGAGCAGAGGCAATAGGTAAACCCCCAATTCATCTCTGGGGCTGTTGGAATTTTTCCAGAGGAGGTGGGGGCCAATGGATTGGAAGCTACTGCTCAACTCGAGATATAGTAAAATATTATAATTTAGCGAGAGAAGTATGTCTTAAATATGGCAAAGCCCCACAATTCTATAGCAGAATTATGTTTGGTGGTCATTATGTCGTAGCTCGTACGAATATTAACTTTAACAAAAACGATCCTGAAGAAATTAATAATGCTCGGAAACTTTTAAAAGAAATTCACGACGAGGTTCAGCAATTAGGCGGTGTGGTGATGTATAAACCTCCAAAATGGGCCGTCCAAACTTACAAGGACAAAACGCTTCCTGCAACGACTGAACTAATTAATAAAATTAAACGAGTTCTTGATCCTAACAATATAATGAATCCAGGACAAGGCATTGGAGACGAATAACATGGCTAAAAAGAAAAAAATAAGATATATTTCAGGAAAAGGTGTATCTAAACTAAGATTGGCATATGAAAACCATAAAGTTGATAGAAACCAACAATTGGAGCACTATCAAGACATTTTTTATCAATGCGGTAAATGTGGCACATGTAGAACAGTTTTTCAGGACGCTTATTGGTCCCGCGTTTGTCCATCTGGAGAATTTGGACAATTTGAAGCTTATTATCTAGGGGGTAAAAACCTTCTAGCGTGGGCTGTAACTACTGATAAGCTCAAGTGGTCTGAAAATTTAGCCAAAATTTTTTATCATTGTTCTGTATGTTTGGCGTGTACAGAACAATGTCAAATACCAGAACTCCACCATTACGCCGGAGAATGGTTAATGGCGATGAGAGAAAAAGCAGTCCAATTAGGTTTCGGTCCTATGCCTGAACATAAAAGATATACTGAACATTTAATGAAAGAAAATAATCCTTACATGGAAAAGAACGAAAATCGGACAAATTGGTTACCTTCAAGCGTTAATTTAACACCAGACGCTAAATTAGCGTATTTTGTCGGTTGTACATCAAGCTACCGGGAACAAAATGTAGCAATCTCCACAGCTGAAATATTGAACTCGTTAAATGTCGAATTTAAAATTCTTAAAGATGAAAATTGCTGTGGTTCTCCTGTGTATATGACGGGACAAGTAGATAAAGCAAGTAAAATAGCTGAAAAAAACATAAAAATGTTTAACGACGCTGGAATCGAGAGAATTATTACATCTTGCGCTGGATGTTATAGAACCTTAAAAGACGTCTATCCTAAAAAGTTTAACCTTGACCACGGAATTGAAGTTATTCATTTACCTCAGTTTTTATTATCTAAGTTAAAAACCGGCGAATTGAAATTTAGCAAAGAATTTAACATGAAAATCACATATCATGATCCCTGCCATATTGGACGACATATGGGCTTATATGAACAGCCGAGAAAAGTTTTAAATCAAATACCAGGTATTGAGTTGATAGAAATGAATCGAAATAGACATAATGCATGGTGCTGTGGTTCTGGTGGCGGAGTTCGCTCAGCGTTTAAAGATTTATCCGCTTTTGCCGCAAATGAACGTATAGAAGAAGCAAAAGAAACTTCAGCAGAAGCAATTGTATCCTGTTGTCCCTTCTGTTTAAATCAATTTAAAGAAAATATAACCAATAATGAAATTAATGCATTCGATCTTTCTGAGTTAGTTAATAAAGCAATTTAATCTTAAATTTAGATTTTTTTTTCTTTTTTTTCATTTTTCTTCTATTTTCTGCTCCTGTTCAAATTTTTTCTCTCCAATTTTTCTTAATTTATCCTAACTGCTCAAGAAAACACTTTCTCTTTAGGAAGGTGATGAATTGAACTTGAGGAAAATTCACTAAATCTTCGCGCTACTTTTTTTTAAATTCTCTTAAAATATATTTTAATTAATTCCTACTCTTTGGTCGGATAACCAACGATACAAAAAGAAACGGAATTCTACCGAGGGAATAGCGGGAAGTTAAGCCTTTGGAGAAAATGTAAGACTCGGCACG
>JAUWBH010000053.1 GCA_030605085.1 Promethearchaeota archaeon | reverse complement strand
CGGTGTCAATTGCTACAGAACCTTTTTCTTTTGGTTTCTCAGGAAGCGGTACGGTGTCAATTGCTACAGAACCTTTTTCTTTTGGTTTCTCAGGGGTCGGCCAGGTGCCAATTGCTACAGAACCTTTTTCTTTTGGTTTCTCAGGAAGCGGTACGGTGTCAATTGCTACAGAACTTGTTTTTTTTCTTCTTCTCCTTAGAATTCTAAATATACGCAAGATAAATCAATCTCTGAATGATTTTTGATATTAAAATATTCTTTTTATTTTAAATTTTTGGATATAATAAAAAAATTGAAAGGACCAAAATTGTGTATTGTGCGCATTTTTTGAGAGGATACTCTGGAGATGTAGACCTTGTTGAGATTACGGAAAAAAATCTGGATATTACGGATTTAACGGCGATTTTATACTCGTTTATGGGGAAATTGTATCGATTACGCCGAAAACCGAAAATTTCTTGTTCTTAATTCGTTAATTTAGAACTGTGATTGCAGAAAAACGATTTTTCAGGATTAAAATAATTTAAATCTTGGTAATGTTAACGAGAACATGAACAGAAGGGAAATTCGCTATTTTCTAGTGAGAAACATTAGCCACATTAACGAAAAAGTCTCTTTTGATGAAATTTTAAACGGATCTTTCGGTAACTATTCTGGATTAAATCAATTGGGAGGGAGAAAAGAGAAAAACGAGGGGCTTTTAAATGAAAATACAAAGATTGATTTAAAAGAGATAAAATATAAAAATTTGCCGCTTAAAAATGACAGAGAGGATAAGAATGATGAATTTGAAAAGGAAAATAAAGAAAAGGAAAAAATTAGAAGATCTATGCTCATTTATTCCAATGAAGATGTTTTTTCTTGGAAAAAACTCTATGAAACATATGGAAATTTAATAACTGTTAGCAAAAAAATAGGGAAAATTAAGGGTAAATTGGTTCCACATAATACTATTAAACGCAGATTAAAAGAGGTATTAATGGATAAATTTGAACATTGGTATGATAAATATCAATTGTCAGGTAAATATTCATGGGAAGATATCCGGTTATGGAAAATTAAATACGAAAATCTACATAATTTTGGAGCAATTGAGGAGTATATAAAGGAAAACATCGATCCAAACGGTCCACATGAAGATACAATCAGAAAGTGTGTAAAGAAATATCTTTCTCAAATATTAGAAACGGATTATGATAAATGGTTAGAAAAACATCATGAACGCAAACTCTACAAATATGAGAGAGAAGATTATCTTCATTGGAAAGAGCTTTATGAAGAATTAGGAAGTTTAAAGGATGTTAGGGAAAGATTAAGAAATGAAAAAAATGATCCCCCAGACGCAATTACCATTAGGAACGGATTAAAATCAATTCTCGGTGATAAATATGAAGAATGGAAAAATAAATTCGCAAGAAAAACATTTGAAATAGAAGAGATTGAAGAATGGAAAAGATTATATGAAAAATATGGCTCTATTGGTAAAGTGTCTGATTTAACAGGACATGATGCTAAAGCAATGAAAAAACATTTGAATGAGCTTTTGGGTAAAAAATTTAATGATTGGTACGAAAAACATTATGTTCATCACTCAATTAAATATACTGATAATGAAATTGCTGATTGGAAATCATTGTTTGAAGAACTAGGAAGTTTTCCTGCTGTTAGTGCTGAAATAGAACCTATTCTAAGAAAATACATTAGTCCTAGTGTCATAAGGAAAACTGTAAAAAAATATTTGGGAGATAAAGGCATTAATTATAATAATTGGTTAAATGAATTTTCCCTTAGCGACAATATCGTTGACATTGGCAAAAAAATTCACCAAATCATTGAATATTATTTTATGGTAAATTTTAGGAGTACTGACGCTTACATTTTTTATGAGATTACGCCTTCTATGGAAATTGATGATCTTTTTAGAATTGATAATTCCATAATATATCCACAATCCGCAGGAATAAGTCTATTTGGAGTCAATATCGTAAATATCGATTATTTATTTTCTACTAATCCTGCTCGATTATATCCAAAAATGTATAAGAATTATCATAGCAAGGAAATGTTGTTGCTAATTGTTACATTAACGGCTAAACTAAAGGGCTATTCCATTCCTTTAGATGTACCATACAAAAAAAATATTAAAATAATTGACATTGATGATTTTTTTAAAATTTTTACATTTGATATTTCTATTGAACAAAAGATTAGAGATGCCATAAAATTAGCTAAGAAAGCACCATATAGTCCGAATGCATATGAAGAATTGAAAAATTTAGCTAAATCAGCAAATAAACAATTAAAATTTAACTTTGGTAATAGAAAAGACCAACAAAAAAATTTTAATCAAATATACTTAAGAATTTAAATTGATTTCAAAAGATATGCAATTGAAATGTAGCAATATTGTAGATTAATTATTTAACAATTCTTATATTCACTTAAATTTACACTTTAAAAAATAAAGAATGAAAAATTCTAAATTTTTTCGATTTTTATTTATAATCAGTAATTTAACAAAAATAGTGAAAAAAAATTGACTCAAGCAGAAATTGAAAATAAGATTGATGATATAAAAAGAGAAATTGATGATTTAACTAAAGAAATAGATAAATATGATTCTATTAAAGAAGAATCGAAAGGCGTTTTATATAAACTTCAAGATTTATATCGTGAAACAATTTATAAGATTAAAGAAATCATTTTATATTATTCAAAATTGAGATTATATACACATGAATCCTATTATGATATAATTAATAACTATAAAGATAAAGAACTTAATTATAATGAAAAATATGTTAGTACAAGTGAAAAACTCTATGGAGTTGATAAAATAGACTTTTCTCTTTATTTACAATTAAATAATTTATTATTTGAGTTATTAATAGAAAAAAGAAATCAAGTAGTACATCATTATCCAAATAAAAAATTAAATATCTCTGATTTTCTTAATGAGGTCACTCCATATTTTTATAATAAAATCTTTTATAATTTAGATAAAGCTATAGAAAATGTTAAAGTAAATCTTGGAAAATTAGATGATAATATTGATAATTATAAACGATTCTTAGATTATTATGAAATTCTGGGTGACTTACATATTCATAATGCTTTATTATTTAAAGAATATTATCAGGACGATGTTAAAAGATATGTTAATGAAGTAAAGTGGGCTTTAGGCTATTATAATAGAGCTATAGATTATGGAAGAAAATTGGTAGATGAAGGTATTACATATTTTAGTTATAGAGCCAATAATTATATGGAAATTTTTAATAATTTCTTTTTTAAAGATAAACTAGGAAATCTAAAAGAAATTACGGATTTAAAAGAAAAAAGAGATCATATAGAAGAAAAGTTTAGAATATGGGAAAAATTAACTCTGAAAAGGTTTAGTAATAGCCCTCTCAAAGGTATGAGAGATTTTTTTCCCGAAGATATGCGGGAAGTAAATTGGATAACAGAAATAGTTCGAGAAGTTGCTGAATTATATTGTTATGAAGAATATGAAGGTCCAATTTTAGAACCTATCGAAATTTTTGCAGCAAAATCTTCACACGAATTAATTTATGAACAATCTTTTTATGTAGAAAAATTTGAAGATCGTAAAATAATTTTAATACCAGAACTTACACCAACACTTGCTAGAATGGTATCTCGAAAATCCCAAGAATTAAAGAAGCCCATTCGATGGTACTCTATACCAACATGTTTTAGATACGAGCAACCACAGAGAGGGAGATTACGCTCTTTCAAGCAAATAAACATGGATATTTTAGGAGATATCAGTCTTTATGCTGATTTAGAAATGTTTAATATCGTTGTGGACATTTTAACGAATTTTGGCGCAACAGAGGAGCAATTTCAGATTTATTATAACAATCGACGTTTTATTGATGCTGTTTGCGAATTTATTCTTAAAGTTCCTCAAGATAAAATGCCACTAGTCTATAAAATCTTAGACAAATCGGATAAAATGGAAGAAACTGAATTTGAAAAGTATGTTATTGATTCCTTTCAAGACGAATATGTGGTTCAAGGAATTTTAAAATTGAAGGAATCTGATAATATATAAGAATTATTAAGAAAATTTGATGAAATTCCTGAAGAATTCTACGAATCAAACGGTTATAAAGAATTGATCGGCTTAGAAAACTTATTAAATGACGCTGGTATTTCAAAATACTGTTCATTTTCCTCAAGAGTTGTGCGAGGGCTTGATTACTACACAGGAACGGTATTTGAAGTTTTTGATACTGGAAAAGAAAACATAAGGGCTATTTTCGGTGGCGGTAGATACGACGATCTTTTATCCTTGTTCTCGGACGAGCAAATCTCGGGAATAGGATTTGGTATGGGCGTTTTAATGTTGTCTATGTTCTTAAACACTTACAACCTAATCCCTGACTTTATTCAAGAAAAGGAATACACAGATACAATTTACATCGCATCAACTAACGAGAGTGTCGCAAATTATGCAATTAAGCTCTCCCAAATTATCCGAAAAGAAGAATTTCCGTATATTGTCGATTATAGATTTAAAAATTTAAAGAATCAATTAAAAAGAGCTAAAGAATTTGGTGTATTAATCACATTAATAATAGGACCAAAAGAAATGGAGCAAAATTGCGTTGCTTTTAGAAATATGCTTACTGAAAAGCAAGAGACTATTGATCTTGATGAATTAATTGAACAAATTTATAATACAATCGAAAATTATGGAGATATTAGCGATGACGATGAAACCACATAATTTTTGAGGATTATATTTATAAAAAAAGATTACCGCTGAACTTCAAAATAAAATGCTTTAACCAAATTTTTCTGCATTAAATTAAACCACTGAAAAGATAAATTATCTTTTTTTATTATTATTCTTAACCGAATTATTAAGCTTAATCCGTCATATCGCCAATATTTCTAATGAAGATATAAAGATTGGAAACGGAATCTTCATCCTTAGTCTTATAGATTCAAGAAGAATTGTATTATGAAAAACATTGTTGAAAGCTTGAATTTATTGGCTAGTACAGCAACACGACAAGTAGATATGCTAGTAAACCAGGGACTTATTAAAACGGGTGTAAATAAAATGGAAAAGAATCCATTTTTAGGAATATTTATATTAAAATAAATGATAATATATTTTATGGCTAAATTTAAATATATCTTCACAGGAGGAATTGAAATGACAAATCGTATCGCCGATATATCACCACGTAAAACCGCAATAATTGTGGGAGTATTATTTCTAAAAAGAAAAAAATTTCTTTTTTTCAATATAATTGGTATTATTCTGCTTGATATTAGAAAATATTAGAACTTTTTTTACTATTTATTCGATGTCTAGCTCAATCAATATTCTTCGAGAAATTTCAATACTTCCCTCTTGAATCGCCTATTAGGTATAACACTAAAGTGGTCTCGATTTGGTATCAAAATAAGCTTAGCACCGGGAATTGTACTAGTAAGCTCATCTAGCTGAGTTCCGTTAGCCGTATCTTTTTCCCCATTAATAATAAGAATAGGGATTTCAATCTCAGTTAATCCAGTTCCTCCAAGTTCTATTATAGGGTTGGCTTCAGGCAAAATTTGCAGGATGCAATGTGCAAGTGCCTTGAGATCATTGTTTGGGTCAAGTTGAGCGACTAAACGGTACATTTTAGCCTCATGATCAGTGATCTGCGATGGATCTTCAGCTAAAAGCGCATTCGCAATTGGGTGCTCCTCCATTACTTCATCGCCTATGCCACCTAGAATTACTGATGTGAATCTTTCCTTGTAATGACCTAGTAAATAAAGCGCTATAAAGGCTCCCATAGAGTAGCCGAAGATATCAGCCTTAATGATGCCAAGATGTTCCATTAGGTTCAAGACATCTTGGGCCATATTTATATAGCTATAAGCTTCTTGATCGTAGCGTTTATCACTAAGACCATGACCACGGCAGTCTAGAGCGATAACCCTTCTTATTGGTGTGAGATTTTTTACCCAACCAGTATCCACCCAATTACTCTTAACATTTAAACTCCATCCGTGTATTAAAATGATGGGATCTCCTTGGCCAATTATCTCATAGTGGATCTTCAAACCATTTGAATCGAAAAATCCGGAAGTCGGAACTTTATCTTCTTCTTTAGACATATCTTTAAGGAAGAATCTTAATTATAAAAATTTTTTTCTAATTTAGTTCTCTTATCTACTGGCGATGATTTTGATAAAGAATGGCTTTTTAATGAGAGGAGTTCTGGAGGGTTTAGTAACTTCCTTACTAAAGATAATTAAGTAAAAAGAAAAAAATTAAGCAGCAATTCGACAATATCATTCTTTAAATTTAAAGCCAACAAATTGATATAATTCCACCATAGCGTAAAGAATAATGAATAAAAAAAAAAAATTTTAAATTTTTTAAGACTCCTTCTATTTTAGGACTCTAAATTCTTGAATTCTAAATTTTTATAAGCAATAAATAGCAGTAAAAAGAAGCTTACAGAATAAATTAATGCAAAAGATGTATGAACTGGCAGATTAAGTAACGCGAATTTTGCGTCATACTTGCATCTGCAGTTCCTGATAAGTACGCTGATTCTGCCCCACCCATACCAGAGAATATAAAGATGATAGCAACCCAAACAGTTGCTAACCCTGCTATTATTGCTATAATTCTCTCTCTTCTCTCTCTTCGATAAAAAAGCTAATACAGTCCAAATAATACCTATGGCAAGCTGTGCCAAAAGGTAACAATCATAGATAAAGTCATAGGGTCTATTACCGGGACGAAAAGCAGTAAAATTTGAGAGGGAAACACCTGTTTCAGCACTCCACGTGAAGAAATGTCCTAACTGAAGAATATGTGAAATCATGAATCCAGCCAATATGCCTGTCAATATTGTTGAAGCAAACCAAAAACGCCAAAATAGTTTATTCATTAAATTTGTATTCATCGTTTTTTTTCCTCATTATAATTTTTATTATAAATAATTATGGTAAATTATCTTGGTGAATAATTATTCACAACATATTCAATCAAATAGATAGGATATTATAAAAGTCCTCTGAATAATTATTCTATAATTTGAATAAAATTTAGAGAAAAGATAGTTGATATGAATGAGGCGCCAGCTGAATTCCAATTACCGGAAGGAAATTTCAAAATTAAATAGATATAAGTAAACTTCATTATAAAAATGTAAAATAGAGTTATAGAATATGTGTTATTTAGAAATAAAATTTACTGAGTTTTTTAATTTCTTTTCGCAAATCTCGCTCCCATTTCAAAAGCTTTTTCACAGTCCTTTGGGAACTCCTCCTTACGTCTTTTTGCCTTTTTATCAACATCAAAACGGTCTGCAACAACCTTAGAATAATCCTCGAACTGATAGGTATCACAGCTAAAAAGCGACTCTGAAACCCCGAAGATCATCTTCAGTATTATTTCATTAAGACGGATATGTTGGCCGAAGCCGAATTTTTTCATCTGTTCCTCTGTGACATTCATCGTATAAATAAAACCCGTATTAATCTTTTTGGGAAAAAGTAACTGTGGTGGATCTGAATATGTCATATAAGGGAATAATAACCGCTCCATAAATGATTTCATCTCTCCGGAAACAGTTCCATAATAGATCGGAGAACCCAGGATAATCGCATCGGCAGCTTCAATCTTTTTAAAAATTGGTGTCAGATCATCCTTTATGGCACACTTACCATAACTTTTACCTCCTTTTTTTTTACAGGCAAAACAGCTCATGCATCCTTTATAATTAAGATTATATAAATGAATAAGCTCTGTTTCCGCTCCTTGTGAATTAGCCCCTTCCAGAGCCTTTTTTAGTAGAGTAGCAGTATTCCATTTTTTCCTCGGACTTCCATTAAAAGCTAATACTTTCATTTCAAAACCTCCATATTATATGTTGCTTATATCAAATTACTCTTTTACCTTTAACAAAATGAATATATACAGTAAATTAATAATAATTAATAAAAAATAACAAATGAATCTTTATTTAAAATAAAATTACTTTTTTCAAAAATAACAAAAAAATTATGTGTTAAATATGAGCTTTAAAATAAAAAACAATATTTATTGGGTAGGTAAAAAAGATTGGGAGCTAAGGAAATTTCATGGAGATGAATATTCTACCGATCATGGATCAACTTATAATTCATATCTTATAAGGGAAGAAAAAAATGTACTTATTGATACTGTCTGGACACCATTTTCAAAGGAGTTTGTTGATTTACTATCAAAAGAAATTAGTTTAGATAAGATCGATTATATTATAGCAAATCATGCTGAGAGCGATCATAGTGGAGCTCTTCCCGACCTCATGAAGAAAATACCGGATACTCCTATTTATTGTACAAAAAATGGTGTAAACTCAATCAAGGGACATTATCATAAAGATTGGGATTTTCACGTAGTTAAAACGGGAGATACATTATCTGTTGGTAATGGTAAAGATCTTATTTTCGTTGAAATGAGAATGCTTCATTGGCCTGATAGTATGGCATGTTATTTAACAAAGGATAATGTCTTATTTAGCAATGATGCTTTTGGTCAGCATTACGTAAGTGAATTTATGTTTAATGATTTGGTAGACCAAAATGAACTTTCTATTGAGTGTATCAAATATTATGCTAATATTCTTACACCTTTCAGTATGCTCGTTGACAAAAAAATAAAAGAAGTTCTTGACCTTAAAATTCCTATAGATATTATTGCTCCAAGCCATGGCGTTATTTGGCGGGAAAATCCAACACAAATTGTAGAAAAATACTTAGGTTGGGCAAATGATTATCAAGAAAACCAGATTTCAATTATTTATGATACAATGTGGCAAGGAACAAGAAAAATGGCTGAATCTATTGCCAAAGGAATTTGTGAGGTAGATGATAAAGTCACGGTAAAATTATTAAGCACATCGAAATATGATAAAAATGATATCATAACTGAGGTTTTCAAATCAAAGACAATACTTATGGGCTCACCTACAATTGGCAAGGGAATTCTTACTTCTATGGCAGCAATCTTAGAAGAAATTAAAGGCTTAAGTTTTAAAAATAAAAGTGCTACTTCATTTGGCTGCTATGGGTGGAGCGGAGAATCTGTAAAAGTCTTAAATGACCATTTAGAGAAAGCAGGTTTCTTAATAATAAATGATGGAATTCGTGCTTTGTGGAACCCTACTGATGATGCATTAAAGAAATGCCAAGATTTCGGTAGAGAAATTGGTAATATAAAATAATTAACGAGCTAAATCATTTATACTAATTCATTTTTTTTTCTTACTCGATACTTTCTAATTTCTTCAGCAGGGATAATAATTGAAGAACTTACTATAATTGCTACCCAATAATACCATCGATCTAAAGGAACCGCATGAAACGCAATACCCATGGGTGTGAACAGAATCAATAAATGTAGGGCAAATGAAAGACCTGTTGCCCAAAATAAATGTTTATTTGGAAACTCCCACATGGGTTTAGTTTCAGATGTGCAAGAAAAGACAAAAAATAATTCGAAAAACACGACATTAGTAAAAACTATAGATTGAGCGACAGCAATAGAATACTCTGTTCCAGAATAACTTACACCAAAAATTGTAGTTCCCTCAATAAAACGGGGGTCATACCAAGGCGAACTGGGATTACTCCATGTTGGAATTAAAATAGTCCAGGTTACAATGTACAATATAATACTTGAAATTGCCGCAATGCCCGCCGTTATTATAAGTGCTTTTTTTATGTCAGATATTATATTGAAATCTTTTCTTGGAGGTGATTTCATTAAATCTGTTTCTGTGGGTGTCAATCCTAAAACCATTGCGGGAATTCCGTCTGTTGCTATATTTAACCACAATATTTGAATTGGTTCGAGAGGTTGAGCAAGATATATTTTAATAAATACTTTTATTAGTATCCATGCCACAAATATCAAAATAATTTCACTAAAATTGACGCTTAACATGTATCTAAAGAAACCTTTTGTTATATTAAAAATTCCTCGGCCCTCTTCAATAGCGCTTATTATAGTTGCGTAATTATCATCAAGAAGAATGATATCTGCCGCTTCTTGCGTAACTTCTGTACCTTTTAATCCCATTGCGACTCCAACATTTGCACCTTTCACAGCGGGAGCATCATTTACACCATCACCTGTCATACAAACGATACTCCCGTCAGTTTTTAATACATTTAATATACGAAGCTTATGTTCAGAGGATACCCTAGCAAAAACATTTACAGATTGTATCCTTTCAGTAAGTTTCTCATCGGTCATTTGCTCTAAATCTTCTCCCGTAATAGCATCTTCCTCCTCAGTTAATCCAATTACCTTAGCAATAGCCATTGCAGTGCTTTTATGATCTCCCGTAATCATGATCGTTCTGATTCCTGCCATTCGAGCCTCCTTGATAGAATGTTTTACTTCATCTCTCGGAGGATCAATAATCCCTATTAAACCAAGATAGATATAATCCTTTTCCATATCATCTTCGGTAAAACCTCCACTTAACGGTTTATATGCAATTCCTAAGACTCGGAGGGCATCTTTAGCAAATTCTTCGCTCTTTTTTAGAAATAAATCTCCAATTTCACCTATGGGTCTAATTTGATCGTTTAACAAACCTTTGGTGGCATTTTTTATTAAAACATCTGGCGCTCCTTTAATGAAAGAAAACAATTCATTATCAATCTTAACAGCAACAGACATCATTTTTCGATCCGAACTAAATGGTATCTCATTAATTTTTTCTGCTTTTGTATCAAGTTCCATTTTCAATGCTAACACTTTAAGGCAAATTTCAGTGGGATCGCCAATGACATCAATATTTACCCCATCTTTTCTGATGTTAACATTTGAATTATTACAAAACATCCCAACTTCAAGAAATCTTTTCAAGTTTGGCGAGATGGAAACATTTATTTTTGATTTATCGACTAATTTTCCCTCAAGCGTGTAACCCGTACCCTCTACCTCATATTCTCTTCCTCCGAGATATATTTTAACAACAGTCATTTCGTTCTTGGTTAGCGTACCTGTTTTGTCCGTGCATATTACATTGACACGCCCCAGGGTTTCAACCACATTTAAAGTTTTTACTAAAGCATTTTTCTTAGCTATTTTTTTCATCCCAATACTCATGACAACAGTAATAACTATGACTAATCCTTCTGGTACCGCTGAAACGGCTAAACTTATTGAAATATTTAATGCATTAATAATTTCTCCTCTAAAATCATTTCCTATTGTTGATGGAAATAATATTATTTGAACAACTTCAGTAATAAATAAAATAAAACAGATAATTATTATAAATATTCCAAGCTTCTTTCCAAATCAATTAATATCTTGTTGGAATGGACTGGGTTCATCTTCTCTTTGGACTTTTTCGGCAATTTTACCAATTTCCGTATTCATACCTGTTGAAATTACAATCGCTTCTCCATTACCACGTGTAATGATTGTATTACTATATACAATATTTTTTCGATCCGCTAGCATGTTTTTTTCCTCCACGATGTCGGGTTTTTTATGTACTGGTTTTGATTCGCCAGTTAGAATAGATTCATCTACGCTTAGAGAATAGCCCTTGATCAGTCGAGCATCTGCAGGAATTTTATTTCCCTCATCTAATTGAATGATATCTCCTGGAACCACATCCTTAACATCAATCTCTTTTATAATACCATCACGTTTTACTTTAGCTGAGTGAGGTGCCATCTTTTTTAGACTTTCTAGTACTTTTTCTGCCTTATATTCCTGGTAAAAACCTAATAATGCGTTTACAACAAGGATTATGAAAATAACTATTGCATCCAAAAATTCTTCAGGGTCTTCACCTATTGATAATTTATAGAAACCAATTGTTAGAGTAATAGCAATCGCAAAAAGTAATAAGTATACTAAAAAATCTTTAAATTGTTTCATGAAAATTTGAAATGCAGATAATTTTTCTTTCTCAATTAATTGATTTTCACCATACTTTTCAAGGCGATTTCTTACCTCTGCTTCAGATAATCCTCTCTCAATAGAAGTTTCTAACTCACTGGTTACAGTATTAATATCTAAAGAATGTGCATTAAGCTCCATTTTGGTAATATTCTCTTTTGTACATTTTATTTTTAGATTTTTAAATTTTAATTTTATTTTAAAGAACTATAATGATTCCAATAAAACATAGGATGACAAAAATTTGTAGAAAGATCATTAATTATCGATCTCCTTTCAAGTTCATTCTTTCTTTTTCTCATAAATTATTATCTTGATTTTACACAATTATGCAATGGTGCAATAATTATAAATATTATATATTCAATATGTAATTCTGTCCTAATTGTGATAATTTAGCTCATAAAAAATACCGTCAACTTTAGTTAAAAAAAATTAGGAAAATCTTGGACGCAACCATCGGGACACCCCAAGCGCGACAAATGTCCAAGTTTGTCTCGCTTTATATTATGCGCGAGCTAGATGATATAAAATGGTTGAATAGTGAGCCTATCAAACCTAAGCGCGCTTTAAAGGCGATATTGGACAATTTTACTAAAAATGATTATTTAATTACTGATGCTACTGCTAGCTCCTGGTGGATTGATGCATACTTTCCTCTCAAGAGTTTAGGAAGAAAAATTATAACGCCTAGAGGTGTAGATCCTACAGGATTCGGAGTAGGGGCACTCATTGGTACTTGTATTGCTGTAGATATTATCTCCTTAGATGATATAGAACCGAAGAAAATTCTTTTCACTAGATGTCTGATGAATGGAGGAATTAACGAATTTGAAACGATTAAAAAATTCTCGTTTAGCATAGGCTTTTGAAGGTGAAGGTATTCGCGTAGAAAAACCTGGAGAACTTGATTCTGCAATACGAGATACTATAAAATCAGATGGGTTTAATTTGGTTGATGTCATTGTTGATCGATATGTATTACTCCCACCTAATTTTTATTAGAATTGTGTGTCTTAAACACTATAAGATTGAATCTATTTTATTTTCTCAATGATTTTATCATAAATATTTAACAATTCTTTTATTTCCTTAATTTTGAGGAAATAGAATTTTTCGGGAGGTTTTCTCTCGAAATCTACAATACCTAAGTCGTATAGCTGCTTTAAATGCCTTGACACAGTTGATTCAGTCGTATTTAAAATATCTCTTATCTGATGAACAGACATTTTCTCGTTTTGGCAGAGGAGGTATAATATATCTCTTCTTACCTGGGCCCGTATCGCTCGTGCGAGTTTCTCTTCTGCCATATAATACTACAGGTTTAATATTTTATTATTTTTCTATATTGCATTATTGTTATTTTATCTTATTATAATAATATATTATAAAAAAAAAATAATTTAAATATTACGGAATTGTGGAATAATGCAATAACATTATTTCAATTTAATTTAATCCTTTCGGTTATATCGGATACTTCTGCATTAAATTTTAGTAATATCTAAGATTATTCTCAACTTTCTAAAAACCATACTAAAACCCCCCTAATATTTAATTCTCCAATTAAAAATTAATTCCTAAGAAAAAGATATATACATAATTGTACTTTAAGTATATAAGAATAAATAGATTTAATCAAATGAGAGCTGCTTATTTGAGATAAATTTGAAAGAGATATTTGAGAAATCAAGGAGAAGTGGTTTTATTAATGGATTTAAGTAATAAAAATAATATAAAAATAGAGAAGAGGGGATGGTAACTTGGTTGTCTCATTTATTTTTGGCAAAAGGCTCATTTATTATTGAAAGTTACATAAATTATAATTAAAATGTATTTTGTCGAAAAATTAATTGAATCGATAAGAGACAAAAGAAGTGTTGTCTGTATGGGGCTCGATCCCCGTATAGACGGTCCTGGTCAAATTCCGGAGTTTCTTGTTGATGAACTGAAAGATCCTAATAAAATTATATTAGAATTTAATAAAACATTAATCGAAAGAGTTTACGATTTAATCCCGGTCGTCAAACCTCAAATAGCTTTTTATGAGAAATACGAAGCTTTCAATGCTTTAAAGGAAACGATTAAGTATGCCCACAAAAACGATTTATTGGTCGTACTTGATTCAAAGAGAAACGATATTGGAGCGACTTCAGAAGCTTACGCTTATTCAACTTTCAATGTTTACAATGTTGATGCTTGTACTCTTAACGCTTATTTCGGAATTGATGGTGTTAAACCTTATTTAGAAAATTATAAAGAGAAGGGATTATTTGTACTTGTTAAAACTTCAAATCCCAGTAGTAACGAGTTCCAAAATTTATTTAGCGTGAGAGTAGACGAAATTCCAGATACTGAAACTGATCTTGAACTTAAATCGATTAAATTGGAAAGAAATTACATACATATGGCAAGATTAGTCAATAAGTGGAGTGAAAATTTGACTAAATTTTCTGGATTTCATAATCTTGGTATAGTATGTGGGGCTACTTATCCTAATGAATTGAAAAAAATTCGGGAAATAGTAAAGAATTCGTTTATTTTAATCCCTGGATATGGATTTCAAGGTGCTACAGCAAAAGATATTAAATATGGTTTTAACGATGATGGATTAGGCGGAATTGTAAATTCTTCAAGGGGAATAATGTTTGCGTACAATAGAAGTAAGCAATATCCTCCAGAAAAATTTGGCGAAGCTGCCAGGGAAGAAATTTTTAATATGAATGAAAAAATTAATAATGAAATTGGAATTTAAAAATTTCTACTTAAACATAAAAGCTTATTAAATAAAAAATCATTGATACAATCATTATAAGTGGAATTACAATTAAAAGGAAGACGATCAAAGCCCGTTTCATGCCTAACTTATGAATTGCAAAAATTGAAAATATGATTATTAAAATTAAATATTTATAGAACGACATTTTTATAAATAATATTGTTTAATAAAAAGAATAATGAAGATGAAATAGACGAGCTAGCCCTAATTAACTCTGAAATTTATAAATCTTTAAAAAACGAGATAGCACGTTCAAAAAACCATATATTAAATTTAAAAGATAATTGGAATGGAGAGGGTAGCAAGGGTTTTAATATTGAAATATGGAGATTTGCTTCTGATTTTTTGATTAAATTGTTTTATAAATTTTACAATGAATATACATTATTTTTAGAGATTCCTACAATTTTACCCGTAGGAGATTTAAGCATTGATATACATTGGAAAACAGATGAAATGGAATTAACTATAAATTTCTCTGAAGAATATATCAACTTTCCAAGTTTTTATGGAAAAGATAATGAAGGGAATGAAATTCAAGGAATTCTTGAAATAGAAAAAATTCATTTAATGATATTTCCATGGTTGAAAAACATCCGCTAAGGGTTAAACTTATACCTGATAATGATTTTCTATTCCGAAATTTCAACTTGAAACTAATTGTAAAACCTAAAGGTTATTCTGCTGATGAAGTTCCGATTAATGTATTTAGAGATGAAAAAGGTGATGGAATATCTACCGCCTGGGATAAATATTGTAGTGCAAAAAAATTAAGACGATTGTCAAAAGTTCCAAAATTCAATGGAGTTATAAAGATGAATGTTGGAAATATCCGAAATATAACAAATTTAAGTGTAAACCATAATCCAACAATGAGAAATTATGGACATTCTCTTATTATAGGTTTGCCAGAGAACCGTGCAGAAAGGTTGAAAGTAAGAAGTTTATTAAAAGATACTTCAAAATGGGTAATTCCACTTAATTTAGATTTAGTTAAATCTTCTTTCAATTTATAATTCTTCATAAAAGAAAAGGTATTTAAAATTTTTAATTAATTCATAATTTATGGAAAAGTCTTATTTTTATCTTCAGGTAAAGAAAAAATATAACTGTAAATATCTTTAATTATTAAAGATGGTCATAATACAAAGGAAGAGAGTTCATAAAAAAATTGGTGCATTTTAGAAATTATTTTAAATCATTAAAAAAAGGTAAGTAATTTTAAAGTGTCTCGTTAAACATAAAAACTTATTAAATAAAAGATCATTGATACAACCATTATTAAGGGAACAGCGATTAATACAAAGATGATAAAAGCCCGTTTCATGCCTAACTTGTGAATTGCATTTAATACGTTCAAGTCTACAAAACACGATACGATTATCGCTATAATTATTAAAGCAATATCAGGTCCACCTTCAAATCCCCCAGCAATTCCAATTAACATTAAGGGAGAACTAATAAAGAAAGCTAACCCTACCTGAATACCAAAACTTATCAATACCCATTTCATGCTTGTTTTCTCTTCAGCCTTGGCGACTACTAAGCCGATTTTTAAGAGTATTAATGCTACTATGAATAAAATAGGTAAAAGAGTGAATATTGTATATTGTTCCGTCCCCTCATATTGAAATATCGTTAATATCATAGTACAATCAACAATTTATTTATATCCCTTTTATTTTTATAAACTTAATTTTTTTTTTTACTTATAAAACAAATAAGCAAAATTTTTGATTTAAATTTATTTTTAATTAATAATTATATAGTTTACATTAATTATTGGAGGTACATAAAAAAGTAAAAAAGGAATGATTTGCAATGGTAGATACAACTGAATTAATTAAAGATGACGAAGAAATTCGAATATTTGTTGCAATCTGTCAGTGAGGCATAAATATTGCCGAAATTATTGATTGCAACGCCTTAGCTGAATTTTCGAAGACGCTTCCTAATGTTGTGGACGCATTGGATTATATTAGCCTCTGTACAGAACCTGGCGCGGAATTTATTAAGGAAAAAATGATCGAAAGTAATTCGAATAGGTTAGTTGTCGTTTCTTGTAGTCCAAAAACACACGAACCTGTTTTTAAAAGCGTTTTAGAATCTATGAACATGGACCCCTCGTTTTTAGAATTCGCAAACATTCGCGAACACTCAAGTTTTGTTCATAGACTAGACAAAACTGGTGCTCAGAGAGTTTCCGAGGATATAATCCGTTCGGCAGTCGCAAGAGCGAAAGTCTTAGAACTTATCTTAGTTAAAGAAGTAGATATTACGCAAAAAGCATTAATAATAGGAGGGGGGGTTGCTGGGTTAACAGCGGGGATTGATTTGGCTGAACAAGGTTTTGAAGTGCATTTGGTTGAAAAAAGGCCCACTATAGGCGGAAAAATGGCAAAATTAGACCGTACTTTCCCCACCGACGATTGTAGTATATGAATTTTAGGACCTGTAATGCTCCAATCAGCGAGGACTCCTAGTCTTAATATTCATACTTATAGTGAGCTGGAAGATATTCAAGGATTTGTTGGAAATTTCAAGGTAAAAATAAGAAAAAAGGCTAGATATGTTACAAAAGATTGCAATGGATGTGGTGCGTGCATAGAACCGTGTCCAGCGTATGGTTACGACGAATTTAACGAGGGTATGAACGCAAGAAAAGCCATTTACGTCTCTTTTGCTCAAGCCGTTCCCTCAATTGCTCAAATAGATATGACCAGATGCATAAAATGTGAATTATGTAAAGGCGTATGCGAACTTGACGCAATTGATTTTAATCAAGAGGATGAGATTGTTGATTTAGAAGTTGGGTCGATTATTGTGGCTACGGGTTGGGACGAATACGAGCCTGAGACGGGATATTTAGGTTATAATGAAATTCCAAATGTAATCACTCAGTTAGAACTTGAGAGGTTATTAGCACCTAACGGACCAACCCTAGGACATCTTGTTCGACCTTCTGATGGAAAACGACCAAGAAAGATACTATTTATTCAATGTGTGGGATCAAGAGATTTAAATAAAAATACCTATTGTAGTTCTGGAGTCTGCTGTATGATAACAATTAAAAATTCCAAGCTAATTAAGCAACATGATCCTGATTCTGAGATAGATGTGGCATACATGGATATAAGGGCTGCAGGTAAAGATTACGAAGAGTATTTTACAGCATCCAGAAAGGAAGGAATTAAATACATTAGAACAAACATTTCTAGACTAAAAGAAGACCCACTAACTGACAATATAAAAGTAATCATGGGAAATACGTTAAGAGATTCTCTAGGATTGAGAGAACTTGAATATCACTTAGTCGTTTTATCCGCTGCTATGGTACCTGCTAAAGGTGTTGAAAAAATTCAGAAATTACTAAAGTTGGAAACGAGTCAAGACGGTTTTTTTAAAGAGTTTCATTCGAGGTTAAATCCAATAGACACAAAGATTCCTGGAATTGCACTTGCTGGGACAGCTCAAGGACCAAAGTCTATTGCAGAGGCAATTACTCAAGGTAGAGCTGCAGCTTCGTCTCTCTCAAGACTTATGAGTAAAGAAATATATCGAATACTATTAATCCGTGCGGCTGTTGATAAAAAGAAATGTGCAAAATGCGGTTTATGCGAATTAAATTGTCCCTATAATGCTATTACCCTAATGGACTACGGTGCTGAGGTAAACGAGATTCTTTGTAGAGGATGCGGTACATGTTTGGCAAATTGTCCATCTGAGGCAATCACACTTAGATATTATCGTGAACCGCAGTATGAAAAACAAATCGATGCAATTTTGGAAGAGATATAAAGAGGTGAATTACTTGGTATTACACAATAATGTTAAGATTCTGGCGTTTATGTGCTGGAAATGAGGTTATGGTGCGGGAGATATGGCTGGAATGATTAGAGCTCAATATCCTGCCACAATTAGACCTATAAGAATAAATTGTACTGGAAGAGTCACGCCTAGTTTAATGATGAGAGCAATTGGAAAAGGTGCTGATGGTATAATGATTGCTGGATGATATCCTGGAGAGTGCGATTATGAAACAGGAAATCTTGTAGCTGAAAGAAATGTTAATTATGTAAAAGATATCTTAAAAACAACTGGAATTTCACCCGAAAGAATTCAAATGTTTTATTGTTCAGCAGCAGAAGGTCAGAGATTTCAAATGGAAGTTTCTAGAATTTCGGAAATAATTGAAAATTTAGGAAGCAATCCTTTTAAAGACTCTTTATCTTCGAATAAAGAAGCTAAGAATTCCAAAGAAGAAAAAAAGAAAAAAACCGATTAGAATGAGTCTTGAGAGAAAATTTTAGTCTCAAGAGGACTTACCTAGTAATGGTATCGGATTTGTTAAATTTTAAGTTAATTTAAAAGTTTTATATTATTCTTTTAATTTTTATTTTTAACATTAAATTTTATTTAAAGTGAGTTTAAAATGGGAAAATATATTGAAAATGCGGAAAAACAGATATTTAAAGGAGAACTCCTTTATAAAGCGGAACAATTTAAAAGAGCAGGAAAAATGTTTGCTTCAGCGGGTGAAAATTTTTTAAAAGCAGACGATTACAAAGAAGCAATAGAGTGTTTCAATAAAGCAGCCCAATCTTTTGATTTAGAAAATAAAATTGGTCCTTTGTTAAAAGCTTTAAGGAATGCAGGAAATGCTTCCCTATCTATAGCCGAGTACTTAGATGCTAACAAATTTTTTAAAAAAGCGTTAAATTATATATCAGAACTAAAAAGATCGGAAATTCGCGACTTAAATTACATCCTATTTTCTACTCTCTCGTATTTATGCTTGTTTACCGAAGGAAAACAAGATCAAGGATTAACTTTGCTTAAGCAAATAAAAAAAAATGTTAATGATACGTATTTTAAAGAAAATCAGTTAATTAGTCTCGTAAAAGATTTAGTGATCGCAACACGCGATAAAAATAAAAAGTATCTTGATAAAGTAGAGTTAGTTATTGATAAATATAAACTTAGAAAAGCTGAATTAAAGCTTATTAAAGACGTGTTAGTCGTCGCAAATTCTCACATCTTAATGGAAACAAAACTATCTCTCGATAAAGATCAATATACGACTAAAGACATAATTAATTTAACTGTAAGTGTTGACACATCGTCTCTAAGAGAAATTTCTAAAAATCCTGTATATAATTATAAAATTAAGGAAATAAGAATAGCTAATATTGGATTAGCACTCTCTGAGAATATTACTCCTCAAAAAAAGCCAAAAATTTCGATAAAACTAAAACCCGGTGAAAAACACGATTTTCAATATGAATTAAAACCTCACTTTCAAATAGATAATCCCTTTATTGGTCCGATTTTATTGTCGTGTGTTATTGACGAAAAATTTATATTTTACCTTCAAGAAAAAAAGGTTTTAATACCGAATCTGATATCTCCTCCCCCATCATTGGATATTTCTATAGAAGCTCTGAGGACCCCTCTTATAGATAAATCATTTCCTCTAGAAATTTTAATTGAAAATAGTAGCGAAGGAGACGCACTAGAATTAGAACTAGATATAGAATTTCCAGAAGAGCTTAAAGTTATTAGAGGCACAATAAAAAAACAAATTTATTCTCTTAACTCAAACGAGAATATGAAGTGGGAATTGTCTCTGAAACCACTTGAAGCTGGAGACTTTAACATAAAAATGGATGTAACTTTTAAAGATCCCGACGGTAATGTCATTGAGGAAACGAAAAATTTTCCATTTTCTATAAAATTATAACTTTTTCAATTATAATTTCTATTAATATTGACAAATAGTAGGTTAATTAGTATATATTTAAATATTTTCATCATAGACATAAAAATTATAACATCTGGCTAAATCCTGAGCCGTATGGTTTAATTAATCATCTTCAAGCTGAACTACTTAAAGTTATATAAAAATAAAAATTAACTTATAGCTTTCCTTCCATTAATTTCTTTAATTGCTCTTTCATTCTTATTTTCTTTTCACCCTTTAGATCATAGAACAACAGAAAAATAAGTCCCCCTATAATGAGAATAATTCCGGGGATAACACCAGAATGTATACGTATACCTAAGATAGCTAATGCAGATTGCGTAGCATGTGGATCGGGATCATAATCTGTAAAGATGTGAACCACGGCAATAATAACTCCAACAAAAAGATATGCCAAGCGAATAAAAAAGTTTGTTATTCCTTGAAGGGTAGCCTCTTGATGTACTCCTAAATTTACTGTTACCTCATCAAACATATCTGCTTGAACCCAAATAAGAACACTAGCTGAAGCAGCGAACATAATACCTCCTAAAAACATGTAAATATATAATTCTGTGATAGTAACAACCCATAAAAATGAGAGAAAGATAATGCCAAAAATAATTTGTCCAAAACCATATATATTACTATGCCCATATTTATTGGCAATTTTTAGCCATAAAGGAAGTCCAATAAAAAATCCGATAAAAAATGCAATCATTGAATACATAAAATAACCAAAATCCACTTTCAGTACATCTTTATAAAAGTAGACCTGTGACGCAAAAAAGAGATTATAAGCAGTAGCGAAAAAAAGATAGACTATAATGAAGATCACAAAATTTTTACTTCGCATAGACGTTTTAACGACTTGTGTAAAAGGAATTTGTTCACCTTTTTCTTTTTCACGACCCTTTAAATAATACTCTTTAACATCTTTAGGCTCAAGAATCCCATAACTAAACACAAAAATATTAATTATCATAACTATAGCAGTTAAACCTGCGGCTAAAACAAATGATTGGCGATCACCGTATACGATAAAATTTGGTAGGATAATCGCATTGACTGTGAAAATTCCCAGTACGGTAAAAATTGGAGCAATTGCTCCAACCTTTCTCCTCTCATCATCCGTTCTAAACATATTAACTGTGCCTGCCGCCATATGTGAATTATAAATTGTATAGCATGTATCCATGCAACATACAATAATTACCATGTACATAAAAATTAAAATCTGATCTGTTCCTCCTGAACCATTAGGAGGCAGAAATACAAGGAAAAAGACTATTAACAATAATATAGCACTAATAAAAATCAAGGGCGTTCTAAATCCATATTTCATAACAAGTTTTTCCGATCTAGATTTTTCGGTTAAAAATCCTAAGAGTGGGTCATTTATCATATTCCATATGGCAAATATGACAAATGCGATAGCAACCCAGGCTACATTCAAACCTACCTCTACTTCATAAAAATAAAAAACTACTACACCAAAAAAAGCTAGAATCGTCGCATCGGTGAACCACATTGAAGCATAAGAAACTGTTTTAGCTAACGAATAATCATGTTCCTCCTCTAAAGAGGCATTACTCTCTAATTCTGATTCATTTTCCATAAGGTTCTCCTAAATTGTTTAGTATAATTTCTTAATGTAAAATATTTTATAAAAGTTACAAAATTAGAGAATCCATTAAAATTTTAAGTCTATTTTTTCATATATCAATAATCTGGAATTAAAATAAAATTCAAAAAAAATGAAACTTAAGGTAAAAAAAATAAATTTTGAAACGGGCAATACAAAAGATGTTATTTTAAACGCTAATGACGCCAAAAAACTCAATTTAAAATCAGGAGATCGTATTGTTATTAAATTAATCGAATCCGAATCGTTAAGCGATAAATATCGTGTTGCAATATTACAAATTGCTTATTCTGAAGCTATCGTATCACCGGGAGAATTAGGTATGTTTATCGATTCTATTAGAGATATTGAGAATAATGCTGTAGTCTCAGTTAGCCCAGTAGATCCCCCCGATTCTTTTAAATTTATTCAAAAGAAAATTAAAGGACAAAAATTAAATAGCGAAGAAATTAATAGTATTATCTCTGACATATCTTCGGGTATGCTCTCTCAAATTGAATTGGCCTCGTTTATAACAGGAGTTTCAATTAATGGAATGGATAGCGAAGAAATGACTGCTATAACCTTGGCAGAGACAAGGAGCGGGGAAACCTTTGGTTTTGGGACGGAAGTTTACGATAAACATAGTACAGGGGGAATGCCTGGTAATAAAGTTTCCCTTATAATTGTCCCGATTGTTGCAGCTGCTGGTCTTACAATTCCTAAAAGTTCTACGAGGGCTATAACATCCCCTTCTGGAACAGCTGATTCAATGGAAGTATTAGCACCAGTCGCATTTAATTCAGAGGAATTAAAACAAATCGTCTCCAAACATAATGCGTGTATAATATGGGGAGGCGCTTTAGATATGGCACCAGCAGACAATATTCTAATAGCGATTGAGCGCCCTTTACATCTCGATCCACAAGGACTTATGATACCTTCTATTCTTACAAAGAAACTTAGTATGGGTGTAAAAAAACTTGTTTTAGATATACCTGTAGGGGAAGGAACTAAATTTCCAAGACTGGAAGATGGAAAGAATTTTGCTTACCTTTTTAAAGAAATAGCTAAAAATATAGGTATTGAAGCAGAATGTGCTTTAACATTAGCACATCAACCAATAGGTCATTGCGTTGGACCTGCTTTAGAGGCATGGGAAGCTCTAAAGTTATTAAGAGATTATTCTGCGGGACCGAATTCTCTAATTGAAAAATCAACATCATTAGCTGGTATACTACTTGAGATGGGTGGGAAAGCAGAAAGAGGACAAGGTCAAATTTTAGCGAAACAAATCTTGCGATCTGGAAAAGCTTATGAAAAAATGAAGCAAATTATTGAAGTTCAAGATGGCAATCCGAATGTTCTGCCTGAAGATATTAAATTAGGACCCTATACAAAAGAATTTTACGCCCAAAAATCTGGACATATAACTGAAGTAAATAACGCAATAATTAATCAAATAGCTAAATCAACGGGCTGTCCTAACTCAAAGAGTTCAGGAGTAGAGATTTACAAGAAACAAGGTGCAAGAATAAAAGAGGGAGATTTAATTTTCAAAATTTATTCAGATAGTCAATCAAAATTAAAAAAAGCTGAGAAAATTTATAATTCCACTGGTGGTCCTATAATTCTTGGAGGTATGATGATAGAAAGAATATAATTTTTTTATTCAATAATGTTATATTTGAATTTCCAGACATATGTCAATAAATAATTAATTCTTTTAACATATAGTTTAATTTTTTCAATATTTTAGCAATTTTATTTTATAAAATAAAATCGTAACTTTAAAAAAACGAACTCTAATATTATGTAATTAATGGAAACATCTCCTAAACAAATTTACGAAGATTATACCGATAAACATTTAGATAAATTTTCTGCTGCCGATCAATTAGTTTTTTTAATTGATAATTCTGATAATGCTTATATTAGGATTAAAAGTATTGAAATTTTAGTAAAAATCGGCATTAAAGACGATAAAGTCTTTAATCTTTTAGAAAACCTATTATTATCTGACTCTAATGAGATAGTAAGAAATTTTGCGGCTAAAGCAATAAGAATCCTTTTTCTGGAAAAAGCTTTTACGCCGATGAAGTGGGCATATCAATACGAATCATCAATAAGTTGCTTGAATACAATAATCTCAACTTTAGGAGAAATAAACTTTTCTCCTAATTTTTTGTATTTCTAAATACAAAAAATAACAAAAAGTGGGATTAAGAATGGACGAATATTATCCAGAAAACAACCCTAAAGATTTCGAGCATAGGCGGTTTAAGTACAGAGAGAGGCAAGACGACAACTTAGAAGACATGATGGAAACACCCGACAATTACTTGAGAATTTGTTTTGCTTTATTTTATTATTTAAAAATTTAAAAACAGTGAGGGCTAATATTTTTTGATTTTTACAATGTCTTATAAGTTTTTGTTAAAACTTAATTCAGGAGCATTTCCAAATAATTTTATGATTGAAAAGACTAAGATATAAAGGAAATCTTTCAGATTATTATCCTTACAAGAATGTTTCATTTTCCGACGGTTTTAATCATCCCTATATTTTAATTGATAAGAATAATTTCTTATCCAAAGTGTTGTTTTGTAGTTCTTTAATCTTTCTCTCTTTCCGCGCGAGATTATTCCTTTTATAAAGGTAAGGGACCACATGAAAGTGCAATTCGTAAGTCAAGGAGGCGAGAAAGAATACATGTGGGTTGACGTGATAAAAATCTCTTCGGACAAAAGCTCCTTTGCGGGTATATTGTTAAACGACCCTATATTTGACCACGAGAACTTGAGAAAAGGCAATATGGTCGAATTCTCGAGCTCGCAAATTTACAACGCGGATTTTATAGAGTGAATTTAAAAAATATGATTTTAAACTCTTGGTTATAGAGATAATATTTATTTCATTTCGCTTTTTATAAATTCTATATATTAAGTTCTATATAGTTAAAAATTTACCCTATTTAATAGTAATTGAATTAGGTTTTTGCTATTTTTTTTTTCTAATCTTTTACTGCGATTATCCCTAACCTGAACAAAATCTTTAGTTGAGACATGAACGGTATTGCATCGAGGAGTTGTAAGGGAGAATTGGTCGCCGTAACGAGCGAAACGTGCTTTATTCGAAACTCGTTGTATATCATGTCTTCAAAAAATCGTGCTAACTTAACTCTCGTAAAATACTCTTTGTCGCCGTAAATTTCTTCCCACCTTTCTTTCGTTAAGAGATACGACTCCGCTTTTTCCTTTTTGATTTGTTCTTTCATTAAAAGATACCTATAATCGTATTTTTCTGAAGGAATTCTCTTAAACAATTGATTCGCATCGTCGATCATCACCATTCCTTGAATTACGTCCGAATTAGTATGAGGTACGAGGTTTTTGATCGTTTGGAATATTACGCTGGTCAATATTCGCTGTGTGCGTAGGTCACAGGTGGACAAATCAAGACATATTTTTTTTCTCGATGCCCACATAACGAACCAGCTAGGGAGAAGAGGTATTAGTCGTAAAGTTTCTTCCAATTTAGGATTTTTGGACAACAATTCAATCGCCTTTTCTAAGCTTCGCAGCAAGCTGTTCTGAAATTCCTCTGAATATGGTTTCGTCTTGAGATAACTTATTACATCATCCAATAAATATATTAAAGAGTTAGGGAAAACATTGTGTCTGTACATATCTAACACAATCGTAATGGGCCAATACATTTCGCCGTGAAAGCCAAATACCGCGTTAAGAAGTTTCGCCAAGTCCCTTGAATGCTTCAATTGATAATGGAAAACTTATTCCAAGAACAACTATATTAAAATTTATCCCGAATATAAAAAAAGAAAAAAAATCAATTAAATTCAAATCTAAGAAAAATCCAGCAAAAATTGAACCAAGAGAAAGAAGAAAAATAGAAGTTTTAGATAGCGAAACTCTAAAAAAATTGTTAAAGGAAAAAAGTCGAATTGAAACAGAACCAAATGGAAATAGCACAGGACAAAATGGATCTACTCCAGATATAATTAAAGAGATTTTCGGAATATCAGATGAAACCCTCACCGATCAAGATAATATTAAAATTATAGTCTATAAAGAATCAGATAAAGATGAAACTATTGGAAGTTTTGAGACGTTATGTATGAAAATTTATAAAGAACGCCATGGTGGAAAACCTCCATATAAATTAATTCAAAAAGAAAGTAATTATAACATTGATGAGTTAGAAAATTGGCTTGATGGAGAAGAAAGTATTACTAGAATTGATATAGATAAAGAAAAAATATGGGAGAAATTAACAAAGAAAGAAAATTTGGATGATTTAAAGCAACTATTATCTCGAACTGTAAACAAAAATTTAGGATTTATCATTTTTAAAACAAAGAGTTCCGATAAATATTGGTATTTATTTGAATTATTTAATGAAGACCAATTAAGTTCTCACAATTTAAATATTTATTGTATTGAAGCGAGAAGTTATAAAAAGGAAATTAAAAAAGAGTTATCAAAATTATTCTGGGGAAATATTAAAATTACTGAAGACGCTAACGAAACTCCTTATACATTTGATACAATCTTTAATAAATTTACCCAGAAAAAATATAAAGAATTCCTTAAATCATTAAAATCGAAAAAAGATGGACTATTTAAGTATTCTACGCGGAAAAATAGTGGAAAAAAATCTAAAGAGCATTTTCTAATTAAAATTTATCTTTTAGCAATGTTTGTAGAAATATGTGAAGTTGCATTAGTTCGTGAAGAAATCATGAAAAAAATTATAACTGAATACAATCTTATCGATAAAAAAACAGCAGATCTCTTTGTAGATACAAGTAAATTAAGTGATACTGCCTACGAAATTGAAACACTATTCGGAACGGGAAAAGATGGAAATGAACCGATGGATAAAATAACTGATACTATTGAAAAATATGAAGGAACAAAAATTAAAAATATTAAAATTATCCTTGAAAATTTCACATTAATAAGACATATTAAGAATCTTTTAAATCTAAAGCAAATAATGAGATCTTGGGAAAAAGAGGTTGATAAAAAAGTTGAATTTCTCACTTTAGATATCGAGAATAATTCTTTAATTTCGCTTGAAGTTCTCCTTAAAAAAATAAGAAAACTTCTAAAAAAGATATAATACATTATACAGCATAACCGAATCTACTTGTATATTTTATATAGCATTCAATAAACCTTTCTCAGTAAAAAATCCCTTAAATTTTTTGTTTCTTTTTTACTTAATCCTACCCCAGTTCCATGATAGTTTCTTACCCGGATGCCATTTAATTGTATCACATCATAATTATAAAAAAAATTAAAGAATATGAGTTTAAAACTTTATGCCTTAATATTTATATTATTTCCCAGATTCATTAACTAAACTAGTTCAATAATCTCCTTAATTAATAATTCGATAAGAATTAATTGTGATTAGGATTTAATGTTAAAAAAATCCTTCTCCACATAAGTGGCAAAAAAAAAATCAAGGAGAAGATAAATTTCATGTAGAAATATTAACTCCATTCTTTTTCAATTGCTTTAACACGGATTTAGCTATTGAATCCAATGGATTATTTGAGATGTATAAATTTTTTAATGAAGTCATATTAGTTATGGACTCTGGGAGAGTCGATAACTGATTTTCACCCAAACTTAGTTCTTTGAGTGAAGAAAGGGCTCCTATGGACTCCGGGAGAGTCGATAACTGATTTTCACCCAAACGAAGTATTTGTAGCGATTTAAGGACTCCTATTGACTCTGGGAGAGTCGTTAACTTATTATAGCCTAAATCTAGTATTTCGAGAGAGGTTAAGTTCGATATTGACTCCGGGAGAGTCGATAATTGATTATCCTCCAAATATAGAATTTGGAGTGATTTAAGGTCTCTTATTGACTCTGGGAGAGTCGTTAAATAATTTTTCCCAAAATGAAGGTAAGTAAGTGATATAAGTTTAGTTATTGACTCTGGGAGAGTCCTTAACTGATTATCATATAAATCTAGTTTTTGGAGCGATTTAAGGTTTCCTATTGACTCTGGGAGAGTCGATAACCCACAATTATAAAGACCAATTCCAGTAATTCGTTGATTTTCAGCTGTAAAACCCATTCTTGTGGCCCCCTCGACGTTATCTATTCTTTGAAATCGTTTAAATCGTTTCTTTGTTAGCTCTTCAATTTCTTGGAGGATATTTGCTTCAAGTTGCGGGATTTGTGCATCTTCGAAAGATATAATTTTTCGCAATTGAGTTAAATTTTCTAAAAAAGATGGGGTTTCTACTGGTTCTAATCGTTGTTCTTTTCTTCGATTTACTTTTTCAGCATCGTATATATCTATTTTTCCTGTCCCGGTCGTTTCTTGATGTTCCCATAACTTAAATTGACTGTCGAGTAAATTGATGAAATCATCAACGGTATTTTGATTAATATTTATATAATCTCCATCTATTCTAAATCCAAATTCGTCTGCCCAATCAATAATTTTTCTGTCAAAAGTTTTTTCGTCCATTTCTAGAACGTTTTGCATCTGCTTCATCTTAATTCTATCGGAAACCTTTAGAATTTTTTTTAATTTATCTAGAATTTTTTCATCAAACGAAATTGATATTACACCTCATACATTCGATTATCTAAGCAGATGCATTTAAGAAACCTTTTTCCGTTAATATAAATAAATGTTCTTGTTCCCTCAAGTTTAAGCGTAATGTACTCGTTAAATAAATTCCCATATAGGAAGTAATTATTTAAGTTTTTGCCTTGTAATTCTATAAAATAATAACTTATTTAACTATTTAAATCAGTCATATTTGAAAGGTACCTATTATAATCATAAGATGGAAATACCATAGGCTAGCAATCGGATGGACTATTGGATGGTCTAAAAAAATATTTCTCCTAACTTCTTTTATAAATATCTACATAAAAATGATAAATGTTTAAAAATATGATATAGTCTAAGATCTAATATGTTATCTGAAATTGTAGACATTACACACAATTTTTATGTATTCTATCGGAATTACCGCTCAGATTTTAGGAGTATGCGTCAAGACATAGACGCTTTTCTGTTCAAGAAATAGACCGTGTCCTCACTTCCAGATCGGAAGAAGATGTTAATAAGAATGATTTGAGCTCAGAAACATGTGCTATCTATGGAAGAGTTTCAAGCCATAAACAGAGTAAACGAGGAGACTTGGAGTGTCAGATACAAAGACTAAAATCATATGCAGAGAAAAATGTTTTTTCCATTTTTTCTATTTAGAAAGATATAGGTCCTGGATTAAATACAAATAGAAAGGGACTCTGGAGATTGCTCAATGATTGTCGAAAAAACAATTTTTCTACAATTTTAATTAATTTCAAAGATAGATTAACTCGTTTTGGATATAAATACCTTGAGAATTATGTTTCTGAGTTTGGAATTCGAGTAATTCGTGTAAATCGACTTGAAGACACATGTCCTGAGAGCGAATTAGTGGAAGATCTAATTGCAATAGTGCATTCTTTCAGTGGAAAGATTTATCGTATGCGAAGGACAGAAAAGAAGAAGGTGTTATAACTTTCTTTTTTAATTATATTATATCATCTCTCTCCCTCTTATTAATCTAATTTATCTGCTCTTTTATACGAGATAACCAACTGTTCGGTAATTTTATTTGAGATTATAGTTCAAGACTCGTATACTCTTTTAATTAAATTAATCAGAAAATTTATTATACTTTGAGACTCTCTTAATTTAAATAGGTTGGCGTGCTTTTTTCTTTAAATAAATGTATCCTAAAAGTTAATTATCACCTTTCCTTTTAATAACATCGGGAATAGGAGCCTCTAAAAAATGGTATTGAAAACTGTTAAACAAAGACAAGTATGGGAAATAATTAAGGAAAATCCTAATTATAAGGCAGAGGAACTCCTTGAAAGAGTGAATGAGCCTCATTCTCAAAAAAAAATAGCAGAAGTATCTACTTATTCAAGAATCATACCAATGATTTTTTCATTTTCCAGAAAATTAACGGATGGACAAATCGCAGAAAATACAAATTGTTCCGAGAGTCTGGTAAAACAAATTGTAAAGCATTTTAATTTGATGTGGCGATTTCGAGACAAAAGAGAAAAGAAGATAATTACTCGAAAGTTCGCTCTCTCTCCTAGAGATCCATCGATAGTCAATGCAATCAGAGAGCAATTAATAAAATTTCGAAACCTTGAAAATAAATACGTTAATTTCTTGGTAAATGAGATTCGAAACGATCCCGCTCTTATTCACAATAAAGCATTTGAATATCCAAATTTTCGATTAACTATTTCAAAAGCAGAAAGGGAAGAATTAAAAAAGAGAGATCCCGAAGAGACAATACCCACATCTGCAAAAATGCGAATCAGAAAATACATTTACGATTATTATACTGAGAAAAATTTTAAAAATGATCCCCCTCACAACTTAAGTACGTTTACTACAGACTCGTATAAAAGGCTTGAATTTATAGAAAGAGTTAATCAAAATGCGTTACAATACCCATACTATGCGGTGAGAAACTGGATTATACGAAATGAGCGTTTAAGAAACTATATTTCTGTAATAAATTCTTTACTAGCTTCTACGAAAACAAGGAGGGTATACGATTATTCGGAGAAAAGAAATATACAAGTTAATGAGGGGCAATATGTCATCAAAGCGTTTCTTACAGGAGAAAAATTGTATCGAGAATTCCTTGGCGATTTTAAGAAAGGTAATAAGCAAAATGTGTTAGGAGATTATGAGAATATTTCATACGAAGAGATTGCTCAATGTATCGGACAACTCAGAAATATTTTTCTTTCAAAAACATCACTTGATCCTCTATTGAGAACTGAAATAAGCAACCTGATATCGTTGCTAAACAATCACGAGCAAAACCCGAATCAAGATGTGAGCGCTTTTTTTACTTCTCTTTTTTCAAGCTTTTCACTGAAAAATAATTCTACCTTACAAGAATTTTTTCTTAAAAGATTTATTCAGCATATTAGAAGAAGAACATCGGAATTAGCGAAATTGAAACTTAAAGGAAAAAAGCTCTATGGAAAAGGATGGGTAATATCTTTTGTTGAACATCTCTTTCAAGTAAATTCAATCTCAACTCTATCAGAATTTAAAAAGATTCGAGATCCTCTCGTAAATACCTTTACTATTACAGATTTACAGAATTATTCACATATTTCGGAAAAAGCTCTTCGCATAGAAGTAATTAAAAAACTCTGCACTTATTTAAACGATCTTTTACATAATGCCCCATCTAACATCGTGAAGGGCATCTTTAAACCACATTTCTCACGAGTCTCAATCAAATCTCTTGACTTTGAGGGCTTTCAAGAATATTTTTTCACGAGATTATTTTATCAAGCAAAAGAGTTACTCAAAACGTTATTTTTAAACAAGAACTCGTTTTTAGTAATGAAACAGAAAATCGCCGAAGAGTTAAACGCAATAAGTTCTGATATGTATACTATTACTTCAATTCCAAAAATAAAGGAATTAACTATTCCATTAATTGTCTCAGAGCATATATGTGAATTTGATGAGGAAAACTTATGTATCCAGTTCGGATTATTAAAAAGAAAAGGAAAGGAATATCAATTAGAAATTAAATCAAAAAAACAAAGGAGTAAATTTCAAGAATTATTGGAAACGTATAAAAGATCAAACAGCCCTATTATAAAGCTAGAAGGAAGAAAAATAGTATTATGCCAACCGTTTGAGCAAAAAACGGGTACGTCCTCCAAAGAAGTAAGTCAACCTGATATATCTCAGTTGAATGTTAATATAGAGATTGGAGGAGATTTAGGCTTAATACATTTTGGAGTCCTTTCCGTCAGGGATAAGTCGAAACCTTCTAACTGCGATGAGGTTAAACGATATTTTCTGGATCAGCGAACTCTCTTTGATATGACGTTCAACGTTGAAACAGGAAAATTTGAATACATCAAATATATAAATGTATTCGTAAATGAAAAGGGAGAAAAAATAAAAAATATCGTTGATAAACAAAAAAATCCGACTAATATGAAATTATCGTTAAGAAATCTCAGAAAAGAACTTAAAATTATACAGAGGCTTAAAGCTGAATACGAAAATCGTCATCCAAACGATTATTGGAAAAAAATCAAGTGGTA
>JAUWBH010000133.1 GCA_030605085.1 Promethearchaeota archaeon | reverse complement strand
ATAAAACCCTACAAATAAATATTTGAAACACTACTTGATTCGTGTTGAGGTTCATATTTAATGCAATTTAAATTATAGAGGTGAATATGTAACGACTAATTGCAAGTATTGTAGTAAAGAAATATCCACAAAAACGAAGATGTGTCCACATTGTGAGGAACCTAATCCAGTCCCTTACGCAGATTTTAGTTTTTATTTCAAAAATGAACAAGAGAATAAATAAAGTAAATTAGTTCATTGTTTATACTAAAATTGTTACACCAATGTTACATTAAGAATTAAATACTTAGGGTGATATAGTTATAGTGGTGTTAATATAAAATATAGTTTCAAATTTAAAGATCAAACATATAGACTTCAAAAATGACTCCTGTCACACCCTGGATTTATGTCTTGTGGTGAGTGTATTTCAATACACTCTAATTTTGCCCTCCTCTTATGTAAATTTCGACCTTATCTTTAGGTCTCGTTGGCAGGAATCACCCTTATTTTTCAACAAAAAGCCAATTAAAAAGCTTTCATCTTGAAAAAATCTCGTATTATTTAAATTCCATTTTCTAATATTTTATAGGTTGCATAAGGTGTAGTTATAAAAATTTGTAGGAAAATGTCAAATTTCATTTCTTCTTTCGAGTTTTTCTTAGTTTATTTAATTTTAACCAGCGTTTTAGTTTTAATAGTGTTATTTTATAAATATCGAAGTAAAAGCTTCTATTCGTTACAATTAAAATTAGCAATAATTTCTTTAATCGTAATATTGGTAATTCTTTACGTTATAATATCAGCCTCTAACTTAAACCAAACGCTTTTATCGTTGAAATCTTCAGATTCAGTTGTTTATAGCAACATTTTCTTCATAATATTGTGCGTTTCAGCGTATTTGTTTTTATCTTCTCTGTACGAAGATAACTTATATAGAAGTAACGAGGAAATGAAAGATTTGAAGGATAACAGAGTTAAAAATGTGATAAGTGAAGAAAAATACGAAGTTAAAGAGCTACAATTTGAACCAGAATACGAATATTACGAATACGAGAATAATTTGATAAATCCTAAGTGTATAGAAAAAAGTAACGAAATAGATGTTAAAGTTAATATTATAGAAGAAAAAAATAATAGTATTGAGGAGGAAATGAAAGATATGACCAATGGTAACGACAAAAACGATTACATCCAAAATGTAAGGAAGGATTTAGAATTTGATACGGAATACGAGAAAGAAAAGGAAATCATGAAAGTTTACGACAATAACTCCAAAATAGCAAGTACAACAAGCAACGACGACGGTTTTGAAGAATTAAAGGATTACATTAACACATTAGTTAAAAAGGAAAGGTTAAGTAAAGCTGAAGATATGGAAAAGGAAAAACAGTTAGCAGAGGTAAATGTAAAAGAAAGTAAAAAAGAAGAAAAAACTCTGAATTGGAATTTAGACGCGAAAGTGAAAGAGTTAAAGAAAGAGTATCAAAAGAGATTAGAATTAGACGATTCTATAAAGATATTAATTCGATTTAAAGATCAATTTTTACAGGACGATGTGACTTTGAGGGAAGCTGGTATTAAGCCCGACGAAAACGAGATAAAAGTTTATCTTACCGACGAAGACGAAGAAGTTTTCAAGCGTAAAATTCTAAAGAACGAAAAGCGCGACAGCAGGGAACATGGAAACAGAGAGATAGATCAAATTATGGGATGATTGAACAGAAGGAGGGATAACTGATTTGAAAGATGGATTGCTTCAAATGTATTTGGAAGGGAATTTCTTGGAAAAAATGTTAAAGTAATACTTTGGTTAGAAAAGAAATTATTAAAAAATAAAATAAAATAATAGATTTAGACCTGCTCATATTAATTTTCTTTTTCATACTACTGTGAAACCTTAAGGAAGGGATATAAACAATATTTCATATTACTACGAAGTTAATTAAACGTTTTTCAATTTTTCGTCATACTCACATAAATTTAAGTTACTTTTAACTTTTATTCCGCCTCGTAAACCTATTTTAATACGAATAGGCATAGTGAGTTCTAGTAGAACTCGACCAGAGTTCTAAACATTGTTCATTTCGTCTAAAAACAACAAACTATCTTTAATACCATGAATAAACAAGGAAAAAATTTTATATGATAACAATTGTTCCTCACGATTAGGGCAGATTTCAAATATGTTCTATGACCTCAAGTTCTTCTTGATCTAAATCTTTTGAAACTGCTTTTAAAAAGTTGGTCAATTGTATTTTATCAAAAAAATCATTCAATTGTATGTTTTTTTACAAGGATTCGAAATGTTTATTATTATCTAGTCTTTTTCCACTCTCCATTCTCATCATAATTAGGAGATTTAGAAATTCCACAGGAATTCCAAATGGAATCGAAACATGGTCTCATTATTTTACCAATTTCTTCAAAAACAATTTCAATTTTTTCTATAATTATTTCAGGTAAATTTAAAATATCTCTTTCGATAGGAGTTTCTTTTCCAAGTATTTTCATTTCTTTAGTAGGATAATAATAATCTCTAACCCCTGTAATTGTTAAAAAAACAAAAATTGGAGGGTCAACTTCAATTATTTGAAATACTTCAATATAGTTATTTATGCTATTTATAATCTGTTCTTCTATCGAAGTAATAGGAAGGATTTTATCCTCTATTTTATTTAAAAAAAAGTCTTCTGCTGCTTCTATTATTCCATTTCGAAATAACTGAGTGTAAGTAGCCCATCTTCTTCCATTTTGCTTTAGAAAATAAACAAGATATCCATCTAAATTATACCGGTTATCCCATTGTGAAGTAAACATTGGTTTAAATCGTGTAACCTTTTTAGTTATAAGTTCTATTTCATATGATTTTCCAGGTTCAAACGAACTAAAAGGGATTAAATGTAATATCATTTTTCCCTCATTATATAAAGGTAAGGGGATTTCATCAGATATTATTTTAGATATTCTATCTTCTCTAAAATTTCTTATTTTTTCTGTAAGTGTTTCCGATAAAATGAAAGCAGAACGCAATTCTTGAATGTCTAAAAGATATTTTCCATTTGTGCTCCTAGAATAAAATTTATGTGATTTTTTGAAAGAAATTCTATGAGGACTTAACCAACTTTTTCGAATCCTGATTAATAATACAAAATTGTTATTTGAAATTTCTATTGAGTGAATATTAATACAAGATGAGGGTATATTAGGTTCAATCCCATCCCTAATTATTTGTTCCAACCTTAAAATTTCTTGATCCTTATTGAGAATTGGAATACCCTCCAAAGGAGCTAATGGAGCTCCTGTGTTTCTATCCTCTCTAATACCTATTAATAAATCCCCTCCACTAGCATTCGCAAATGAAGATATACTTGCTAAAAACTTCTTCTTATCTTCATCCGTATTGGTTGGTAATCGTCCTTTATACTCTAATGTTTTTCTTTCGATTATTTGGTTATTAAATAGATATTCTAAATCAGATTTATTTATAAAAAGAAGTTATTTATAATTCTATTTTTATTTCTGATTATCTTGTTGATTGTTCCATTTATAATTTTTATAACTTCAAAAGATTTAGATTTAATAAATTTGTTTTTTAATTTTTTCGGAATTATTTCTACACTGATATACATCTCAATCATCTTTTATCAAAACTGGGTAATTAAATCAAATCTAAATATTAAGTATGAAGATAATAAATTTTTTCAAATGATAGATAAAAATGATGATTTTATTATATTAAGAGTACAAGTTGAGAATACAGGAAAAAGAACTCTTCATAATTGTGAAGCAAAAGCACAAATTTACCAAAAAACTCGCAACTCTGAAAAAATTATGGAGGAGGATGTGGCAATTTTACACTGGTCTCGTCGGATTATTACTTCAGAAACTCAAGTTGATGTTGAAAAGGATTTTAAACCTATAACAATAAATAGGGGTGATAAAGAGTTTTTAGATGTTCTTAAAGTCTATTCTACTAATTTTTTCTTATATAGTGATAGGTATTTAAGTCAAATTGGAACAGAATATCCTCTCGGTACTTATTATATAGAATTAACTGTTTATTCTGAAGATTTATTTAATCCATGTAGTAGGAAATTTATATTTGAAAAAAAAGAAGGTAAAGAAAATTATAATTTTAAAGAAGCTTAAAATAGAATTTAGTGTGCTGATGTGCGATTCCTACAATCTAAGGCAGAGACTTACTTTATGCTCGCAGTAAATATTATAAACACCATTCATTCCTAAATGTCTAATAGAAATTTTATATTATAATTATTAATAAATCTTTTCAAAACATGAATTATAATAAATGCTTTTTAACAGCTTTAATAATTAAGGGAGCTTAAGAAAACAAATAACAGAATTCTCTTTAAATTGTCAATTAAAAACCTAAAGCCTCAATAAAATATGCATAAGTTAGAACAAATTTTTTAGTTTTTTCAACATGTATTCCTATTAGATTATTTTTTATTGGATTATAGATTAGAGCATATTTTTTATTCTTTGAAAATTTGTGTTTAGGTGTTCTATGGCTACAGATATTGCGTAATTTCTTGAGTTGATTTAAGTAATTAAGTAAAAATCTTCTTAAATCTTCAAATTCATTGAAGAAATTGTTATTAAGAGCATCCCTTAATATATCTCTTCTTGTAACTTCCGATTTAAGTGAAAAAATGGTTTTTTTATTCCTCTTTCCAGTTTCAAATAGTAGTTTTAATCGGATCAAAAATTTAATGAAGTTTATATTAAAGGAATCAAATTTCTGTATTTGGTCTAGTAATACTTTTACTGTGAAGTCTGAATCCGATGTTATATCTGAAATCTTTTTTTTTATTATTTTGCTATTTTTTTCCATTTTTTTTAATAACTTTTCAATCTTTGGGGGGATATCAGTTCTTTTTATGTTAAAAAAACCCATATTTTGTATTAGATTAATAAGTTTAGGTAATTGTTTAAAAAAAAATTTTATATCTTCCAGTGATTCTGATATTAGGAATTTATTTACTTCTTTGTATGAGTAAAGGGATTGATCTCTGAAAACTTTTTTATATTTAAATCATTAAGGAATAAAGAATTATCAGTAATATCGTATTCTTTATTATTAAAAGACACAAAAATCATTTAAAATTCATATTGTATAATTTGAAATTTTTAATTCAAAATCTCAGGTTGTATTCTATTTTTTATAATTTCAACATTTTCTTTCTATTTCATCTAATACCTTTAAACAACTTTCTTGAAGCCAAGTAATAAGAAAAGATGGGCTTTCAAATGATATTCTTGCACAAACTAAAAATATTACTTTTTGTATGTTAAAGAAATTTCTTATCTCATTAATTTCATTCAATATTGCTTTGTTCGTAATTCTCACCACCTTTGAGTCAATTCAAGTCAATTGCAAAATACTTTTTGCAATATTTTTTAAGATCACTTAATATTTGAGGAAATAACCGTTGAGAGTCTGGAGGTGCGAATTGGGCTAAACATTCAAGAAATCTATTTTGTTTAATAATATATCTCCCAAAATAAAATGATAATGGTAAATCTTCATTTGAACCGAAATATTTTAAATCATCCTTAAAAACTAACATGATATTTCCAAATTCAAAAATCTCACGCTGTGTTTGATCATTTGCTTCTTCAGTTTTGCAATCTAACCCATCTAGACAGATTTCATATGCGATATATACCCCGTGTTTTTGTTTTGACATAATTGTCATTTTTTTAAAGAGATCTTTAATAAAATTAAAAATTTTCTGAATTCTCTTTTCTGTTTGATATATCTCGTTATTAAATAATTTCTTTACTATACTATAGTCTGCGGGCAAGGATTGATCGTTAATACGAATATAAAATCTATACGTATAGGTCTCCATAATGGGTTCATAGGATTCTTTGATTTTTATTATTACAACATCTTTCTCCGAACTAGGTACTTTAATTGCTAATACCTTTGGGATAATTATTGGCTGTGAATTAGAGATTAGGATATTTGTAATTCTCGTTTCATGATCTTCCCTTTTTATTCCTAAAATCTCTTTAGGTCTTCCTGTATTCTTGCCATTAATTTTTTCCTCTTTAATTCCTAACACAATATATCCTCCAGTTGCGTTCGCAAAGGAAGTTAAAACTTTTGACAATTTCCTTGGATAATCTTCCTTATAATCTAAGCTGTGAGATTCAGGTACACCTTCTGAGACTAATGATTCAATATCAGAATAATCAAGCTCCTCAAATTTCTTAATGAAAAAAGATACCATGAATTTTACCTCTTATTCTTTATTAATTTTATTAATTCAAAATCATTTAATAGTTATTGTTGTCTTGTTCATTTTAAACAATCATCCTGATATTCATAAAGATATAATGATTAATATGATAATTCTTTTAGAATTAAATTATTTTTTTTCAAAATTTTTTAATACTTTAATGGCGAGTTCAAAACCCTTATCGCCTTTATATTTATTATTGGTGAAATTAATTTCTCCAAAAGCATTGTTCCAAGCAACCCGAAAGTGTGGTCAGATTTAGCAGAGGCATCTATTCTTGCGTATGATATTGATATTAATACAACCTTAAAATATTGTAATAAGGCTTTGGAGTTGGACCAAAATAATTGGAATTTATTAAGTGAAATGGTGTTTAATATTTATATTGATAAAGATCCTTTTAAAGCTATTGAACTATTGGAGAGAATAATGCTTATTGATGATGCAGATGTCCCAAATGCAGGTAGGCATTTAGCTGACTTATATAAAAAAATCGGCGATACTGAAAAAGCTATTAAAACCCTTGAAAAATTATTAGAATCATATCCTCAATCCGCTCACATATTAGAAAGTTTGGGATTTATATATTATGAGATGGAAAACTATGAAAAAACATTAGAATATTAAGAAAAAGCTACTATCTAAGGTCGTTCTCTGCGTTATCGGACGAAGTGGGAAATGTTAGTACATGCCTACTATGAAATGGGAGAAGAAGATAAAATTATAACAATGTGTAAAAATTTAATTAAAATCAATGAAGATCGTTATAAAGGTTTATTATTAAAACCAGAACTTGATCAGGATACATTATTGATCGCTCAAGACCCTGGAAAATGAAGAACTATTTATTAAAAGATGTCATTTTCGCTCCGTTAGCATCAACAGGTTTAAGAAATGGCGGAAAGGGGGTAATCTCAGATCTGATAAACTTCGCATTAATTCAAGGGATGATTGTTGTGGGCAATGCTTTAGGAAATCCTGTCCTTGAAGGGAATATACCTATTACAAGTTTACAAAAATTTAACTTAAAAGAATTTGTTGGAAAAGGAGAAATTGACGAATTATCAGGGTTAATTGCTAAAGATTTGGGAAAAAGAGTAGTCGAATTACTCTTAAGAATAAAGTAGTAAAATATAAAATAAAATAAAAAGATTAATTAAAAAAATTTTAATTTCTTATTAGTCTTCTTCTATAATTTCCTCTGCCTCTTCTTTTGGTTTGTCTTCTCCCTTTTTTAAACGACCAACAGACTTGAGTAATAAAAATTCATTCAATAATTAAAGGAATAAAAATGAAAAAAGATCTAAAAGATAAATTCATACAGCAATTGAAAGATGTTATTAATGAATATGAAAAATTCAAACAAGATAATCGTCATAATAATAGAATAGCAAGCAGTATAATTACGCGCGCTAAGGCTGTAGTAAATAGAATAGTAGGTCAAAATTCTGAATACTATAAAAGGATTGAGAAGTTAAATCCTAAAATAAGTTAACTCCGAATATCAAAACTATAATAGCAATACCAACCGAGATTGCGATAATAAGCGCAATTAAAGGAGCAAGAATCCATACCAATATTGCCTTTACAAGTCCTATGTTGTGCCTTGCGTTTATAACCACCCAGCAGAGAATGCAACCTACGCATGGAATCCACCCTAATAAGGCGCAAATCAACGAGGTAATATAAACATTTACTAAGTCAGTTCTCTCAGCCTTTACTAACCTTAACGCTAATTTAAATAATATAGCGTTTATCCCAAGCATTATTAGAATAACAACTACGATAAGCACTATGATTACAACTAATATTAGACCAACATTTTGAAAAATCATATTTTCACCAACTCTTTTTACTATTTTATTTTTTTAATTCGATTAGAATCGTCTGTCAAGAGGTAAATTCACCTTTTAAATATAAAAAAAATTTAAATTTAAGTTAAATCGTTCTCGAAAAAAGCAAACGTATCTACGAGTATTCAATAAGAGATCATTATATTAAATTGTTCAAACCTGTATTTGTTAATAGTTTTGTAGATAAAAATAAAGAATAAATAGAATTTATTTTTCTTTTTTTAACTTATCTTTTATATCCTCAAAACTCATTTTAGGGAACAAATCCATTACTAGTCGAGAAAATGATTTTAAAATACCTTTTCCATCTATTGCGATAGTCTTCTCGACAGATACAATCCTTATCTTGTTATTATCCTTATTACCTATTTTATCTATATAGTAAGCGAAGAAGTTTTCCATACTTTTATAAATTTTCAGATCTTGTTTGTTTAAAGCTATCACAACAGGGACTTTTTTATTTTTATTACCGTCTGTTTGTTCCGATTCGGGTAACATTTTTAATTCGTTCCACGATGTTAAATTGAACCTAAAACATTCGTACTCGTTAAGATCACCCTCGTAGAGTTCTCTCAGAGAGATCTCTCTCGTAGAGCTCTCGGGAAAATCACTTTCGGAGAAATCTCCTATGAAAATAATACCGTCGACTCCATTTAACACAGTAGGGCGCGTATCTTTATAATAGTCTTGACCTGTGGTTGTATATATTAAGAATTTTATTTTCCATAGACCTCCCTTGAATTCTAAAGATCCAAAATCAAAAATTAAAGTTCTTCCTGTTGTGCTCTCTATGGAATCTACCAAATTTCCTTTACCAAACATATTGAACAATGATTTTAAAGAAGTTGTCTTACCCGACAGAGCTGGACCAAAATACACAATCTTTACTTGTATTGATTTGTTTCCATCATCTATAATCATACAAAAACCTCAGAGATTTTATTTTTTTTATTTTAATAATTTTAGAATTTAAAATTTAATATTCTTCAAGATATTTTTTACATCAAAATCTGCTTTTTTTGGAATTTCAAATACTTCTCTAATAAGATTATTAACTTTCTTTGAATATTGTGGAAGTATTAATCTCAATAACCCTAATTTTTGACTTGATTTACCAATTTCCGCGCAAAATATCGTTTTACCTAATCCCTTTATAAATAAGAAGTGGTTATTGCAGTCAAGTAAGACGTTTTCAGCGCGCATCTTTTTTAATAGCCAAGCACATCTATTTGCAGTTTGAAATAGAGAATAATTCATAGCAGAAATATTATCTAATTTATCGTAATCTATTAACGACTTCTTCAATAATTTAGCGGCAATAAAACCCCCTTCAATAGTTACAAATGCATAATTTAAATCTGGAACAGTTAAAGAAAAATCGGTTAGCAATTTTTTCATATTTAACTTTATCTTTTTCGTAATATTTAAAGAAAAAGTGGATACTTTATAATTAAACTCCTCGGCTTCTTTAACATTAAATCCGCTGATTATGGATTGGACTTTTTCGTTATCGAATTGAATTAAGGGAGGTTTAAAGGATTTTCCCGACGATACTAACGAGATTTTAATCCTTCTTAAACATTCGTTTGTTTGCAAAAAAATTCCACCTAAATTAATATTAGGTTGAGCTGTGATTGCGATGAAGAATTCGTGTCTGTCGTCCATAATTCCCATTTTTTCTAACGCTTCGTTAAGAGAACCATGTAAAGGGCTGATTAGTGGTGCAATTAAAATTTTAGCCTTTGTTCCTTCTATTAAAATATACTTTAAGTCATTAGGATGTAAATGGATTCCAACATTATAGATTGCACATGCGGCAGAACATACGCTAAAAATTTCGTCCTTTGAAAACCAAACTCCTGTTGATTGAATTGGATTCCCGTCTCTTTGAGTTAAGACAGCATTTTCTACTCCTTTTAGTTTCTTAATCTGATCTAGATGAGGTTTTACCTCTTCAGAAAGGGCATCGACAGACATTAGTTCACATACTTTAAAACAATTTTTCTAAAAATAAATCCTGAATAAAATCCACGAGTTCCTCATTTTTAATGATTTTTTCTAATAAAAAGTTTAAGTCATTTAAACTTAAATGATTAGAAAGCTTTTTCATGAGTAAATTCAGATCACTATCGTTATCTATCTCAGATATCTCCGAAATTGTTCCGAAAATTTTTTTAATTTCTGGATTTTTGAGAATTAGCTTAAAATTTTCATAAATCTTTTCGTAATCCTCTTCATTTAAATTGAGTTCTGAAATTAATTCGATGGATTGATTTATAGAATCTTTAGTTATAATATCTTTCATTTTTATATTTAAGATGTTTTTAACAATGTCTTTAAAACCAATTATTTAAATTTCTATATTTCTCAAAATTTTATTATTTTAAATATTTTTAATCGAAATAGTATTTGATGATCTACAAAGAAACTTCTGGGCCATATGATTTTTTAGATTCTGCATTAAGTTCAATTGTTAGCATTTTAGAAATATTCAACGAAATCGCCGTGAATGTTTTTCGTTTAGGAAATTGGATTCTTTTCCTTATCTTTTTAGCAATGGGGCTTAACTTGTTAATAACCGCCAAAGAAAAGGAAAATCAAGAAAAGATTCGGGGTAGAAACCTTGAGTACGTGAAAAAAAGAGGTAGAGCAGGTTCTGTCGTCTTCATTTTGTTTGGTGTTGGATTTTTGTTTAAGGGGATACCAATTTTTCTTTTAATATGCTTTCACTCGTCCTCGCCTCCGCCGATTTATCATTGGTTAGGGTCCGTCTATTTATACTATAAAGTTTCTACCTTAGAAGATTTGCAAAATTTTGATATTTTTGAGAGCAGTCTATTTCTTTTTATCGGCTTGTTGTCTTTTATTTCCATAATTTTAATCAGTTTTGGCGTTTACCTAATTTTGTTTAACAAGAGGATTCTAAGAACTAAGTATAAATCTTACTCTCTTTTTATCTTAGGTGTAATAATGGGTATTGTGTGCGGATTTACTTCAGGATTACTTTTAACAATTTAAGAAATCTGCATTGTTCTAAATTCTAGACAGTTATTAAAAATATACCCAAATCTGGACATATTATGTATGTCCATATATTATGTAATAAATTAGAGCATAAAAAAGATCAGCATAAAAAAGGATGATAGAAGGCATGAAAGTACGAGCGGAGGTTTATAGTGACATAAAATCTGGATTTTATGTTTAGAATCGTTGAATGCCAATATCGTTGGTTTAAAAACAAACTTGTCTTTTTGATTATTGTGCACATTTGACAAATCTTTAAAACGATATCCACTTTGGATTTCAAATCGTTTAATGAATGACATTTTGCATTGACATTTAAATAAAATCTTAAACGATTTTTTATTTCTACTGATTTTGTTGTAAAAGAACACAAGCAAATACAGACAGCAATAAAATAAAAAGAAACAAAAAAAGAAGACGAAGACGGCAAAAAGGCTTAAAAACCTAATTGGTAAACCGATAAACACAAAAATAATTAATTTGCCGTCAGATCCCCCCAAAGCTTTTAAATAGAATAACAAGATACAAATTAAGAACACTAAAGACACTATCAATAATTTATATATAAAAAAGTCTATAAATTCCTTTGGAAAAAGAATTAAATCTGTTAGAATTAATACCGCTTCAAAAAAATAAAATATTTTAAAATAACTATTTGATATTGACCTACGTTTCAAATCCAAATAAAGACAATAGAACAATATAACAAACAGATATATTAAACTAGTATTGGAAATTAACGAAGACATTTTTAAACAGCTTTCAAAATAATTTTTTGTTCTCCCATCACTTTGTTTGCTTCGAGAACATACCTAATATCATCAGTACGTTTATGGATAGTAGGTTGTGTTACGCTTAAACGATCTCCAATCTCTTCTTGGGATCGTCTTTCTGAATTTAGGCATGTAAGGTACAATGCTCCTGCTAAAACACCTCTGGGACACTTTCCTATGAAAATTAACGGGTATTTTTCTATCAAATTCAACAATTCTAATGTCGCTCTTGTGACCTGTGTTGATAAATTTAGTTTTGACGAATAGTAAGACAGTAAATCTTTAGGTAAAGCGGTCTTTATTTTAAGATTTAATGTTCTTACAATTATTCCATAGATACGATAAACCTTCTTTTCTGTTATCTTCTCATCATTAACATGTTGTAGAATTTCTTTGAGATCGGTAGTTGGAAATCTTTTACATGCCACGATAAACAAGCATCCTACCATTGTCAATTTATTGGATCTTCCTACTTGTATTTTTGCTTTTAACACTTTTTTGTATAGAAATTCCGTCCATCCAACTAATTGGGGGCCTAAATCTAATTGATTACAAAGGTTCCTCAAATATGGTAAATTCTCTCTTAGATTTCTGTAAACAGAAATGTTCTTTGTTCTATTCTGCCACTTACTCAGACGGGAAAACTTCGATTTCTCTTTTGGAGTCATAGTCTTTCCAGACGAATCTTTGTTTGGCTTAAATTCCGTCGATAACCCATTATAGGGGAGCATCGGATTAATTGGCGGACCGGTTCTTGTTCTCCGATTCACCTCTTCTGAATTGAACGCGCGCCATTCGGGTCCAGGATCTATAATTCTTTGATTTAACACTAATCCACATATTTTACAGATAATTTCACCTCGAGATTCGTCAAGAATTAGAACATCATTATTGCACTCAGGACAATTTTCACTCATTTTTTTATTCCTTTCTTATTTGATTTTCTTTATTATTATTTTATAAACAAATCTTTTGGTTCATAAAAGAGAAATTCATCATTTGGGTATTCAAGGCTCAGAAAATTGTTCAAATCTCTCAAGGCTTCGTACTCGACTCGATAGATAGGAATGTCGATAACAGACACATTCCTATCTATCAAAAAATTAATAATGTCCAAGGTTATTTTCCCTGAAATTAATAGATCGAATCTTTGAAAATTAAAAGCTTTCTCAACAACTTTTCTTTGAGGAGATTCCATCCCCATCACTAATATTTTTTCAATTACTTGATTTAGATTATAACCTGCTGATAAAACCTGTTCTTCACCAAAATTTTGTCTTGCTCGAATCAATAAGTCCCTTAAATGAATTTCACACTCTCTCTGAGTATATTCCATTGGATAAGCGAATCGTCCAAGTGGGATTTTCTCGTTGCGCTTATTTTTAACAAAAAGAATACCATTCGTTTCTAAGGTTTTCAAATTTAAAAGACGTAAGATTTTATTCGATACTCCATAAATACTGTTAATAAAGGCACTACCTAGCACATATATAATGTGGTTTTTCGTCAATATGGCTGTCTTTTTAGACAATACATAATCAAGCTTACGAATTGGGTTCCCCATTAACCCGTATCTAGAAATTATCAAATAAATCTTATTATCACGAGCGAAACGAATTGCTTCTTTGCTTAAGGTCAAGGTAATCATAATTTTTCGAAAATATTTTCTATTTTGCCTTCCGCCATAATGAAGACCATAGATTCTATCATTTGTGCGATACTTTTTTGGGCATATATCTCTTTCTAGATATTTTATAATTTCTTCCAAGAACATTAATATTCCTCCTCCCAAATTTCAATTAATTTCTTTAGACTCCTAGCTTTTATATTTTCGTCCCGGTATCTATAAATTCTTATACGCCCAAATCTTTTCTCTTGTATTAAATCCAATGATTTTAAAAAATTAAGGTGTTTTATTGCATTAGAATGGTTTAATCTTGATTTAGAAATAATTGATGATATGTTTAATTCACCTTTTAATGCTAAAATTTTTAATATTTTAATTCTCGCTTTAGATCCTAATATGTCTTCGATTAAATATCTCTCTTTTTGCGTATTATCTATACTTTTAATAAATTTCTCAAATCCCATTGCTTTGATATTTTTATTTTTGTACCTTTTAAATTTAAAAGAAATGTAATTATTTTTTCAAACTCTGGAAGTATAACATTATTGATTTCGATTAACGCTCGCCGACCTCTAATGTTTCTACTTTGTATACACATTAAAATTAAACCTTCTTTTTTGTATTCTTGTAAATAACTCCATAGTTGTGAATGCGATCGAGGCGTTAGACCTAACTTCTCACATAATATATGATAGAATTTGAGAATTTCAACCAAAGAGATCTTGATATTGGGACTCTTTTTTAACGCATTTACAATGGCGAGCAAATATATTAATTTTTGAGATGACATATATTTTAATACATCCATAATTGAAAAAGAAGCTAATTCTTGATTAACATGATCTACGCATTTAGATGAAATTGTTTTTAAGCCCAAATTTTCGGAAATCTTCCCTGCTTTCCATATTAGATTTAACCCATATCTAATGTCTCCTTTAGAATGAACGATCTCAGAGATCATTTTAATTAATCTGTCTGAAATCGCGTTCTGTTTCAAACTGATTTCTGCTCTATATTTTAAAATCTCAAAGATTTGCTTTTTAGTATAAGGATCAAACTTTATAATAGTATTTTGAAAGGAATTTAGTGTACTTATATCTAGATTATTTAAACAAGAAATATCTCTTACAATTCCAATAATAGACAATCTCTGCGGCATATTAATAGAATCATCATTTATCCGAGTTAGTGAGTATATCAAATCGTTGTCGCTATTTATGAGATAACTTAATTCATCCAATACAATTAAAAGGTGTGAATTCTTGACATTAAGGAAATCAGTTATAATTTCTAAAAGATCTTGAGGAGAATATCCTCTTTTTGGAAAGCTTTTATCTAAGGTTCGAATAATTTTTATTAAAACCCTATAACTTGTATGTTCTTTTCTACAATTTATATGGATATATTTAATTAAGATTCCTCTCTCCTTTGAGGCATTTTCCAACATTTTCCCAAAATATTTTACTGTTACTGTCTTACCTATTCCCGTTTTTCCAGTTATCAAAATATTTCTTGAGACTAAGTTTGGATTTGTTAAAAGCGTTAAAAATAGCTGAGATAATAAAGATAGTTCTTTATTCCGATGAGGTAATCGGTCTGGTACAAAATTGATATCAAGTTTACTCTCATCTTTGAATATTGAAGGTTTTTTTAATGTGTCCTTGAACAGATCAGTATTCATCTTAAATCTTTACTCTTTGTTATTTTTTGTGTTTAAATATCTCAATACTCTGTTTGCTTAGGCGTTTAAGTAACCGTTGATCATCTATTTGTATTTTTAATTCAAGTCCCCCCCCATTTTCAAAATTTCGCAGAAAATTCCACAGTACTGTGGAATCTATGGGTTCTTGATTATATTGTTCACAATAGGAGTGGTAAAACCTTAATATTAACCCAAAATCTACTTTATCTCTACCTGGTAGTATCTCTGGTACAAAATCTTTACTTAGAGTTCTTTCGTCTTTAAACAGCGTCTCTTTTTTATCAATATTTTTGAACAGATCTTTTATTTGTAATCACCATCCAACCGCCTTTACGAGCTCGACAAAAAGATTATTTATTTATAATGAAATATTTCTAAATTTTTCTACACATTACTAATTATTTTACCATATATATTTAAGTTTTTTCATAATATATAAAGAAAATGGTGGGCAATATTTCGAAATATCTCGAATAGCATTTTATATTTAAATTTAAGCATTTTATTGCATAAAATATCGATGTTAATAATAAATAGTTCAAATTTATCGTTAAATAAAATTTAAATTTACATAAAATTTATATATATAAAGTATATTTTAAAGAAAGATGATATATGAAAGAAAAGAGATCTTTTCGAGTCAAATTGACTCGAGCTGGTAGAAAAAGAGATGATGGTTTTGCTCCGTTGAGGATCACCCTTGATACTAACATTAGGGACATATACCAGCTCATTAAGGACGATAGTTTGTATATTACAGTAATAGGAAAATATACCGACAAATTCACTAAACAAGAAACACCCATTGTTGATTGTGTCATTAGAGGAAAGATTACTCAGATACAAACTACTTTATACTTGAATATATCTATTGATGTTGTGAGAAGGGAAAAGTGGACTTATGAGAATCATTTAAAGGTCTATATAGAAGTCGTAGCAAGAGCGCCACGAGAAAAAGAACCTACGAAAAAAAATAGCTAATAAAAAATGATTTTTATTTTACAGCTCTTTTGTCTATATAAAATCGATAGTTTCATGAGAAAGATGCATAGAAAATTAAAAGATATATATTTATAATGATCGCGAAAATTCATTATATGTATTTTGTTAAAAAAAGAGGCATTTAAATACATATATAAAAATAGTGAATAACACACGAACAGGTGTTGATATGGATTTAAACAAAAAACTTTTAACGGCTCTTGCAGTTCTTGTAACAGTTGCATACGGGCTTTCTATGGCCGCTCAAGGTGTTTCTATTCCTGGATGCGGTGAGGGAGGACCCTAAAAAACTTGCGATTTGTTGATAGAATCGTCTATTTTCTTTTTTTTTTCTTTCTCTTCTTTCTCTTTTACCTTGTATAACGCACATATTTTGATGAAAATTTAAATAACTAAAATTCTCCTGAGAACTTTTTTAAAAATTAAGAAAGTTTTTTCTAATATTGAGATTCAATTATATAATTTCTTTTATTTGAGAACAAAAATTCACCCGAGTAATATAATTATATGTAAACCGTTTGTTTTCTTTTTTGTGAAAGGTGAAGATTACTTTAAAGCCAAACAATTTTTGAATCCAATGAAAGATCAACTATCAAGTAAGAAGGTTTTAATAATCAGGGATGAATTTACATTAATAAATTTGTTATTCAGCTTTTTTTGGAACATACCCCGGATCAAAAATTTCTGGATGTGTAAAGATAGAAGATTTCAAGAAATCTCTTCTAAAAAACACTTTATCAACGACTATTTCTAAAGATTTTGTTATTTCTTTTCACCTTATCTGTCTTATTTTGTACGATTACGCGCATAACTAATTATAGCTTAATTGTAAATAAGAATAAATTAAAATTTTTAGCAGATATCATCTAAAATAATCTAACCCGTTACTGCTCAAGGTATATTTCAATTTATTTATAATTCTTTTAGTAATTAAGAAGAGCGTATGCGCTGTATTCCGATCAATTCTATATCTGCTACTATGTAAGAAATTGCTGTATTCGACAATTTCCTCGTAAAAAATAA
>JAUWBH010000221.1 GCA_030605085.1 Promethearchaeota archaeon | reverse complement strand
TTACGACCACATCATGATTTTGAATTATCTTTTTGATAGCTTCTTTATCTTTAGTATCAGCTTCTGTAAATTCATGAGTTGGTTCTAGTTCCTTATACAGATGGTTATCTAATATTTCTACATTCCAACCCTCTTCCTTTATTACATCGTATAAGATACTACCAATATATCCAAGTCCACCTACAAGTAAAACATTTGGCGTCATAATTCGATTTCCTATGAGAAATTCTAATTATTATCTACTTTATTCTAAATATTTTTATTCTAATTATATCATTTTAATAATTTTAAAAATAAAAATTAATTGAAAATTCTTTTGATTGGCGAGAATAATAATAACATCGAAATCTTATCATCTCAAATTGAAGTTTACTGATAAATTGGGACTAGGATATTAACTTTTAAATAAATTGCATTTTTTAAATAAATTAACAGTTAATTTTGATTCGATTAAGATATGAATATTCTTGGATTGCAAGAAACTGATTGGTTAACTCGGGGACCACACACGCAGCATCATATATTTGAAAGATTGTCAAAGAATTCTAATGTTAAAATTACTGTTCTAGATTATGATATCGATAAAATCCTAAAGTTAGAAAGTTTATTAGTTAAAAAACAAACATTTTCTAACATACATCGAGCAGTTAAAGATTCACATGTGTTCATTATCCGGACAGCATATATTCAAGTATCTTATCTTAGGAGGATTTCTTCTCTTATCACTAATTTTTTCGGAATGTTAAAACTATTTAGAGAAAATCGTCCCGATATTATTATTGGATTTTCCATCACAAATGGATTTATTGGCCTTATTTTAGCAAAACTATTCAGAATTCCATATATCTTTTATTACATTGATTTATTGCACACTCTTGTTCCAGTGTCTTACGCTCAATATTTTGCTAAACTACTTACAAGATATTTGTTTAAAAAGTCAGATTGTGTAATAGTGGTGACTAATTTCCTTCAAAGTTACGTTATAAATGAAGGAACGCTTCCAAAGAAGGTTCACATCCTTTTAAACGGCATATCTTTAGAAAATACTATTGTAGATAGAGAAAAACTTGGAATTTTGAAATCTAATATTTCAATAGAAGACGACGATTTTATTATTTTATATATGGGGTACCTATACGATTTTGCTGGATTAAAAGAGATTATTGACTATTATAATGCTGATGTAAAAAGCGGCAAATTAAATATTAAATTTTTAATCGTTGGCGATGGTGGAATTTACAATCGTTTAATTAACCACGTTAAAGAGATTAACGCAGATTGGGTAATTCTAACAGGCAAAGTTCCATTTTTCGAAATTACAGAGTACATTGAATTAGCAGATTTATGCCTGATGAGTTTTGAACTTAACGATGTTACAAAAGACATTACTCCTGTAAAAGTAATGGAATATATGGCAATGAAAAAACCTGTTTTATCAACTAGCCTACCAAGTGTATTCCGTGAAATAGGAAAAAATAACGGAGTAATTTTTGCTCAAAACCAAAAAGAATTAGTAGAAAAAATTAGAGATTTGACAAAAGAAAAAGAAAAATTAGAAAACATCGGTCTACAAGGCTACGAATTGATAAAGAAACATTATATGTGGCCAAATATAATGAAAGATTTGAAAAAAATAATGCTCGATTTGATTAAAGAAAAAAGACAATAATGTTAATATTAAAAAAAAAATGGTGAATTAATAAACCAAAAAACAAAGCTAAAGAAAATGGAAAGTATTAATTATAGTGAAAAAAAAAAAAGAGAAAAGGAGTGGCACGAACAATCGTCCTTAAACAAGGAAAAAAGCTTAATTAGCACTATTCTTCACTCAAAAATATTTTTTTCCCCTGAGAGAAGAAGATTTGAATTTAATTTAATGAAAAATCAAATGAAATTATTTGTCAAACAATACCTTAAAAATAAAAAAGTGGACAAATTATTAATAGCTCCCTGTGGAAATGGAGTTGATTACGAATATTTAAAAGATTTTGCGAATTTAATCTATGGAATTGATCTCTCTCCAATTCCCTTAAAAAAATGTCCGTCATTAATGCAAGTAAAGGAAGGAGACATTTTAAAATCAGAATATCCAAATGAATTTTTTGATTTTATCGCTAGTCCTCTTTTTTTCCACCATATTTTATCTATTGGGTTTGAACATTTCTTAAATGAATTTTATAGGATTTTAAAACCTGGAGGATACTTAATAATATTAGAACCATCGATATTTTACCCTCTAAATGCGTTTACTCGACCGCTTAAAAAAATAACAGGAAATGTATATGGTGAAGTCGAAGATGAGGCTCCATTTAACCCAAGAATATTAATTAATTCTTTAAAAAAAACGGGTTTCGTGAATTTAGATGTAAAAGCTGCTAGTTTTGGTCATATGAGCTTATATATCCCAATCGCAAAAGCAATTAATTTTCTTACTAAACCACTACTAAAAACAGATAAATTTTGGAAATATTTTGCTTCTGTATTACTATTTTGGGGAGAAAAACCATTATAAAAATAGTAACTTTAGTACTAATAATTATTCAATAATATAATTGAGTGCCTAGAAAATGATAAATATTGCGATGTTAACTCCGTTTTTTACAGGAAAGTTAGGCGGACCATACAATGTCATAATGGAACTTGCTCCATTTCTAGAGAAGAAAGGAATTTCCACTAATATATATACATCGTCCGCTATTCGGAAATTTGGACGAGCAAGAACCGAATTTTACGAAGAAAAAGGCAAAAATTTCAAAATTTATCGTTTTGATTCTTACTTAAAATTTAAAGAATATAGAACTTCATTTAAGCTACTTCCCTTTCTGTTGAAGAATGAAAAAAATATTGATATTATCCATTCCCATTCTTTAAGAAGTTTTCAGGAAGATAACGGATTAATTGTCTCGCTTATCAAGAAAAAACCTCTGATAATTTCTCCGCACGGAGGAATCAACATAAACTGGGACTATAGAGATAAAATCCCAAAAATGATTTCTGATAAATCTATTGGATATCTTAAAAAATACTTGAAACCACATTACATTGCTGTTACCAAAATGGAGATACCTATTATAAAGGAATATGGCGCTGACGACGATCACATACATTTTATTCCCCATGGAGTCAATACAGATATTTTTAAACCTATTGATGGGAGTAGTTTAAAAAAAAAATTAGGATTAGAAAATTCCGATATCATATTATATGTTGGACGCATCGCTAAAGGTAAAGGTGTGGATAAGTTAATAAAAATTCTAAATTTAGTGATAAAAAAAAATAAAAACATCAAACTAGTTATTATTGGAGGAGATGCGGGGTACTTACCAATAGTTAAAAGGCTAATTCAACAATATAATTTATCAAAATATGTTACCATTGTAGGTTATGTCTCCAAATTTAACCTCCCCGAATATTATTCCATGGCGGACTTAATCGTTTATCCTTCGCGACAAGAAATATTTGGGCTTGTATTATGCGAGGCTATGGCTTGCGGAAAAGCTGTTATTGGTTCAGACATTATGGGTCCAAGTGAAATAATTGTAAATGGAGACACGGGTTACACTTCTGACTTTATTGATTTAATAAAAGTCAGTGAAACGATTGTTGAGCTGTTCAATAATCGGAAATTATTAGCTCAAATGGGTAAAAAAAGTCTTGAACGAGTTAAAAATTATTATACTTGGAAGAAAGCAGCAGATTTACACTATAAGCTCTATATGAGGGTATTAAATAGTAATATTAAACAGAAATCATGAAAAAAGAAATAATTCGAATGATTTCATATTATTTTTAATAAAATATGTCTGTTTCTGATAAAATTTTTCAATTTTGATAAAAAAAATTATTTAACATCGATCACAGACCTATATATACATTCAAATATTCGATTAAAAAGTAAGAGTTTAAATTTACTACAATGGTTGATAAAAAAAATGCGAGATTTCTATGGATTTCTCCATTTGGACCACTTGTCTCTATACGTATAAAAGAAATTTCAAGAAGATTGTTAGAGAAAGGTTTAAATCCAATAATTTTAACGCATAAACTACAGAAAAAAGAAATTTCTAAATTCAACAACGAAGATAACAAACTTCATTATATTCACTTTCAAAACCATCTTTTTTTTAATAAGAATAGCAAATCCTTTAAATTTTTAAGAGAATCAATGCTTAAAATCGCTTTTTTTTTAGGAGGAATGCCCTTTTTATTTCCAGATGTTAAGAGATTCTTAAAAAAAAATAAAAATATTGATTTTATATACGCTACGGGACCACTTTTTTTTACGCATATCCTTGGATATCTCTTAAAACAAAAATTTAAATGTAAGTTAGTAGTAGAATATACGGATCCGTGGTCCTTTAATCCTTATTCGAAAGAAAGTAAGATAGGGATTAGTAGGAAGATTGATTATATTATTGAGAAAAAGATTCTTAAATCCGCAGATATTGTAGTTTCTTTGAGTGATTTTTTAAATTCCAATTTAAAGACCAATTTTGAGTTCATTAAATCTAAACCAGTTATTGCGATTGAAGATGGTTTGACTCTTCAGGAGTTAAAGGAATTTCCAAAAAAAGATGACAAAAAAATAGTTATTACTTACGCTGGTAAGATTTATGGGAGAAGGAATATATATCCTCTTTTCAAACTCGTGTCTGATTTAAAAAAAAAACATTTTTTTAACGATTTTAATCTGTTGTTCAAAATTTACGGAAGTTATCCAAAAGAATTATTTGAAAAAATTCTTCATAAGTTAAACATTAGAAATTTCTTCTATTTAGGCGATTTCGTTCCAAGATCAGAAATCCTGCAAGAAATTATGAAATGCGATTTAGCACTTCATATAGGTGAAAATTTAGATTACCCTACAACTGCCTTTAAAGTATGGGAATATTTAGGTTGTAGAAAGAAAATTCTCTTTCTTAACCTTGATAAATCATATAGATCTAATTTTATCAGAGAAAATAATCTTGGGGTTGTTATTCCTATTGATAATTTAGAAAAAGGTAAAGAAATCTTCAGAGATTTATTACTTAATATAAAAAATAATAGATTTGATTTTACTATTAACGAAAAAGTGTTAAAAAGCTTTTCATGGGATAGTAGAGCAGAAAAATTTTATCAAAGTATCATAACCAAACTTGTAAAATAAAAGTACTAGATTTCTCATGTCTCATCTTTTTTCATTTCTAACGAAATTGTGTTATAAATATTTTTTAAGTTTAAAATCGTAAAAATGAATTTGAAATCCTGTTTTGAAAAGCCTTTAAACATGTAACTTATAAGAAGATAAAGCGTTATGTCAATCAAGCCAAAAATAGGAAATAAATAAACCGGAATAGTGAAAATGCTGTTTATCCACAGTTGGATTAAATAAATTCCCGTCATTATAATCAGATTTCTAATGACCCCCCAATAAAATCCAAGTTTAAACTTCCTATAAATTATAGGACGATAAATTAATTGAATTAATACTTTTGCTACAATATATGAAAGTGCCCCCCCAAAGACGCCTAAATTGAAAATATCTGGAGATATAAACAACACCATAAAAAAAACGGAAAGAGTATTTTCAATTACAGAAAATTTCGCAATAAAATGAACCTCTTCCAAAGCTTGCAAATGAACTATATTTGCAAAGTCGAGAGAGAGAGGGATTAATAGTATAACAAAAAAATTCAATATTTGTCCCGTAAGGCGATATTCTTCGCCAAAAATAAATACAAAAGAATCAGTTGCATAAAGAAAAATCAGGAAAATGATAGGTATAATGATTAAATTCAATATCTTATGCGTGTAATTAATAATTATAATATTGCTATTAACTTTCCCTTCTCCTACATTTTTAGAAAAAGTTGTTATTAAAATGTTGGATATACTACTTGTAATAATTAGAAAGTATAAGAAAAATTGTTTTGCCGTAAAATAGTTTGCAACATCGTTAATGTTAGCCCAAAAATTAATTAAAAGCATATCGATATTATTTACAATAAATATTAGTGAGCTTGTTAGGAAGAAGGGTAGACTAAATTTTATGAATTTTCTAATCAACAATTTATTAGGTTTACTAAACCTCCTTTTCCTAATAAAAAAATAGTTCAAAACAAAATATGCACTGTTAGATATTAGTAATATATAAACTAATAGCCAAATGTCATTCTCGTAAAAAACGGCAAGGAGTATTAGTAACGATGTTCTTAATGATACATAAAATATTGACGATATCGACTTTTTGACTACTTCTTTTCTACTAAATAATACTTGGTTAAAAAAACTAACTCTCAAGAAAATCATTCCTAATAGAAAAAAGTAGACCACAGCAATATCACCCGGATAAATTGGAATAACTGGGATTAAAATCAATGCGACAACTACATAAAATCCCATTTGTACTATTCGAAAACCTAAAAAGGTACCATTACAGTTTGATTGATTGCTCGGGTCGTCTGATTCTGAGAAAAATTTTAAGTAGGCGAGCTGTAATCCTAAATCATTTACAAAACTGATAGCTGTAAAAAAGGATAAAATGGTTCCATAATATCCAACCAATTCTATATCAAATATTAACCGTATGGAATAGAAAAAGATTAAACTTAATGCTAAATGAATGATATTACCAACGATTAGCAAAAAAATTTTAGTAGAATCCATTAGTAAACTAAACCTTAAATTTACTATAAATTTTTTTAAAACAAATCTTTTTGAACATATCTTAAACTTAAATTAAAAATAGAAAAAAAAAAAAGAAAATTTTTCATTCAATTATAAATACTCTTTTTTCTCTGGAAGGGCATTCCACGCGGCAATCATAACAAGTCCACCTGCAAGTGCGACAACTATCCAGAGTAAAAATGCGGCTCCAGAACCTAAAGCACCTATTAGGACTCCTGATGTAAAAGATGTAACTGCGGCACCAATATAACCACATCCATCAATAAATCCCGTTGCGGCAGATGCTGCCTTTCTCGTGCTGAATTCCATCGGTATAGTAGAAACTAAAAGCGCATGAGGGACAAAGTTCAGTATTCCTATTACTATCAATACGGGAATCCCAAAGATAATATCTAGAGCGGGTAGTAATGTATACAAAAATAATGTTAACGACAGTAAAATGAAAAAAACACTAATTACAGGCATTCGTTTTTTACCCACAAATTTATCAGATATCCAAGCTCCAAGAATAACGCCAATAATTCCTCCGATGGGATAGAATATGGATTTCCATATATGAAAAAATTCTCCTTCTGTTACTATTATTAATGGAAGCCAGTCGGTTAAACC
>JAUWBH010000107.1 GCA_030605085.1 Promethearchaeota archaeon | reverse complement strand
TAGAATTGTATTCCTTATTCTTTAAAATCTTGCGAAAATTATCCAGACCCTCTATTTCAATTTCATAATGAGGAATTTCATCAAGTTCAGATGATTCAAGTACTCCGCCTGAAAAACGATAAATACGACCCGTTGTGTAATTTCTGATAATTGTTCTAAAGCGTCTCAAAAAGAATCTTCTATCTTCCACAACAGACTTATGCCAATGTCGCTTTTTTTCATAACTCCATTTTGTCCATTTTAACACCTCAATTTTAACTTTTTCTGGAAGGATAGCTCCAGTCTCGAGAATCAACACTGCAAGAATTTGATAGCCGATTGCTATACTATCAAATCTAAACTCACTATCTTTATAAAGACCTTTTTTATTTATATCATCTCTCTTGCTCTCCAACCTTGAAATAAACTCGTCCAGATATGCCTCTAAACTCTGCCTAGTAAGCTTCTGCTTTCCATTCTTATATTTCCAGTAATCTATTCCACATTTTGACACGAAATACTCCTCCCAAGAATAGTCTCCACCAGCTTCTAAACCGTCAAGGAACCTTATATCGCACGCCATGTAAAAAATCACCCATTAATCTTTATTAATTAATCTTTATTAATTAATCTTCAATTTTTAAAATCAACATATAGAGGAGGTAATTATTTTGGTGTTTCTTAAATTACATGATTAATTGTGTTAACGGCACAATTAATCAAGCAGTATTTGTTGATGATATTGTCGAGTTAATTTCAAAAAATAAGTGCCCAGAGTGCGACTATCAAGGAGCTACCTTTCGAATAGTCGGACGATTAAAGATGTTCAGGGGAAAAGTTACTCGTCTTTAATTAATTGGGTTTATTAAAGATTTTTTATTTTTTTTAACATCAACCATCAAATTTTAGTTTTAATAATGCTATTAAATAAAATAATTAATGAATAAGATTAAAAATAAAATAATAATTACTAAGGATAATCAAGGAGTATTGCTTTAATGAAAATCAACCTTATTAACCCTGCACCTTCAAAATTAAAAGACGGCAAGAGTGAAACACTGTTTTATGCTTCAGCCCCCCCTTTAGGATTAATATATCTTGCCACATATTTGAAAGAGGAAGGTTATAGAATTTCTATTTTAGATCAAGCAGCTGTTAATTACGAAAATAGTGATGTAATTAACTGGGTTAAAAAGAAAGATCCAGATATACTAGGTTTTTCAATTTTATGTGCATCTATAGAAAATGCAAAAATAATATCTAAAGCATTAAAAACTTGGAATCCGAATTTGAAAATTATTTTTGGAAATTATTTAGCAACTTTCTATGGAAAAAAAATCTTAAAAAACTATGATTGGGTGGATATTTGCGTGAGAGGAGATGGCGAAATAACATTCTCCGAGCTTATAGAATATATAGAATTGAATAAAGATCTTAATGAAGTCGATGGAATAACATACCGACATAATGGTGAAATTAAAGAGAATAAGAGTCGTCAATTAATAAAAGATCTTGACATATTACCATTTCCAGACCGAAAATTGGTTCCAAATATTTATAAGAATCGAATTGGTGGAATTGATGTCACAAAACGAAAATTTACCACAATGGTTACTTCTCGAGGTTGTCCTTTTGGATGCAATTTCTGTGCATGCACAGCATTCTCTCAAGGCAGGTGGCGGACTCGATCAGTAGATAATATACTTAAAGAGATTTGTGAATTAGCAGATCAAGGTTATCAAGAAATTCTTTTTGTAGATGATAATTTTACATTAAATATTAAAAGAATAATTGAGTTATGTGACAAAATTAAGAAAGAAAAAATGGATATGGTATTTGTATGCGATGGAAGAGTTAATAATAGCTCTATTAATTTACTGAGAACTATGAAAAAAGCAAGTTTTGAAATCTTAATGTTTGGAATAGAAAGTAGTTCTCAAAGAATGTTAAATTATTATAATAAAAAAATTACGCCCCAAATGAGTGAAACTGCAGTAAAAAATGCACGAAAAGCGGGTTTTAATGTCGTAATTGGTTCATTCATGATTGGCGGATTTGATGAAAGTTACATTGAAGCAATACATACACTTAAATTTATTTCAAAACTCGATATTGACTTTCCTCATATAATTTTTACTCGAGCATTACCTGGGACTCAACTTTTCAATGATTTAATTCGAAATAATATTATTAATGAAGATAAATATTGGGAGAGAGGGGTAGATCTTATTGATTTACTCGGAGCAAAAATGAAACGTGAAGTAATCTTTCAAATAATAAAAGAACAATTCCATAAAAATTTCTTTAGACATAAATATTTGATAAAAGCATTTTTACGAACGGTAATAAGCGGTTACCGCCGAGAAATATTTTTAAGTCACCTAAATTTCCATGATATAGATAAATTCGTTAAGTTAATCAACAATCCACCTAGTTTATTTTAGATTTAAATTTATGGAGTGAAAAATAAATTTGAAAATTGCGCTAATAAATCCAAGTTTGGAAACAAAAATCTATTCCCCGTGGCCTCCATTGGGTATTCTATATTTAGGAACAATATTGAAAGAAAACGGGTTTACCGTTGAGTTATTAGATGCGGCAGCAAAGTTCTACGAAAAAAATGAAGTATTAAGTTGGATTAAACAAATAAGACCTGATATAATTGGTATATCTGTCTTTACAGTAGGATTTCTTCCAACGATCAATCTCATAAAATTAATCAAAAACTGGAATCCCTCCATAAAAATTGTGCTCGGGCATTATCATCCCTCTATGGAAGCAGAAAATATACTTCGTAAATATGGGGATTATGTTGACTATTGCGTGAGAGGGGAAGGAGAATATACTTTCTTAGAATTATGTGAATTTTTAGATAAAAATGAAGATGAATTTCCAAATCATATCAAAGGACTTGCATTTCAAGATCCTAATAAGAAAACAATATTAACTCCTGATGCTCCTTTAATAATGGATTTAGATGCTCTTCCTTTTCCTGACAGAAAATTGATAGATTTTGATTATAAATGGAATTTTTCAGGATTTGACTTCTCAAAATCGAAAATTACATCGATCGTATCTTCTCGAGGGTGTCCATTTAATTGTTCATATTGTGCGTGTACTAAATTTGCGAAGCGCCGATTTCGACCAAGAAGTCCTGAGAATATTGTAAATGAAATGCTTTTAATAGAAGAACAGGGGTATACACAACTAAATTTTATCGACGATAATTTCACTTTACAACCTAAAAGAACTATAAAAATCTGTCAATTAATTAAAAAAGAAAAAATCGATATTAATTGGCATACTGATGGAAGAGTTGACCAAACATCTCAAGATATGTTAAATTGGATGAGAAAAGCCGGTTGCAAATCTATATGGTATGGATTTGAAAGCGCAAATCAGCGTATTCTTGATATTTATAATAAAAGAACTAAGGTATCTCAATTCTATGAGGCAATTCATAAAGCGCGTAAAGCAAAAATAGATCTTATTGTTGGTTTGTTTATGCTCGGTGCCCCGACTGAAAAATTAGATGAAGTAAAAAATACAATTAATTTTGCTGTTAATTCTGATATAGATGTTCCATTTTTCAACGTTGTTGAGATTTTTTCAGGGACAAAATTTTGGGATGATTATAATTCTAATGGAATAATTAATCAATATGATAAAGTAAAGGCTTTAGTAGGTACTGAAACCCAAGAAGTTGAGCGATGGGAAACTACAACTAGAGTGATAGACTTTTTGTTATCTCCAGAAGAACGAGAACGTATGTTAACCGAAATCCAAAATGCATACCAAACATTTTTCTCTTTTGAAAGAAAGATGATATTTATGTGGAAGATGCTCTATCGTACAATAAGAAGTAAATATATGCTAAATATGGGGTATAACATTATGAGAAACTTTAAAGAGGCATTAGGAGCCATATCAGCATTCAGGAATTCTAAGCCTCGAGGTTTTGGCACATATGATGAGTAAAGGGATGGGATTCATCAATAACCATTATTAACAAATTATAAAGATTTTAATTAAAAGATCGAACATTAATAAGCAAAAAAAATGAAGATTGCTCTAATTTTTCCAGTTCCAATGGATTTAAAACGTGAGGATCCTCGGCCGATGTTCAGCTCGTTTGCCGAGCCTTTAGGTTTATTATATATCGCTGGAATCTTAATTGAGAATGGATACGAGGTGTCAATATTAGATCATGGTGCAACTGATTATAATTTTTCTCAAGTATTAAATTGGATAAAAAAGCAGGACCCTGATGTTTTAGGTATTTCGATTTTAACCCGATCTTTTCTATCTGGAATCAAAATAGCGAAATTAGCTAAAGATTGGAATCCAAATATTAAGATAATTTTAGGTAATTATCAAACAGTCTGTGCGGAAAGGATATTAAAGAAATATGATTTTATAGATTTTTGTGTCCGAGGTGAGGGTGAATATACAATGTTAGAATTATTACCATTAATTCAAACCAATAATGCTAACTATGCTGATATCAATGGGCTATTTTATAGAAAAAATGGAATTATCAAATCAACTGCACCTCGTGAATTAGAAAGAGATATTGATAAGTTTCCAGTTCCTGATCGTAGATTACTCAAGGGTTCTCAATATAAAATGTCTATGGGAGGATTGGACATATCTACCGAGAAATCTGGAACAATTGTAATGAGCCGTGGATGTCCATATCAATGCCGATTCTGTTCAGTTAACCAAGATAGTTGGCGACATAGATCAGTAACAAATATTATTCAAGAGTTACAAATTATGGAATCTGAAGGATACCGGGAAATAATGATAATGGATGATAATTTTACTGTAAATCCTAAATGGGTAGAAGATATCTGTAAACATATTATAAAAGAAAAAATCGATTTAATATTACACTGTGAAGCCAGAATAGAAGGAACCAAAGAAATGTATGAATATATGAATAGGGCTAATGTTAAAACAATTTTTTTTGGTATGGAAAGCGGTTCGCAACGAGTGTTAGACTATTATAATAAAAACATTATACCCTCTCAGAGCAAATTGGCTATAAAAAAGGCAAGGAAAGCTGGAATTGACATGATATTTGCATCTTTTATTCTTGGCGCACCTATCGAAAAGATTAGTGATATCCAAAAAACCATAAAGTTAGCATTGAATTTAGACATTGATTATGCCATGTTTCATGTATTTGAAGTATATCCTGGTATAAAAATATGGAACGAATTAGTAGAACAAAATAAGGTTGATGAAAATAAATATTGGGAAACTGGTGTTCGAGTAGCTGAACTTCCATTTTATAATATCAATCTGGATTTTTTAATAGAAGTAATAAGAAGAACATATCGAAAATTTTATTCATTAGCAAGACCGAGATTCATTTTCAAGCAAGCTGTAAGGTCATTTAGAAGTAGTTATCGCCGAGATAAAATAAAAAGTCTAGGCAAAGATTTTCAATCATCGTTAAGGATGTTGGATTCATTAAGTGAAAAAAGATTCTAAATACGATTACCATATAAAATTATAATAATTGATTCTACTTAATAAGCATTTTTTCGATGAAAACTATGGGTGGAAGATCTTGTAGATCCGCGAAGATAATTGTTAATACGACTATCATGGAAGTTGTTGCGTTGCATGCAGAAGGACGGGAAAAAAACCCTACAGTTCATTTTAATATTATAAAAGTAATTTATTTATATTCATTATATAATTTTTCGAAGAATTGTTTTAATATATGAAAAGGTGTAAAAACTCATTATTTAAAGAAATGGAATCTTATTTTGCTTATCAGGAGAGCTTAATTTTACCATGGGAGATGAATCGACTTTGCGCGTGCTATTAATAAAGCCGAATTATCCTAATGTCTACAAGGGTGGACCTCATTCAAGCATTATTTTTCCCCCATTGGGATTGGAATACATAGCAGCGAATATCAAGGATATAGCTGATGTCCGTATAATCGATAATCGTCTAAAAACAGTAAATTTGAAAGTTCTCGAGAAATTAATTGAGCAGTTCCAGCCAGACTATGTCGGGATTAGTTGCAATTATAGTTCTCAGATTTATATTGCTCGCAGGATCGCTAGTATTGCTAAGGCTCACGGCTCCCGAACGATTGTAAATTTTAGATATTGCTCTAAAGGATTTAGATATAAATAATAATAAAAAATAATTTATAACTTTAACGGAACATATCATTATAAATTTTAATAAAATTGATAACCTGACTTATGGAAGTTGTCCCGTTGCTTGCAAAAGGACGGGGAGTAATATAATGGCGAATGCCAACAGTATGGCATTGAAGATAATCCCCAAAATCCCAAATGTATTTCCAACTTTCTGAACAGAATTTGTTGTTCCCGAATTTTCTGCTAATTTACTATTTACTTTAGATACAATTCCAAGCAATAATCCCACAAAATGACTTACGATGACTGCCACCATCATTGTGAGCCCATAACGATAAAAGCCGAGATTCAGTAATACTATCAAATTGATTATCACTAAACTAATAGATATGAGTGCGAAGATTAGACACAATATTGAAGTTAGACCAATTTCTTCTGACTTTTGTTGGCTAGTATAGCCCGGGGGGGTAGTATATACTGGCGTTCTCTGTGATATAGTTGTTGGTGTATATTGAGGAGCTACAGGAGTGAGTGAAAGTTCACCTCCACAATTCATGCAAAACCTTTGATTTGGGTTTTCTGTTTTTTGACCGCAATTTGGACAAAACATTACTTATCTACCAAATAGATTTCTATAAATATTTTTCAATTAAATTTCTATTAAATAATTCAATATAGTACATTTATTGATATTAAATCTTTTAATATAAAATTTTATTCATTATTTTTTTGACGATGAGAAATATAAAATCACATTAAAAATCATAAAATTACAAATGAATAATGCTAATAAAACAAAAGGATATATAATTAGTTGAACATAATCCCAAATTGATTTTCTACTAAAAATTGGTTCTGCTTTAAAAGAAAGATCCATTTTTTGAATAAATGATATTTTTGAATATGACATTGTGTTATCCGTAGAACAATCTTCAACATTGTTGAATCTTCATTATCATTTCATATTAGAGAATAATCAAATTAAAGTTAATAAAATTATTGACGATTTTATTAAAGATTGATTGAAAACTTTCTATTTGCCTCTTCTTTTTCAGATTCAGTAAATTGCCGCACGACTTTAGCAGGAGAACCAACAGCAATAGAATATGGAGGAATATCATCCGCCACTACTGATCTGGCTCCAATAATTGAACATCTGCCAATTGTGACACCAGGTAAAATTAGCGAATAAGCTCCGATTCTAGCATTTTCACAAACTTTAATTGGACCAAAACTGAAGCTTCCATGTTTTATATGCATTGCATTATGAGTTAATAGTTTTACACCAATCCCACAGCCACTTCCATCTTCAAATTCAATTAATTCAGGTAAAAGGGGGTCAGGTATTGCTTTTTCAGAAATATGGCAATTTCTTCCTATTTTCATTCCAATAAATCGAAATAATTTATTTCGAGCTCGTGGCCACCCAGCTAAATATGTAACAATTAAGGAGAATAAATGATTAAAAGCGCCTTTTATAAACCATGAAATAGAAAATCCTTGACTCTGAAGATATTTTGCAATAATTAACATTGGTACTGGAGTGAAGAGATATTCATCCGTTTCTATATTAATATAAGTTATTTTGCCCTTTACCTCAATTTTAAATTCAGGTCTCTTATGTTTCCAAATTTTTCTAGCTTTTATCAAATCTTTTAAGAATATCAAAAGATCTGTATTTACTATAACTAGGATTAAACTTAATGCAAAATTAATAGGTAAAAAGAGTAAACATAACATTAATCTTGTATTAAGAGTTAAATCTTTATTAAATAAGATACCAAAATGAGCATATATAATTGTGATGAAAGTAATTAATACAAATCCTAATAAACTAAAAACAAACATTATTGAACCAGTTAATTGTCTGGTTCTTGCTAAATTATATCCTAAGACATACAAAAGAATTAATAACAAATAAGCAATTATAACTCCGCCATAGACAATTACACTATATTTATAGAAAATTAACGATAACCCAAATACTATGTAAATATATATTCCATTTATCCATGGAATTGAAAAAAAAATTCTATGTATTATAAATAAAATGACAAATGCAACATTTGAGAGTAAGAGGCTAAATGAAATTATAAATCCTTTTTTCATGTTAACACTTATTTTATTAAATTTAAATCTTTTATAGAATAATAAAAAATCATGTTTTAATTATAAACATTGATATTTTTGACTAAAATTTTATCCTATGTTCAATAATCAATCTACTTGTAAAAAGCATAATGAAACTAATTAATCAGAAATATAAACCTAAAAAAATTTCAATCATTATCCCGACATTTAATGAGGAGACTAACATAAAGGAAACGTTAATAGCTGTTAAAAAGCAAAAATGTGATATTCCTTATGAAATTCTCGTAGTTGATGGACAAAGCTCCGATAAAACCGTTTCTATAGCTAAAAAATTTGCTAAAGTGTATATATCACCCCAAAAAGGTAAGGTATTTCAATTAAATTATGTTGTACCAAAAACATCTGGTGATTTACTCTTATTTTTAGATGCAGATACATTGATAGACCCATTATTTTTACAAAAAATTTATAGAATTTTTGAAAAAGATAAAAATCTTTTTGCATGTAGTGCTAGATTTAAATATTATGATAAAAAAGCTATTTCCTTTAAATTGGGTTCCCTAACATTTACCATAACATCATATTTTTTTCATAACATTAATATGCATTTATGGTATTTTCTTAAGAATTTATTCGGATATCCTGAACTTTCAGGATCTAATATAATCGTTAGAAAAGACATATTTTTTAAAGCAGGTGGATTTAAGCAACCACCAAATTCGTTAGGAATCGACAAGGTTTTCTCAGATTCTTTAATATATCTAATCAGAAAAATGAAAAAGGGGAAAATCAAAACTTTAAATTTTATTTCAGTATTGACAAGCGGAAGACATTTAAACATGCGTCGTAGTATAAAACGCATTAGCCAATACAAGTCTCAAAAAGATATTTATTATGAATTAGCAAAAGAAATTGAATGAATGAAAAATTAGATTATATAATGAAAATCGCACTGACCTTTGATATTGAAAGAGATATTCCTAATTTTTTAGATACATACGTCGGAGTGAAAGTTGGATTATTAAAAATATTAAAAATATTAGATAATTTTAAGGTCAAAGGGACTTTTTTTTGTACAGGAAATGTTGTTGAGCATCTACCAGAGCATATAAGATTAATTGAGCGTAAAGGTCATGAAATCGCATGTCATGGCTTAAATCATGAACGTTTAGACAAACTAAATTTCAAGAAATGTCAAGAAATAATTTATCAGAATAAAAAAATTATAGAGAACACATGTCAGAATTCAGAAATTATTGGTTTTAGAGCGCCTAAATTAAAAACTCCAAAATTTTTATTCAGAGCGTTAAATAATTTAGGATTTAAATATGATTCTTCAATTAGATCTCCTAAAAAGTTAAAATACTACTAAATAAATAATTGTCAAATTCAAGAATTTCATCCTTCAAATTTCAATATATTGTTTAGATTACCTCATCCTATAGGTGATTCTTTTATACGCAAATGGATATTTAAAAAAGAATTAGTTGTATTATTTTTTCATCCTTTTGAAGCAATAGATATGAAAAATTTAATATTTAATATAACAAATGTTTCCAATATATTTAAAAATGTTTTCTTTCGACCAGATCGATTGGGTCATACAGGAAATAAATTTAACACTGGATTAAGTAACTTTATAAAGGAATCTATTTCTAGAAAAGCCGAATTTGTTTGTTTAAATCAATTAATTATTGAAAAGGATAAAATATCTTAAATCTATATTATTACTGTTTTATTTTTCGATTATTTTTCAAATTTGCCAAAACCAGACATTTTTAGATGTCTTAACCGCATAATCGTTCTCATTCCACTATTAATATGTTTCAAAAAATTCAAACCGATTTTTCGCTTATACGAACTTAATAGCATATTAGGAAGAAATTTTATGTTTCTAAACGAGATATATTGCCTATACGCTTGTGTAATCAAACCCAATATAATTTGTCTCTGTGCTTCCGTGTGAGTTAAATCTATTACTCTTATTGAAGATTCCCAATTTCTGTCTTCATTAATAAGTCCCTTTGATACTAGATCATCCCACATTGGGATTCCGGGCCAGGCTTCAACTACATTTAGAAAGAAAAAATCCAAACCTGAATTCATTGCGAATTGAATCGTGTTTTGACACTCGGATATGGATTCTGAGGGAGCTCCAACCATAAATAAACCAATAACGAAATCAATTTTAGCTCTTTTTGCCATTTTAATAGCTCTAAGAGATTGGTCAGGCGTTATTTTTTTATTATAATAATTTAAAATTCTTTGATTAGCGCTCTCAATTCCAAAACTAACCGATTTACAACCAGCTGATGCCATATGTTCAAAAAATTCCCTTGTAACTCTATCAACCCGCATTTCAGCGTGCCAATTGACATCAATATTTTCTTTCCTAAGTAATTTACAAAATTTTAACACATTCTTAAGATTAAGCGAAAAATTATCGTCTACAAATGCAATTTCAGAATATCCTTTTGAAGCTAAATATGAAAACTCTTCAACCAAACGTTCAGGTGATTTGGATCTATATCGTCTATTTGAAAATTTAGCCACGGCACAATAAGTACACCCATAAGGACAGCCACGAGTAAAAAAAGTTGACGCGAATTTTGAATCCATTAATTCTATCCCTGCTAAATTTTGGCGATATTGAATATTAAGAAGTGAACGATCAGGAAAAGGTAAATCGTCCAAATTTTTAGTTACTGGACAATCAAGATTGTGTTTAATTTTCCCATTAAATCGATAGCTTAACCCTAATATATCAGTAGGTTCACGATTGGGATCGTTTTCCAGATAATTAATTAAATTGGACAAAATATATTCATTTTCCCCTCGAACACAATAATCAATGAGATGATTATACTTTTCTAAAATTTTATCAGCACATATCGTTGGATGGTAATGTCCTAACACAATTTTTACATTTGGATTCCATTTTTTAGCCATCTGGGATATTTTAATGGAAGATAAAAACCCTACAGTAAAGGCAGTAATTCCAATAACTTCTGGATCTACTCTTGTTATCCAATTTAATAATTCTTCAAAACTAAATCCGTTAGATGCTTGATCTAATAATCTAACCTGATGACCTTGTTCTTTTAAAATTGTTCCTAATAATATAATTCCTAATGGAGGCCATTTTTGTCCATAAAATTGTTCTTTTTCTCCTAATATCGGACTAGGATTGATTAAAGCAATTTTCAAGTTATTGCCCTCCAATCTTACTTTTTTCTTTCCAATTTCACTGTCATTATAATAATTATTTATTTAGGATTTATTTTATTTCTTTTCAAAACAACTTTTTTGAAATTCCAAAAATATTCCTGAATATATTGAATAAGTTAGTCTTGATAATCGTAAAATGTATGAGTTGTTATGAAACATTATCTGGATATGAAGATGAACGATTATAGAGTCACATTAAAATAGATGATAATAATATTATTATTATATACAAATATTATGTTGTCTAAAAAAATTAAGGTGATTTCTTTTACCATAAAATTTAATTTAATTAGAATGGAGGGATGAAAATGGTTCAACAAGAAAAATCCACATGCCCAGCATGTGGCAAAGTCACTAAAATTGGTCAAAAATTTTGTATTTCCTGTGGAATTAAGTTAAGTGAAGTAAGTGAGACAGTAACTACTACTGTAGCCCCACCACAATTACAAACTACTGAAAATTTTCCAATGAAAGGGTGGGAAGTTTCCCCCGACAGAATTAAAATGTACGAAAAAATAATGAGTCTGGATCCAGTAGGCGATCCAATTATTACCTCAAAATGCAAGATTGATAGAGAGAATGGCTTTTTAATAGTCAGTGACAACGGTTTTGCTTGGAGAATAAAAATGGGGATGACAACTTCAATGTATTCAAGTGGAAAAAGTAAATGGGTAAGATGGCACGATGTTGCTAATATTATTCCGAAAAAGAATGGTCAAATACTAGTAGAACTAAAAATACGAAAAAATGGAGCTTTAATAGTAGATGGAAAAGGCAAGTACAAAATAAAAAGGTGGAAACTCACAATAAAACCAAATAAGGGTGAATCAAGCTATCCATGGAAACAAAGATTAGATACTTTCAATAATATTATATCAGAAATCTTTAACCGGAATAAAGTAGACACAGATCCTCCTACGAGCGATTCTAGAATGTAAAATATCTCTATCTAAATGTGGAAAATTCAATAATAACTTGATATGAAAATTAATATTTAGTCATATAAAAATGAAAAATAAATTTATATTAAATTTCCCGTATATTTTTATTACACATAAATAAAAAATCTATGCAATTTTATTAAATTACAAAAAAAAACAAATTATGGTGATTTTATTTGCCAATAAAGGAAGGTTGGGAAGTTTCTCCCGACAGAATTAAAATGTATGAAAAAATAATGAGTACAGATCCAGTAGGTGATCCAATTATTACCTCAAAATGCACACTTGGTAGTGATAATGGGTTTTTAGTAGTCAGCGACAACGGTTTTGCCTGGAGATTAAAAATGGGGTACAAACAAGTTCGTGGCGGGGCGTTAAGAATAGGGCTTTCAGCTGGAAAAAGTAAATGGGTAAGATGGCACGATGTAGCTAATATTATTCCGAAAAAAAATAGAGTAATAATTGCACAAATAAAAATACGAAAAAAAGGAGCTTTAAAAGTAGACGGTAAAGGTAATCCAAAAATAAAAAAATGGAAACTTGTTTTGGACAAGAATAAGGGAGAGACAAAAGATCAATGGAAAAAAAGGTTAGATGATTTCAATGGTATCATGTTAGAAATATTTAACCGAAATAAAGTAGAAACAAATCCTGCTACGAGCGATACGAGAATGTAAAAAGTCCTCACTTAAATTAAACATGTAAAATTCAAAGGTGTTTTTGTTTTTTTTTAATCTGCAACCTATTTTTCTTTTATTTTTATAAGTTTTCGCAAAAAAGGGTCGTATTCAATAGAATCTCTTTTATTAATACCTTTTTCAATTATACTTCTAAAAACTTTGAAGAATATATTTTCAAATCCAGCACTAAAAATCTCGTTTTTCCACCTAAATTTTGCCGGTAATCTAATCAATTTAAAGATTGGTATGTTATCTTGTTCAAAAATTTTTTTACCCATGATTGCACTGGTTATTGAAATCATTTCTAATAGATTTTTATGTTTTAAATAACTTGATGCACGATCTCTCCGAATTTTTGCCCAGCTAAAGAGATTGGAGGGAGGTTTAAATCCCAATTTTATAGCGTGATCGTAAATTATGGTTTTAGGATAAGGGAAGAGAATTTTTACTGAAAATTCACAATCAGAGTTTATCTCTTTAATTTTTTTTATTAAAGATAAAGTTTTTTTTATATCATTTTTAGTTTCACCCGGTATTCCAATCATCCAACTATAATCGGCAATAATATCCATATCTTTAGTAATTTCAGCACTCCTAATTATATCTTTTATTGAAATTTTTTTATTCAAGATATTTAACACTCGTTGAGAGCCTGATTCTACCCCAAAATACATTTGACTGCAGCCATGTTCTTTTGCCTCTTTAGCTAATGAATGGTTCAGGCGATCAACGCGCAATTCCGCTTTCCATGTTATGTCTTGCGATTTAAAATAATTAAAAAGAGCTTTAATTCGTTTTAAATTTGCAAAAAAATTATCGTCGTAAAAAGTAATTTTTTTGGCACCAAAATCCAAGGCTCTATTAAGTTCTTCAACGCATTTCTCGGCTGTCCATCCTCTCCAAACATTGTTGAATATAGTATTATAGCAAAAAGCACATTTATACGGACAACCACGGCTGGTTATAATGTTGAAATTCCCATTTCTTATATAACGATTTGGATTTATCAAATCCCAAGGTATACTCAATTTATTTAATTCAGAACCTTTTAACAAATTATTGTCAAGATTATGAAAGATCTTTTTACCTTTTTTTAATGAAAGACCGTTTATTTGGCTCTCATTTTTTCCACTCACTAATTCATGATAAGGTTTTTCACCCTCTCCTCGAATAACAAAATCTATTAACTTATTTTGAAGAGTCTGGGTTGGAAGAATAGTTGAATGAATACCTCCCCATACAATTTTAATTTTGTTGAATTCTTTCTTGATAGATTTACATATCTTCAATGCATAATAAATCTGTGGACCAGTCATTACAGAAATGCCAATGTACTCGGGTTCATTATTGGAAATGGCGTTCTTTACTTGATCAAGTGAATCAAATCGTAAATCAAAGATTCTTACATCCACATTTCGTTTAATCAAGTAATCCGCAATAAATAAAATTGAATAAGGAGGAATAGGGCTTTGAGTCCCTGCAAATTCAAGTTGCGGGTAAATCAGTATCGTATTCATCTTAATTCCTTTTTAAAAAAATAAGAAGTAAATTATAATATTATAACTATTTATATATTAGTTTTTTTTCAATAATTTTAAAATAAGTAAAAATATTCAATTTAATCTACTTCTGCACCACATTCGGCGCAAAATTTTGCCATTCCCACCATTGGCGCTCCACAATGCGGGCAAAACTTCGGGGTAGATTGCGGTTGTGCTGGTTGGGGTGCTACAACTACTGGAGCAGAAATTGCTGACCCAGAAATATCGTTGTAAATAATAGTGTAAATTTTTTGGAAAGGCAGTTTACTACCATGAGTTGGACAAGTAGACTTAAGTAAGGTCCAAGGCCCTTTTGTTTTCGTATGATCCACTGTAGCCTCTTGTCCGCATTTATAACACCGAAATACTCCATTGCGAAGTAGGTCAGTATAAAGATCTAATTGCGATAAAGGCACTTTGAAAGCTCTCCCTCCATGTTTAGGACATTTTTGTTTTATGATAATTAATGTTCCAGCAACTTTTACAAGAAAAATGGCACCTATAGTCCCACATTTAGGACAGCTGAACATTTTACTATAATTCATATAAGCCATTAATTTTTGCCTCCAATATTAATTTTTAAGAAATAAAAGATATTATTCACTTAAATTTTTTTCTTATTGAAAAAAAAAGGTAAAAATTTGAAATCTTGTAATTTATGCCTATTAGACCTTCTAATATGAAATAGATTTTTTGATAATCAAATAAAGAAATAATTATATTTACCGATCTGTTTAATAGATCACTAATATCAATTCTTATTACCGAATCAACTGATTTATTAAGGATTTCAGTGTTTTAAGACATAACAGATTTGGCTACCTTAACTTTCAAAGTTTGCTATGGATCCACTCTAAAACCTCTCCAGCTTTCTCCTCAAAAGAATGTCCCCCCTTAACCAACAAATATCTATCTTTACTAAGGTTATATTTTTCTATGATTTTTTTTCCACTTTTTTCGAAAGGTACATATTCATCCTTTGTTCCGTGGATAAGATAGACTTTCTTTATGAGTTCGTCCGTTAAATAATATTTAGGCATAAGAAGTGACTTTCCCCCTGAGATAAAGTTGATAAATTGTCTAAACCACCAAGGTGGGCTGAGTGCATCCTTTAACTTTTTTAAAAACATTTTTTTAATCGAAGACCAAGATATTTCTGAGAGAGATATTTCCTGTTTTGGATCTGTAGCCACGAAATCTTCAATCGAATACAGCGCAGATAAGGCAAAAACTATATCGACTCTGGGATCTTGGACACCAATTGTTAAACATGCCACTCCACCTAAACTGTGACCAATCAAAATTACACGATCGGGACCTTTACCTCTTTCTCCCATTTTACGTATCGCAGCATCAATCGCATATTGAATATCGAGGACTTGGTTTTGAAAGTCAAATTGAATACCTTTACTTTTCCCATGTCCCCTCAAATCGTATGTAAAAGTCGAAAATCCGTATTTTTCTTCCAGCGGTTCACACCATTCTTCCGCATCGACTGTATTACCCCGTGCTCCAGGTGACCATATGATCAAGTCCCTTCCGCACCCAGCCATCCTACCATGTAATACTGTACCGTCCTTAGTCTTGAAAAACATATTATATTCACCTAAATTTTTTCCCTCTATCTTTTTTCATTAAATTTCATAAAATTAAATTTCATAATTTAAATTATAGGTGGAAACAAATATTAAGATTATTGTTTCTGCAGATCGTTAAAATAATTGTAAGGATAATTATATAGCCCAATTTTTGAAAAATTGTGATATCGTTTTGCAAGCCTGTTTAGGTGTGCCGTTTGGCTGAACTAATCCGAATCCTTTTTTTTCATCGTCTTTCCATTCATGAATAATTACACCGTTAACAAAGATATCCTTTTCCAGCAGTTTAAAGACTTCAGAGAACGCTCGCGATTGTGCCGTTTCATCGTATTTGAATTGCTGAAAATCTTTTAAATATTGGATGGGCATTGGTCCCACGCGAATTGGATCGGTGACCGTCTGAAAGCCCATTTCCGAAATAATGACAGGTTTTTTAAAAGTCTTGATATATAGGATGTTTTGTTTAAAAAGATGAGCCGCTCGGGTGGAAGGGCTACCTTTTAAAATTTTAATTATTAATCCTGGTATTGCATCTAGATACTTTAAAAATATATCACTAAAATAGAGGTTGCTACAAATGATATCGAAGTGTTTCCAAGGAACTAATCGAAGTTCCCATCCCCCAGCAGCGTAGGAAACCATCCCATCATAGTGTTCCCTTACTTTTTTACATAAATTTTCCAAGTAAGTTGTGATTTTAGGTTCCTCTTTTCTTAATTTGCCCAGCTTGGCAAGGACGGAGGTACTCAGACCAGGGATCATTTCTATAGTGGAAGGAGCAAATTGCGCGAAAAATTCTTCATTGAATCTTTCCACATGACCAGATTTATCATCGCTCAATTCGAGAGTGAGCTCATTTCCAACGCAAAAGATATCGACACCCGCCTTTTGTGCCCTCTTCGCATGATCCAAGCAAAAGTCTTCAAACTCGTCGTATGTAAGAGAGCGATCTAGCTGTGGATTTTCAAGCCCTTTGGGATAAACATATTTTGGGGATAGAATGACATAGAGACCGAGTTCTTTTGCTATTGACACAAAGTCATACACCCCGGTTTGGGATCGCATGGCGTCAAGCCGGATCGTGTTAATGTTCATTGTCTGCACTATTTGCTGAAGTTCTACTTTAAATTCTTGAAGTGTCATTGGAGTCCACCCCATCGATTCATGCAGAAGATGGATCCCTTTAAAGAGGCCGTAGATCCCTGCAAAGGCATTGATCCGTTGTAAATTCCGATAAACCATGAGATCCATAAATCCTGGGAGCATATGAAAAGGTCTGGCAGTCCAGCCACTCAGTTCGAGAACGGTGGTCTTTCCTTGTTTCAATGCATTTAATATTTCGTCAAGATTATGAACATCGTCAATATCAGGACCTACCAAATTGAAAAACCGACCGATTTGATGGATTGTATGCGCATCATCCGATCCCAAAACGAACATTTGTGGTCGTAATTTCACGAGGGCAGAACACATATTGTTGAGGAAGGGAGGAAGGTCGGCATGGTAATATTCAATTCCATCAAATTTGAATTCATTTATTTTCGATTTTTTCAGCCCACCATAAATTTTGAAGATTCCTTCAATGGGGTGGAAAGGGTGGGCGATAACAGCTAACCCTCCCTGCTCATGGACGGTCTTAATAATGTCTTTAATGGGGAGTTTTTCTCCCCTCTCAACAACGATTTCATTTTGTAATCCGTAAGCGAGGACATCACCATAACGGCTATCCACTTCTTCACCACAAAGATAACCACATTCGGGGTATTTGTCTTGAATATAGGCTTGTGCATATTTTGCCACCCTTATATTGTTATGGTCGGTTAATCCAATGAGATTTACCCCACTCTTGACGAGAGTATCGATTACTTTGCGATATTCCGCACCATCTGAAAAATTAGTATGATTATGGGAAGAAAAAACAACATAACCCTCGTTTTTAAACTGTTTTAGCTCTTTTTTGGAAACCCTTTTAAGTTTGGGCAACTCAATTCCAGTTTTCATTTTTCTTGCTTGAATTCGTTTTTACATAGCGTTATACTTTAATCTTGCAAACATTAAAAATATACTTTATCTTCGTAAGCGTTAAAAATACTTTGTCTTTGTTGTTTTTTGTTAGCGATAAAAATACTTAGTCTGGTTGTTTGAATTTGATGAATCTACATCTCCAGTTTTTTACAACAAAACAAATTTACAAACATTTAAATTATTGAGTTGTAACCATTTATTTGAAATTATTAATTCAATTTTTATCTGTTTCGTTTTAATTTTAATTAGGTGATTTTTATTATAGAAAAATTAATAGTTAATTCAGAAGATAATGTTAAAAGTTTGTTTAAAAACATTCCAATTCCTACATATGTGTTCCAAAAAGTCGAGGGAGATTTAATTTTAATAGATTATAATAACGCAACAGAAAAAATTACTGAAGGTATTATAAAGGAAAAATTAGGTAATAAAGTCTCAAAGTTATTTAAAGATCAACTTGAACATTTAAAAAATTTACACCGATGTATTAAAGAGCGAATTAATTTTCAAAAGGATATTAAAATTAGCGAAAAGATTTATTCAATAAATTATTGTTTTATACCTCCCGATTTGGTAATAGTCCATTCAGAAGATATTACTGATCGTAGGCAAGCTAAAATTGAACTAAATCGTACACATTCTGAGCTCGAACAAACCTTCAATATTTCTATTCCCATGTGCGTTATTGATAAAAACTATAATATTATTAAGATCAATGACACCTTATCTTCGTTATTTCGAATAAGAATGGAGGATATTGTTGGAAAAAAATGTTACGATTTTCTAACAGGTAAATTTTGTAAGACTGCTAAATGTACGATAAAGCAAGTTGTCAGAGGTAAGAAATTCTATGGTTATGAGAAAGATATAGAACGAAGTGATGGTACTAAAATCACTTGCTTCTTGAGAGGTCATCCATATCGAAATCTTGATGGAGAGATCGTAGGAGTTATCAAGTATTTATTGGATATTACCCAATATAAACGAATAGAGAAAGAATTAAAGCAGTCTGAGCATGCTCTTAAAGAGCGCGTCAAAGAACTTACTTGCTTATACGGTCTATCCACACTTTCTGAAAAACCTGGGATTTCAATAAAAGAAATTATTCAAAAAACTCTCGATTTAATAACATCTGCCTGGAGTTTCCCGGATAATACTTGCGCGAAAATAATATTTGATAGTAAAATCTTTACGACGAAAAGATTTAAAGAAACAAAATGGAAATTATCGTCTAATGTAAGCGTAGGCAAAAAAGTCATGTTCATAGAAGTCTATTATATTGAAGATAAACCATTTTTAGTAGAAGAAGTTGATTTCTTAAATGATATCGCGTTCCGTTTAAAAAACATAATTGAATGTAAAGAAGCAGAACAGAAATTGATCAAAATAAATAAAGAATTAGAAAATAAAATACAGGAGAGGACTGAAAAATTAAAAGAATCCGAAGAAAAATATCGCAGTGCATATCATCAGGCTAATTTCTATAAAGATTTATTCGCTCACGACATAAATAATATTCTTAGTAACATAAAAATGTCTGTAGAGCTTAGTTCAGACTGTTTAGACGATCCGGTAAAGTTAAAAGATTTAAAAGAATATTATCAAATTATTCATGGACAAGTTTTAAGAGCAGCAAAATTAATTTCCAATGTTCAAAAATTATCACTACTCGAAGAAACTGAAATTTTGTTAGAAAAAGTAGGAGTAGATAAAATTTTAAATCGCGCGATAAATTATATAATCAAGAGTTTTCAAGAAAGAAATATTAATATAGAAATAGATCGCCCTGATAAAACATTCTATGTAAAAGCAAACCATCTCTTAATAGATATATTTGAAAATATATTAATAAATGCTGTAAATTACAACGATAAACCGAAAGTGGAAATAAGAATTAGAATTTCTGAAGAAGAAAAGGAAGGAACAAACCTTCTTAAGATAGAATTTATTGATAATGGTATAGGTATAAAAGATGGACGAAAAAAACTTATTTTTCAGAGAGGATATAAAGAGGAAAAAGGTGATAAAGGGCTGGGATTTGGGTTATCACTCGTAAATACGATTGTCGACAGTTATAATGGACAAATTTGGGTAGAAGATAAAGTCAAAGGAGATTATACTAAAGGAAGTAACTTTATTATATTAATCCCCCAAGTAGATTAATAGGTGAAAATTTTCTATATTGGAATAGAAAATTCTAGTTATTTTCCACGATTGGATTTTTAAAATTAGATCAAAAAACTTATAATTTGCGAAATATCCAACTTAACATAATCATTTTATTGACTTCTAGTAAAATAAAGAGGAAATTTTAATGGGAAAAATTTTAAGAACTCCTGATGAGCGTTTTAACAATCTTCCAGGATTTCCATACTTACCGCTTTACATCGATCAACTGAAAGGTTTTAAAGATATGTGAATGCATTACATAGATGAGGGAGCTCAAGATGCCGAACATGTCTTTTTATGCCTGCACGGTCAACCAACATGGAGTTATCTTTACCGTAAGATGATTCCCGTATTTGTTTCTGCTGGTCATAGAGCGGTGGCTCCAGACTTTTTTGGATTCGGGCGATCTGATAAACCTATAGACGATGAAATTTATACCTTTGATTTTCACCGTAAATCTATTATATCTTTCATAGAACACCTTGATTTAAACAACATTACTCTCGTATGTCAAGACTGG
>JAUWBH010000238.1 GCA_030605085.1 Promethearchaeota archaeon | reverse complement strand
GAAAATGGGAAATCTTCAAATTACGAGTCCAAAATTTCTCAATCGAAGGAGAAGGTTTAAACACGTAGAGGACTCTAACGAAAGGGAGGTGCAGTGGTAAGTAATGAAAGGATTTTGTTTAATTGCGATAATAGTAGCTATGCTAATGTTCTACCAAAAAGAGCCGTTCTACACTGTAGTCATAATTGGAATTGGCGTGGTAATATACTTTGTTTACAAAGCGAAAAAAAGCGGGAATGGGCTATTTGGTGCTTTTTTAGGCGGAAGTCAGTCCAATCAATATTCTCGATTAGACGATCTAATCGCTCTGATGATGCTCCAACAACTCTCCTCAAACAACTCCCAGAACAACAGTGCAACTCAACAGATTTCCGAGGATGCTCGAAAGAGACGGGAAGCAATCGATAAAATGCAAAAAGAAGTGTTAGACTTATTGAGCAGTGATTAAAACACGATGAAGGTAATAGATCTTTCTAACATTACTTCTTTGTTCAAGTTGTTAAGAAAAAGAAAAATTATATCAATTTCGGGAGAATCAAGCACGGGCAAAACGACCTTAGCGCTCCAGTTAATCGCATCTACATTAAGTTGCGAGGGTGCTAATGACGAACATTGCGTCTGGATTCAAGCTAGCGAGCAATTCCCTAAAAAACGACTTCACTCTTTTTTCAAAAGTTCTCCTAGTATCTTTGATGTTCTTGTGAAAAAAATCTTTTTATATCCTGTATCATCTCCCTTTTTGAGTTACGAAGATCAATCAGCCTTTTTAACAACCTTAGGAAAGATAATCTTACCTTTTAACACCAAGTATTTAGTAATCGACAACATCTCGCACCATTTACGGCTTGCCTCTTCTAGTTGTTCTAATTTCAAGCAAAAAGCTGCGCTTTTAGACAAATTTTTCAGCTCTCAACTGTTTCCCCTCACTATGCGCTGTCTAAGGGAAGAGATCGTTCTAATTCTAATACACGAGGTCTCTTTTGATCCAAAATTGGGAAAGAATCAACCTTTTTTTAATAAGTTGTATTCGAGGATCAATAGCGTAAATGTTAGTCTATCGAAACCATTTAATTCCAAGACTAAGCGTATGAAACTCGAATCAAAAGACAACCAGATCACGAGCGAGCTGAAATACGAAATCTTAGAAAGAGGGATTTCTTTAGTTTAGTATTAGTGAAAAGCTACACACAAGATTTTTAAAAAACCTTAAAATATATAATTATAAATTTATTGATTTCTATATAATTCATGAATGTTATTAAAACTATGAGTGATAATAAATGACAACAATAACAATTGATGATGAAACAAAAGAAGAATTGCTTAAAGTGGCAGCTCAATTGCAAATTAAGAGAAAAGAAAAGATAAATTATAATACAACCATCAAATACCTAATCAAGAACTATTTTATGAAAAAAAATAAGAAAGATAGAAAGAAATTTCGAAATGCTTGTGAAATAGTTGAAAATATCGATGTCAATTCTGTGTTGGACGAATTGTACTTAGAGAGGAAAAAAGATGAAATTTCCTTTTAAAGAAGTTGTTTTTGATGGAAATGCCATGATTGAGTTATTATTATCCGGTGATGAATCTGAGTTATATAAGAATATCGTTAATGAAAAAATAATCCCCTCAACGACTATTCTAGCAATAATAGAAACAGAATATATTTTATGCAGGAATTTAGGAAAAGATAAAGCTTTTAAGAAAACTGATGATTTACTAAGTTTAAATTATTTTAAAGTATTCTCTTTGGATTCTCTTTCGAGAGATATAAGTGTCTTAAAATGCTTTAATCCAATTGCACTTCCAGATTGTGCCACAATTACTTTAGCAATAAAAAATAATATTCCTGCCTTATTCGCCAAAAAAGAAAGTGAATTAATTGCTCAATTAGATAAAAAAAAATTCGAAACAGAAATATATTTCTTAGAAGATTTAATAGATTATTCCAAAATCTAATTTATCTAATCTTGTGATATTTTTCAATCGAGATTATTGGTTCAAATTTAGGGGTTGGTCCTTGCTTACTTCTTACCCAGCGTAATTCATTTTTAATATCAAGTTTAATCTCATCTTTATACTGAATCTTTTTTAATCTTAAAAATCTCAATGTTAACTTATAAAATTTTATCGCTTGATCATCTAATTCTAATTTAGCTAAAACTTTCGCTAGATTCCAATAATAAAATAAATCGTCCCTATATAATCGTATAGCTTCTAAAAATTGATTATGTGCTGTCTTGTAATTTTTTATGTAAAAAGCCTTTATCCCTTTGTAGTAATAGTCCAACGATTTTTGTTCAATTAAATTGAAAGAAAAAAAGTTGATTTCTCTTTCCTTAGTGTCATTAGATAAATCTTCTAATTTTTCTATGATTTTGTCCCGATCTTTTTCGAATTGATATAATTTCGTTATAATGCTTTTAGCAAACGATTCAATTGAAGAGAAAATAATTTTTTGGGTTCCTGGTTTAAGTGGTCCTTTTTTCAAAGAATTTAATAAAATATTAGGAAAATTCAAATCAATTAATAATTCAGTTGTCTTAAGAATTACTTTTATTTCTTTCTCAGAAAGAAGATCTTTATTTTTTATTGCTTCTAAAAAGAATTTAGCGAATTTAGGCGATTTTATTGATAAATCAGTTAATTTATCAAAAACCTTATCCTTTTTATCATTTTTCTCTAATTTTAATAATTCTAACGCAAATTTTGCTATTAAATCTTCTTGCTCTTTTATAATAAACGAATCAGTAAAATCAATGTAATTCTTAACGAGCATCGCTTTTCTGATTTTTGTTATGATTTGAAAAATTTTAAGAGAATAGCCTTCATCAAGTTTCTTGCATTGAAATCTAACAGAAGGAATAGATTCATTGTTATAATAGAATACTGTGGAAATATTTCTAAATCCCGCATTGGATAAT
>JAUWBH010000005.1 GCA_030605085.1 Promethearchaeota archaeon | reverse complement strand
TTATATCATGCTCCTAATTGACTTTACTTTAAAAATTTAATTGATTGTACGTTAAAAATTGAAGGATCTACGCAGTCTACGAAAGCTATCATTTTTTTACTTAAACGCTCTGTTAATGGATTTAGCAATTTTATCAAATTTAAATATATCGGTTCAAAGATTGGTAACGTTTTCCTTAATAGTGTGTTTGACGAGTTAGAAAGAGGAATTAATACAATAGCAAGCATTTTTTTTAATTGTCTAAAAAATTTAACAAAATTATTCATAAAATTTGCAAAACTCAGAAAAATTGATTCCCTAAATTTTTGTTTTTTTGATGATATAATTCTACGACCTCTTTTTCCATAATAATCATAACTTTCGTGCAACCAATTTTGATAATATCTGAAATACATTAAAATCCATTTTGTTATAATTGTAGGATCTTCGTTTAAGTATGAAAGAAGAATTCTAAGCAATGGAGAAGTAAAGTGACTCAACGAACCGAGACTCCAACCATCGTGTATATACTTTTTCAATTTTTTTAGATTATGTTCCGCTTGAGCTATGCGTAAATTATATCTATTTTTACCTGAGATGGACCATTGAATTATCGGATGGGTTTTTATTTTTTCATCGTACTTTTCTAAAAAAGATTTTGAGGTATCGTTTGCATGTATCGCAGCAATCGACACATCAGCGGCAATTTCGGCAGAAAACCATGCTGCGGGAACCCCATCACATAACTCAGTACTTTCGAGCCCAGCAGCGTCTCCTATTAGAATCATTCCATCTGTATGATTATCCATTTTACGTAGTTTTTTATTAAGACCAACATATATTTCGAAGCCCTCCCACATTCTAGCTCGCATTCTCGATCGAGGTGCAACTAAGTTTTTCCACCAAGATAATTTACTTGTAATGTTTTTATGATATATATCAAATAGCTTTTTTAAATTTGGCACTGACTTACGATCCATTCTCAAACATTGGTCTTGCATAAAATGAAAACTATTTCTATAAGGCCAAACCATAAGCCCATTGCCGTATCCGAGCGGAGGCGCAATTTTTTGCTCATCCCATCCCCATACCATTTTTACGGAATGTCCAAATATTCGATCTATGTCTTTTTTTGACATTTCGTAGTCGTAAATATCGGCGAGAGATATGCTTTCTGGAGGATATTTCTCTCTAACACCCGCTTTTATCGCTAACAACCCTTGAGAACCCTCGGCATCTATTACGATTTTAGACCTTATATTCTCTTCCTTATCCGTTATAATACCTTTAATGCTCCCGTTTTCTTTTATTACATCTACCACTGTGGTTGATGTTCTTATTTCCGCTCCTGCTTCAACGGCTTTTCTGACTTCCCATTCACAAAAAGGCTTGCAATAAGTATTATACCCAAATGCGAATATTGGAGAGAAAGGTTTAGGCACCTTTAATGAATCATCTATGTCGATGTCACCATTTTCCACATCTTTAATTATATAATTAATTATCCCATCAGCAGGTCTTTCAAAAGGAGGATTACCATCTCTTATGAATTCTGGTCCAAACAAGAAGCCATAAAACGGTATTGTCAATCCTGATATGACTTTTTCACCAACATTTTCAGATCTCTCTAACATAAGAGTTTTTAGACCCGCTTCTGCGCATATCTTAGCTGCTACCGGACCTCCAAATCCAGCTCCAACGACTATGACATCATAATATTTATCCATAATTTTATCTCTAGTTTAAATCTATTCTTTAAAACATTTTCTCATTACTACAAAAAAACCTCTTGAACAATTAAAAATGTTTAATTTAACTATATAGAGTTCAATCAAATTTGTATATAAAAATTTTCAAAATTTGATTATTGAATAATACTTCAAGAAAAATTTAAAAAAATAAAACTAAAAATCTATCTTTTCTTACTTTTAAATTTGTTATATAATGCTTTATCTAGTAATTTACCTATTCTTGAAGCAATTTGTCTAGCGATCTCAAATCGTTCACCTTCTAACATGTTTTTTATATCATTTTCTGACGGTATACGACCTAATCTCTTCTTTAACATATCGTTTGTTGTGTTAACAACAAAATTTTGTAATTTCTCACGCTCAGGAAATTTTACATCAGGGGCAAACGACCTAATTTTTTCGATAGCGAAATGGAAATATTCGGTAAACATATCAATAATGAGACCTTTCTTTTCACTATGTAATTTTATATTGTCTGTTGCAGTTTTTTGATCTTTTTTTTGCCAGTATAACTGGTTTGGATTAATACCAGGACTATTAATCCTCATAAGAGAAGAAGTTATTCTTCTTTCAATCCAATTAAGGGTGCTTATCTCTTGTTGCTTGCGTAATTCCTTCTTTTTTACTTCTATTTTCTTTTCTTTTGTTTCAATTATTTTTTCTACTTTAGATTTACGAGATTCTTCAAAATTCTCGAATCTTTTAATTAAATCAAAAGCAAGACAATAAGATACAGGAGATATTATGTCAGTTTTTAATTTAATTGAACTTATCCCCTCGTAAATTGGACTTGGCTTATCTTCAAATTCTTTTATGCCTTCATTTAAAGATTTGTCTACCATTCTAGCAAAAATAAAACCATTAATAAGTAAGGGTTGATCCATCGCATTGAATACTATGACAAGTTCTTCTTGCCTTTTTATTATTCGATCTATAATTAATTCTTCTAATTTGATCCAGACCCATTCCTCTGACTCAGTTGTACCATACATTTTTTTCAACGCTATAAGATATAACGTTTTATCGTTCGTAACTTTAAGATATAACTCTATGATTCTACCGATTTGCCTCACGATTTTTGAAAAAATATAATAAAAAATATCTTTAGCTAGATTGTTCATTATATCTTCAAAACTTAGCAATAACAGAATTTGTGAATAATTTTTTAATTTTAAATCGCTCAAAAACACTTTATCTATTATTTCTTTTTTTCGAATATATTCTCGAAAATCTTTTAAAGAGTATCCTATTTTGGCCTCCAATATTTTCCATAATTTTTGAATTTCTTCGCTATCCTGATTCAATACCCTTATTATACTAAATTCATACGATTCGTCAAATCTTTTCACAATATCATTGAGAATTGGAAAATTTAAATCGCACAATTCTTTTTTTATCAAATAGATCAGATTTTTTTTTTTTTTATTCAAAGAAATTATGTTAGCTTTGTCTATATTGTATCTAATCATATTTTCTTTGATTTTTTGAGCGAGATCGTTGTCTACATTAATTAGATGTAAAATGTTGTAGACACCATGCTTATTTAACATATACATGATTTCGTTAAAATTACTCTCGTTTAGGCTTTCTAAAAAATAAATAAAATCGTTAGGATTAGTTTTTAGTTTTTTTAACATTTCTGACTTTAAAAAAGACACCATGTTTTCTTCAAATTGTTCGTAATCAATTTTTTTTTTAAGAGCATCTTCTATTTTATCGATTAGTTGTTTTTTTATCTTGTTTGCTTCTAAAAATGTATTTAATCCAGGAATGGATATAGGAAAGCGATTAATATTGTAGTCCATAACTCTACGCTTAATCATCCTAACAGCCATAGCGTGCATTTGTAACTCTTTATAAGATTTAAATTCAAAATCGGATTGTAATTTTTTAATTAATTTATTCAAGGTTGAGAGTTCGATAAATTTATCCTCTTTCTCTTCGATTTCTAATTTTCTTTCTATCTCAACAGATAATTCTTTAAAAGCAGAACCTTTTTCTAGTAGCCCTACTTTTATCTCATTAGTAAGACCGATTAAATCACCAAGTAAATCGTAAAAATAAAATGGTGGGTAACTTAGCACAATTTCTAACAAAACTTGTTCAATATGATCTTCTATCTCATCTAAAATAGTCTTTCTTTCTAGTTCTTTTAACTCGGTAATCCGATCTTTAATTAAAAAAGAGATTATTTTATTCTCCAAATAAATCATCTTATTAAGCATGTCAATTTCTAAATTCAACGAATCCTTTAATATTGAGTTGACTTCATCGGCTAATATCTTTTTTTCCATGAGTTCTAAATTCTTAGTAGATTTCACTGAAATTTGCTCTAATTTTGTACTTTCTTCTACTCTTATCCCTAAATTGTGATATAAATGAATTGCTGCTGTTGCAATTAATAGATCTTTAAGTGTTTCCTCCGAAAATTCTTGGGTTACTAATTCAAAAATCTTTTGTTTGTCTGCATCTCTCTTGAAATGATTTATTATCAGATCAACAGTTTGAAAAAATCTAACAGTACTCTCAACTGCAGTTTTTTCTCTCTTTATTCCACTAATCAAATATTTTCACCCCATTATTCTTTTATGATTATTTTACCCATTCTCTATAAACTTCTTGAAAATTATCTTCTAAATCTATATCAATTTTATTTTTACCACTGAATTTAAAGTCAAAAACATGGTAAAGATCTGCGTTAAATAATTCTCTTTCTTCATTTGTTAAATCATGTTTCAAAATCAATGTTAATGGACGTGGAATCAATTTTGAAAAATATTTTAATTCCATTTCCCTCAAGTAGTTATAGAATGTATTCTTCTCGTCAATTCTAAAAAATTTTAAAGGTGTTAATTCTTCTTCCAAAAAATTTAATAGACTTATCTCTTTTTTGATTTTATTTTTAATATAATTTGGAAATTCATTTTTAATTTGAAGACAAAATTCAAATTGTTTGATAAATTCTAATAAGTGTTCTTTTTCTAATTCATCTGATCCTTGAGCAATATAACCATCTAAAAATTCTAAAAAATTCTCTGTTTTTTGTTCTCTTGATTCTCTTTCTTCGAAATATCTAAGAAAATTCTCATAAATCTCTTTTAAATTCCAATCTCTTGGCGCGTCTACTTTAAAAAATTTCTTCGCATAGTCTATTATCCACCCAAGGATGTAAGATTTCCACACTAAATTAATACCTCCAATACGTTTCTCTAAGAACCGATGGAATCTGTTGGCGAAAGTAACTGGGTCTGAAATTTCACTATCGGGTTCATCTTTTAAATATCGATTAATAGTAGTATATCTTAAAAGATAGCTTAATAAAAAGTGTAATTCTCCTGAAAATTTTTTAAATTTCTCTATATGGACTCTGATTATACTTGAGTCTTTCTCCATTAAAACTTCCGCAAAAGATACTAAATCGCTAATCTTTAATTCTATGTTGTCAAAAAATAATTCAATATTGTTGTTTATTAGATTAGGGAATTCTTTTAATATGTTTTCCTCATTAAAATTAATGGTCTCTGAAAATACTATTGGATTTATTTCAATCTGATTAAATAGAAATATTTCAAATTTTTCTATAAGTCTTTGACCTAAAATTTTTGCAGGCTTCGCTTCTTTATCAAATTCAGCTTTCATACGCTTAATAAATTCAATTGTTAACATCTTTAATCTTCGTCGAGAGAAATATTTTGGTAGCGATTTTCTAATAATTTTAAAACTTTTTTTGAATATTTCTAAAAAGTAGTAGATTACCGAATCTAATTCTATAGCTCTTAAATTTTCTTTTTGAATAAACGATAGGTTGATGAAATTAATTGCTAATTTACACATATTTTCAAAATTTCTTTTTTCTAATGTTCCTTTTTCTATAATAAATTGTCTGAACTTCTCTAAAAGTTGGGATAAATTTCCACTTTCTCCAGAATGAAGAAAATTATTGGAAAAATCTAAAAATCTATTTAATTTGACCTCTAAGTCGCTTATAATTTTGTCAATATGATCAATTAACCACTCTGCAGTGCGAGAGCCTTTAATGTCCTCAATGCTTTTTTCAATGCGATTAATAAGATATTGTGTTATCTCATCTTGGGATTCGTCAATCGTACCAGTATTTGCCATATTCATTAGGTTCGCTCCAAGTTTTAACGTGTGTTCTATAATAAAATTAGCACTGGGACCCGATATTGAATATTTAAGATGTTCAATTTCAGCTTGTCTTTCAAAGGGGCTTTTTAATTTTTCGAATTTAGAGCTTAGGATGTTAATCTCTATCAACGGTCTTTTATACCATAAAATCTCCATAGTGGATCTTATAGTAGCATATGCGTTTAAAAACTTTTTTTCCGTTGCAAGGGATGAACTTAGGCCAATTAATTTCTTATTCCATTTATCTTCGATTAATTCACCATAAAGTTTCATGCTAAATCGAGTAGCAAACTTTTTTAACAATTTTTTTTTTCCATCCTCGTTTAATTTTGGATGTTCGGTAAATTCTTCAACTTCGAAAAATAATTTACTAACATCTTCTATCGTTTCACTAGATTTATGTACATTTAAATATCCTGTTTCTGGCTTTAAAGCAAGAAGTAAACTCTCACCATCTTTATATTTTCCAGGTACTAAAATCATTGATTTGGGATAAATTTTAATTTGAGACCTAGTATCAAAATTATAGAGTTCAAATTCGATAGAAAATAGTTCAGATCCCGTATAATCTCTTAACATCGCATTATACATTCGAAGAAATTTTATTGTAGAAACAGCGAGCTCATTTACCCTCTCTTTCGTCAACTTTCCGGGACCGATTACATCTCCTACAATTAAATCTTCGTCTCTTGGAGAAGAATATCCAAATATTAACGAAAATTGATAGTTGATGGCTTCTCGCGTGGTTATCATAATTAATTTCTGAAGTCCAATTTAATTCTATAATTAATAATTAATAAGAACACAAAAAAAAATGTTAGGATTCGTTTTACTTTCCTTTTTTAGATTTAATATAATTTTAAATTTATATATTTTTAATGGTTTTTAGGATAATTAAATCTTTTTTCAATAATTTTTTACTAAAAAATTGCAAAAAGTCCTTTTCGTAATCTTATTAAATGTAAGGTAAAAATAATATAAAAATAAAAATGATGAAATTCATAATTATTATAATAAGAAATTATAATTCTAAAATAAAAAAGGTGGACGCGCATTCAATTTGGTTCCGATTTAGGAATTGAGGATGGCGATATCGAAAAAATTAGCCCTCAAATTACTTTTATAACTTCAAACGCAGATATTGAAGCTATTGCTCTTGTATCGCAGGAAGGTTACCAAATTGCTTTCTCAGCCTTACCACAATATCAAGTAGATGGAGATCAATTTTGTGGAATAGCGAGTGCTCTTTTAATGACGGGTAGATCAACTATTCAATCTTTATTTCAAGAAGATTTAAGCGAAGTCATTATTAGGGCATCCAACGGTTATATTGTTATAAGTAACGCAGGACGATTAGTAATTGTATGCGCTGGTACAATTATTGACACTCTAATGAAAACTGTCAAAGTTATGAGAGTGGCCGCAAAAAATTTATCCAAAATTTTTGAAGGACGATAAGAATTTTAAGTATATTAACTACTAAATTAATTAAGTTTTTAAATATTGAAAAATAAGTAAAAAATAATTTATATTGTTTGATAGTGTTATTAAAATAAAGGTTTGATTTTATGGCATTTGTTAACATTTCTGCTTGGCGTTGGCAGTGGCGTTGGCGATAACGCCCATTGCATAGGATTAAACCAAACTCTGTTTTTCTAATTTTTAAAATCTCTAACAATTTTACAAAATATCAATCTATTTTGCTAATTGTGCATTAATAGTATTGTTTTCTAATATTATAATGATACACATTTAAAATGTGGAAAAAAAAATAAAATAGGTAAGGAAAATGGTTGATTATTTTAATTCGAGGATTTTGTTACAACCAAGTGAAGTACCGAAGGAATGGGTAAATATTTTACCTGATTTGCCCTCACCTATGACGCCCTTAGTCAATCCGATGGATGGGAAACCAGCTCCTCCAGAGATGGCTTTTGCTATATTTCCAAAAGAATGCGTTCTCCAAGAGGTATCCCAAGAACCTACGGTTCCCATCCCTAACGAATTAAGGGAAATTTTTGCGAGCACTTATAGACCAAGCCCACTTCATCGAGCTTTGAGTTTAGAGAAAGAATTGGGAATAGAAGGTGATAACATACAGATTTATTATAAAAATGAGTCATATTCTCCAACTGGTTCTCATAAACCTAATACTGCTATACCTCAAGCGTATTATGCTAAAAAGGATGGACTTGAAGAATTGGTCACTGAAACTGGAGCGGGACAATGGGGTTCTGGTCTTGCTTATGGATGCAGTTTATTCGATATCAAATGTACCGTTTATATGGTTAGAGCAAGCTTTCACCAAAAACCAGGTCGAAAAATTTTGATGAGATCGTACAATACTCAAGTGCATGCAAGTCCATCGAGATTTACAGAATCGGGAAAGGCATTCCTAGAGAAAGATCCAGAGCATCCTGGAAGTTTAGGAATCGCAATATCCGAAGCTATTGAACATAGCTTAAGAAGTGATAAAATCAGATATTCTCTCGGAAGCGTTGTAAATTTTGTTCTTTTACATCAGACGATTGTGGGTCAAGAAGCAAAAATTCAGTTAGATAAAGTAGGAGTTAAACCAGATGTCATTATTGGATGTATGGGAGGAGGATCTAACTTCTCCGGGTTGATGATCCCCTTTGCCAGAGATAAATTACATGGAACTCTCCCAGATGTAGAAATCATCGGTGTGGAACCACGCGCTTGTCCTAGCGTTTGTAAAGGAGAATATCGATGGGATTTTGGAGACACTTCAATGAAAGGTCCAATAGTAAAAATGCATACTCTGGGACATACATTTATCCCAAGTCCAATTCATGCTGGAGGTTTGAGGTACCACGGAATGGCTCCAATAGTTTCGATACTTCACAACGCTAAAATAATCTCTGCGGTTATGCATCATCAAACAGAAGTAATCGAAGCCGGGCTAAAATTTGCAAACGTGGAAGGTATACTCCCAGCACCTGAAACAGCACATGCGGTAAAAGAAGCTATAGACCAAGCCTTAAAAGCAAAGGAAAATAACGAGAAGAAAGTAATATTATTTAATTTTAGTGGTCATGGTTTCTTTGACTTATTGGCCTATAAAGAATTTATGACGGGCGCTTTAGAAGATTACGAGTATCCAAAAGAAGAAATTCAAAAAGCATTGAGTAGCCCCGAGATGCCCAAAATTGACGAATCTCAATTTTAAATCATAATTTTTTTTTTATTTTTCTTAATTTCTTGACTTTACAAGTTATAATTCTTAATTCAGTTTAATTAAACTGAATTAAACTGAGATTTTAAGGAAAAATCTATATAAAAGTACAATGGTTAGCATAAATGAAAAATCTAAATTAATAAAGATTATTCAAAAGGAGCAACTTACAGAAGAAAATAAAGAAGAATTATTCTCTATATTGAGCAAACTTCCTTATAAAGAATTGAAATCGTTATTGGGTAAGAAGTATGAATTATTTATTAAAAATTACAAAAATATTTCAAATTCTCCAGACAAAGCTAGAAAAATCCTTTCTACTGGTGCTGAAAGAGAGTTAATAGCGACATTTTTTGAAATAGTTTCGCCCTATGTCAGAGATGTTTATGCTAGAAACCCGAAGAGAGATGCAACTTTAGAAAAAGTAATCTCCAGAGTGATTGCCAAAAAAGCTTTAGAGGAAGGTTATACAGATTTTAGTGATAGGGCCTTTCTTGATGCGTTTAAAGATGCTGGACATTTTCATGGTCTCCTTGAAAAATATGAGTTTCTATTTAAGTTTTCAAATATTTTTAATGAGGAAGAAAGAAAAATTTTATTAAAAGAGATAGAATCATACCAAGAAAGACGAGTTTCGGTAAATAAATTTCTATTACAAGAATACACTTTATTAAAAATTATTCGGGAAGCTTACTTCAAAAAAAATAAAAAGTATTTATCTTTAAATGCTTTATCATTAAGGATTATTGATACAAGATTATTTTCCAGTCATTTCACGTTAAACAGGGGCACTGATCATTTCATGCTATATGTTATGTTTATGGTTGAACGCTGGTGCATCAGAAATGGTCTTTATTCAAAAGAAGTTGAGGACGCTATATCTAAGTGGAGGCAAGGTAATAATGATGACTCAATTTATGCTAAGCAAGACACTTTGCTTAAAGAAATCGCGTATTCTATACTTGTCTTGTATGATCAAGTAAAGGGCAAAACAATTTACTTAAGTCAATTAGACTCTATACTCAAAGAAAAGATTGGTGCGATTTTTCCACATAATTTCTTTAAAGAGAGACTTAATCGGGATTCCTTAGTTCTTTTTGGAAATATATTTTTATTAAAAAGGTTTGTAAAAGAAAGTTTTGAACATATAGCTCCGAAAGAGACTCAACAACTTATCGATAAAATTGAGGAATATATGAAGCTTCCGAGAATACTAAAACTGGGTTCAACGCATTCTTGGCAATTCTCATATCTAAATACAAAAAGATTCCAATTAAAGGTGCTCATAGATATTACAAAAGGATTAGACCCGTTATTGTGTGAATTTTTTGAAGAAGAGGAACCTTGTCTTCCTTCTAAAGATGGTATTGTTCGACAGCATCTTGACGAAGATTTAAAATATGATTTTATATTTTTCAGATTCCCTGATGGAGAGGGCTATTCATACAGGTTTAAATTAGCTCCTGTAAGATGGAAAACACATGAAAGTTTACATGATTCTAGCAGTCTTAATGATATGGTCAACGATATTATAGAAGCACGCATGAGACATCTATACGAACTCTACCAAATGGAATACAATGAAGATGTATCAAAGCAACAATACAAAAAAATTTTTAAGGAAAAATTTAGGAGCAGAATGGACTACATCTTTCATTATAGGGGTGAGGTTAACATTTGGAGCGAATTCGAAAACGGCAAAGTTCGAGGAATAAGCGATAAAACGATTGAAGGCTGGGTAGATCGATGGATCGATTCTAAAACAAAGTCCGAAAAACAATGGTACGGTAAATATTACAAAAAGTTTTACGAAGAGAAGTATCTTCCAGTCATAAATAAAGCAATGGAGTATGTAAAACAAGGTAACCCCTCTCCGTGGTATGATTGGTTTTTGTATACATACCTTTTAAACGAAACCTTCCCATACCACTATCCCGACGAATAACTTTAAATAATCGTTTTTATTTAAAAAAATTAAAAAGACTAAAAAAGTCATAAAAAACTCGTTTTTGGAAGATAAGTCATTAAAAAAGAAGATATATATCTGTCCATAAAGTTTTGAGTTTAGTTCTATTTGTTTAATATAAGAAAAAAGTAAAAATTTTATTGAATTTTAACTATAATAATTTCAAAGAAATAATTAAAAATTCAATTTTTTGACTATGTCAGATGATAAATTAAAAATTGAAAGGATAAAAAAAGGAACGGTCATCGATCACATTGAAGCTGGATTCGCACTAACCATTCTAAGTCTCACTGGGCTCGAAGACTCCCCTAATCTAATAACGATAGGTGTTAATGTACCTTCAAAAAAGTACCAGAAAAAAGATATAATTAAAATAGAGAACATATTCTTAAATAAAGTTCAAATGCAACAAATCTCCATTCTTTCGCCTAATTCTTCCGTTTCTCTAATAGAAGACTCTCAGGTAATTGAAAAGAAAAAAGTAGAAATTCCAAAAGTAATAAAAAGATTAATTGTGTGCGTTAATAAGACATGCATTACAAATTCACAAAAAGAACCAATTGATTATGAATTTTTAGTTCTAGAAGAAAAACCTTTAAAGATTCAATGTGTATATTGCGACCGTATTTATAAATTAGATGAGATTATATTTACATCTAAAGAAAAGACTGAAAAGAGAGTAAAGCAAAAAATTCAATTATAAGAAAAATTAACTTAACAGATGTAAAGTATACAAAAATATCGTAACGATCATAAACAAAAAGAAGAAAATTCCAATTCCCGGTTTAATTATATTTTTCCAATTCCATTCTTCTTTGTCATATTTGTATCTGAAAATTACAAAACTCACGAAAAAAGGAAAACCAACCCAAAAAGCCAGCATCCAAATAAGTAAAAACCAACTAACTAAGCCTTCTATTAGAGACCCAATTAACGCGCTTATCGCTCCCATAGCCGCCCTTATCCAATATAACTTTGTCTCTTTCGCTAATCTGATCTCCAGCTTTTCTTCTTTTTCTGTTTTGAATTTCTTTTTCTCCGCAATCTCTTGTTTTGGTAGTTGCTTTTGCTTCTGTTTAAGTAATTTAGATCTTTTTTTTCTGATATCGACTTTTTTATACTTTTTTTTAGATGCCATAATTATTATTATAAATAATAGTTATTTAAAAATTGTTTCGTTGTGATGACTTCCGTTATTATACAAGATACATCAAAAGTCGTTTAGGGGATAGTCGGGGTTTCTGACCATTTTTTTCGCGGTTTTGTCGATTTTTGATGGTCGGTTTGGATAGTCGGCAAGATAGGGTTTGTAGCACGATCACTTTTTTCGGACTAGGCGGGTTCTTCTCCTATTTTGCGGCGATTTTTTCGGGGATCAAGATAGTCGGTATTAAAACAGAATTTGAATTTCAAATTGTATTAAAATTTCGAATAAAATAAATATAGATAAGCACAATCATTTAGTGATAAAAGTGAAATATGATTAAGTCGTGAAGAAACGAAATCTGTTTACAAATATCGATGTTTTTGCCATTAGTAGGGAATTGGATGAAATATTAGCGAATGGCACCATTGCGAATATATACTCGGTTGAAGATTTATTACTTTTAAGAATTAACACCGCACAAGAAGGACGAAAGAATTTGATTATTAAAAGTGATTCTCGGATAAATTTAACCGATTATAATTATCCAATTCCTAAATATCCCTCTCAATATATATTATCACTAAGAAAACATTTAAGAAATAGAAAAATCTTGAGCGTATCCCAATATAACTTTGATAGAATTGTTATAATAGAATTAAGTAATCTAAATACTGAACCGTGGAAATTTGTCATTGAACTTTTTAATAAAGGTAATTTTCTTCTTTTAGATGAAAAGAATGTAATAAAAATCGCAAAAAAATACAAAAAATTTAAAGATAGAGATGTTCTAGCTGGTAAGGAATATATTTTTCCTCTCTTGAGGGGTAAAGATTTTTTATCAATAGGTCCGGAAGAATTTAAAGATCTAGTAATAACCTCAAATATAGAAATAGTTAGAAATTTAGCACGGAATATAAATATCGCAGGATTATATAGTGAAGAAGTCTGTTATAAAGCAGGCATTGACAAACAATCTATTGGAAAAGATCTAAGCGAAGAAGATATAGATAAGTTATATAAAGCGTTCAAAAAAGTAAGAAATCAATTATTGTTTGGCGATATTAATGCTCAAATTGTTATTGATGACACTGGAACAGAAGTGTCCGTCGTTCCTTTTGATATAGAAATGTTTAAAAAATACAAAAAGCGTATATTTAAATCTTTTAATAGCGCAGTGGACGAATTCTTTTCGAAAATTGATTCTAAAATTATAAAAAAACCATCCGACGAAAAAATAAAGGCAAAAATTAAGGCTCAAGAAAAAATTTTAAAAAATCAAATGGAATACATGGAAGAACTCAAAGCAAAGAAGAAAAAATATTATAATTGTGGAGAATTTGTCTACGCTAATTTTAAAACATTAGAAGATATGCTAAATGTAATAATCAATGCTCAATCTAAAGGTTATGGCTGGGAGGAAATCAACGAAAAATTAAATTTTGCCAAACTCGAGAATTTAAAAGGTTCTGAATTTTTTAAAAAAATAATTCCGTCAACCAAACAGCTTGTTATCAAATTTAATGATGATGAGATTTATTTAGATTTAAACAAAAGTCTTGGAGAAAATGGGAATAATATATATTCCAAAGGTAAAAAGGCAGATAAAAAAATTAAAGGTACAACCCTAGCCATTGAAAAAACGAAAAACAATATTCAAAAATTAAAATTAGAAAAAGATTCAATCGAAGCGGAAATCGATTTTTTAATAAAAAAACCAAAAAAGAATTGGTTCGAAAAGTTTAGATGGTTTATATCTTCAGACGGATATTTAGTAATAGGAGGAAGGGATGCTAGCTCTAACGAAGTGATATTCAAGAAATATTCAAATCCGAACGATTTAGTATTTCATACAAATTTTGCAGGTTCTCCCCTAACTATCCTAAAAAACGCTGAAAATGATAAAAAGATTCCCGACAGAACCCTCTCAGAAACCGCCGATTTTGTAGCAAGTTATTCACGAGCATGGAAAGAGACTTGGGGTGTTGTAGATGTGTTTTATATCATGCCAGAGCAAGTTTCTAAAAGTCCACCTTCTGGTGAATATTTACCGAAAGGTTCATTCGTAATATCTGGGAAAAAAAATTTTATAAAAAATGCTAAAACAGAATTAGCGATCGGTTTAGAACTTGTTGAGATGGATACCGGCTCTAACGCTGAAATTAAGATCTTTTACCCAAAATTGTTAAGTGGTCCTAAAAACGCAATTACAACAAAAACACAAAATATCGTTACAATTATTCCATCTAAAACAGGATTATCAAAAGGAGCATTGGCAAAGCAAATAAAACAATATTTTCTCAAAAATTCCGATAATAAAATGAAAAAATGGATAAAACTATTATCAATAGATGAGATAATTCTTTATCTGCCAAATGGGTCATCCGTAATAAAGTAAAAGTATGATTATGGCAACGATACTTACTATAATATCCTCAAAATTAATTTTCCTTAATTAATTTACCTAAAATCCTTTTTTATATTAACGAAATCAAACAAATAAAAAAATATTTTCTTTAATATGGACTTTCTTGAACCATGTATAAATAAAATAATATAACTGCTAGACCTATAAGTGTAAAAACAAATACATATAGATTTCTAAATGTCTGCGCTAAAGTTAGTCCAACTAATAATAAAATTTCTTTTAAATTTACAGGTTTACCGGTTATCTCTTTGTAATTTCCAATGCTAATCATCATGAATAAAAACCCTAATAAAATTACGCTTACCTTGATACTTATGTCTAAAACCTCCCAATATACCTCTTTGTCCACATAGTTTATGATTATTCCCTCGTAGAACCAATCTGTAGCATTAAAGAAAAACGATAATACTAAGAAGATGCCTCCTATAATCGCTGAAATTATTACAGTTCTAAACGCGAATTTATCGTCAGAAACTTTATCTTCGGAGATTTTCTTCGGTTTTGGAGCTTTTTTTGATTCTTTCTTAAATTTTGACATTATCTTTTAATCCTTTTAACTTTTCCTTTTAATCTAAATATTTTATAGATATAAAACCCGTAAAACACACCAATAGTAACAAAAGCAATTATTGCTAAGACGAAAAGTACAATTTCCCAAATCTCTGGCTCTGGAGGTTTTGGAGGATATTCTATTGAAATTAAAACTGTGTCACTTTTTATTATGTCGTCATCATAATCGCCACCCTCACCATATACTATTTTAAAAGCGTATTCTTCTCCCATATCTAAGAGAACATCCTCATCCTCATTCACCGTTTCCGAATTATTAACTGGTATGCTAAATTCGCAAATAATTTCGTCATCCTCTAAATCCGCTGCACCTTCGCCTTCTTCGTCCTCATCTTCTTTAAACTCATCACCTTTTTCAATGTGATAATCTAAATACTCGTAATCCTGATCCTTTTCTGATAATTTAGAAAATTGAATGAATTTGGCATCAACAAAATCGTCATCCTCGTCGTCGGAACTTTTGGAGATAAAAATCCCTATAAAAGCATCATTTTCGAGATATTCTAACTCAAGTTGGAGAGCAATATAAAGATTAGACGAATTTTGCATGACCCAGACTTCAACGGGCAGATCGTCTATCTCAATATCTTCTTTAGTAGCGTTATCCCATTCAAGAGCGAAACTATCAAGCTCACCATCAATTTCTGGAGCAGGCCCATATTCTGGTTCAAACTCTTCTTCGAATGCGGCGCTATTTATTAATAAAAAATTTGATGTAAATGCAATACTAATTATAAATGTAAGCGTACTCACACATAAAATAATCTTAATAGTTGATTTTCTCATAATTATAAAACCATTTGTTTTTAAATTATTCTAATTTCCTTGTAGTCCAACTTAAAGTTATTAATTAAAATTTGCTTATTTAACTTTCGTATAGACTAATCTGTACTAACAATTTAATTGATTAAATTTAAAATCAAATGCTTTGAAAATATTTAAGAATTAGATTCTAATTCATAGCAAGAAAATAGGAAGTAAAATTATACATTGAAATTTGTTTAAATAAGCAATAATATAATTAATGAGCCGTTTTATTTCACGCTTTGCTTCAGAATTATTTTTATTATATTCTGCAAATGTCTTTGGTCCGATACCTACTAAGATACCGGATAAGTCTTTTTCTCTCTTAATAAATAACCAGAAGGGCTTGTTTTTTTCGTTATCCTTGATAATTAATAAAATCCAAGGATTAAGTGACCAATCGTCATCATCTGGGCTTATAACTCTCTCTATTGCTCTAGCTGTTGAATAGTTTTTTGTCATTTTTATTACTTTAACTAACTCGTTAAAATAACTTCTCTTAATCTTTAAGTAACCTCCATAATATAATTTGGTGTCATATAATTCTAATTGTTGTTCTAAATCAGTACTATCAGGAAATTTTAAAAATACCTTCCAAGATTTCATGTTTATTCCCGTTCGATAGGCTTTATGCCAATTTCGACTATTTTTATTTCTTTAAATATATTTCTAATCTTATCTAAAGAAACTTTTAAATCTTTAGATTTAGAATCTGTGAGTCTAAGATTAAGATAACATTCGTAAAAAATGTGTTTTCTCTTTACTAAAAGACCGCTTGTATGAATTATTTCGTAATTTTGAAGTAATTTTGACAAATCTTCGAGAACCTCATCAGAGACATTTTTACCAGATAAACTAATTTTGATTATTTTTTCTTTGTTTAATGGATAAATTATGGTTTTTACGCATTTCTGTGTTGATGATTGTATTATAAGTAAGTATTGAGAATTTTTTAACTCTTTAACTTCGGATAATGAGATATTTAAAGTCACATTTAATGAATCGATGTTGGTTTGTATGTATGAGTCTGTTAAGCCTGTATCCTTCATTTTTATGAAGAATTAAGTTTACTGTAAAATTTACCTATTCTTAATTCAAATAACTAATATTTTATTTAATTATTAAATTTTTTATTTACTTTCTTATTTAGTAATTGTTTTATTTCTCGTAAATTATATGATAAAAAGATTATTCTTGGTGATGAAATATTTGTTGTAATAGTTTTCTAGTTTTTTTAATCGTTGAGGAAGTTCTGACCGGTGATAATATTACTCTTTTTCCCTTAATCTCTCTTACCATAGTTATTGCTGTAATTATCGACTCTTTTGTTTCATGGGAACATCTTATTATTCCGTAATTCTCTTCTAAATTCAGTTCTAGTAGCCATAAACCCACCTTGTTTGCTACTTTCATTCCAAAATATCTCCATACAGATTGCCAAATTGATTTCAAAATATCTCGCTGTTCAAAATTAATACCTTCTTTGCTTATAATTTTAAACAAAATATACCTTTGCCTCTCTTGTTTTACCAATTTTATTCTTCCTCCTGGACTAATCTTACTCCCTCTTCAAATATACTTTCATTTTGCCTTTTTTGAGATCTATTTAATAGTGTTCGGACATTTTCTTTAAAGGCTTTTTTCGCTTCAACTAAAGGAATATCAAAAAGCGAATAACAAACACTTATCAATGCTCTTGGATGCCTATAATCAAATAATTCAGTAAAGTTTCCATTTATTATGTAATATGCTTTTAAAGTTCTTACTAATTTTATGTAGCGATATACATATCTGAAAATTTTTGACTGAAGACTTCTGTTTTCCACCATAATAGGTGCTAAAGAAAACTCTATAAAAGAACCATTTTGTTTAGTAAGGGAAATAACTCCTGGAGTTAGCGATTTTAAAATGTCTTGATTAGAAAAAGATAGTATATCTACTCTTGAATCTCTTGCAGCATGTATTTGCACATCTTTATTTGAAGATTCAACAGAAACGATATCTGGAAACTTGTTAAATCTTTTAATTTCTTTTTTAAAATTATCCAGATTGTTCGATTTCAAGTTTAGGCGGTAAAAAATACTTATTTTTCTTTCTTTTTCGATTTTAGTTTTTAAATCTGAAGATATTATCTTTAAATTATTTTTTGGCTCTAAGATTACATTTCTTATACCTAATTCTTCACAAAATTTTAATCTATTTTGGACATCGGTAATATCATCAATATTTACAACCAACCTTGATTCAAAATATGACAAAAACGATTTTACCTCTTAATAGCAACTATAACCTATTCAATCATGTTAAGATTTTAAATCATAATATTATAAAAAAATTTTATTATTATGAAATGAATATTTTAAATGGTAGGATTTTACAAATAGTTAGTGTTTTTTGTGGTTAAAGAAAGAAAGCTCTCAAGCATTAAAAAAAAAATCGATAATGGAACTGCGGTAGTATTAACCGTTCAAGAATTATTAGACCGAGTTAGTAAAGGCGAAAAAGTCAAATTTGAAGACATCGATATTATTACAACTGCTACCAAAGGACTTATGAGCGGAATTATGGGAATCTTCTCCTTCCGCCTCTCACCGCCTAAAGCATTAAGGAAATTTACTGAAGTAAGGATTAATGGAATCTCGACATTTCCAGGTCCATGCCCAAATGAATATTTAGGCATAGTAGATCTAATAATTTATGGAACTGCACAAAGTCAAACAAGGGAAAATTATTGTGGGGGCTCGCTTTTTAGAGAACTTGTAGAAGGAAAATCTGTAGAAATTTCTGCCCTAAGTAGTGAAGGTGAAAGTGTTGAAAAAGAGATAACCTTAGAGGATATGCAGTTCGCAAAATTAATGGGAACAAGGCAAGCCATTAAAAATTATAATGCTATGATTAATTGTGAAGCATATAAGGTAGATACTATTTTCTCTTGCCTCCCCTTTGAAGCAAACAAAACACAGATTACTTTTTCTGGATGTGGTGCGTTAAATCCTTTTCAAAACGACTCCGAATTTGAGACTTACGGTGTTGGTTCGCCAATTTTAATTAATGGGAGTATTGGGTATCTTATGGGGCCAGGTACTCGTAATTATATTGGTAAACCAAATATGATGACAATCGCGAAATTTGCCGATATGAAACCCGAATATATGGGTGCTTTTAAAACCTCCTATGGATTAGAACCAATTTGTAGTTTAGCAATTCCGATTCTGATTTTAAACGAAAAAATCTTTAATAATATTATCAAATCAGATAATGATGTACAATTGACTATTTTAAGTCTTGTTGGCAGAGAAAAAGTTGGAGAAGCTACTTATGGAGATGTTTGGGATAATAATTTCATGATGAAATTTGATCCGAATGCCTGTAAAGAATGTGAAAATTGTACTATTCTCGATATTTGTCCTACCAACGCCTTTATTATAAAAAATAGTTTGATTGTAGCTATTGATCGATCGAGATGCTTTAATTGTGGTAATTGTGCTCATTTATGCCCTAAAGCATTTAAACTAGATTTAAAGACGATTAAATTCGAAGGCAACGATGTTCCAGTAGTATTAAGGCAATCAGACCGATATGGAGCAATATTGTTAGCTGAAGAGTTAAAATCGATGATTCTTAAGGGAGAATTTCCCTTGACTAAACCAACAGGTAAATTAGATTTTGCTGAAAAAGTAAAATAACAAGAAATATAATTATTAATTACCATGTCAGAGATAAAGTTAGCTAAGTGCGATCAGATTGGTATAGTTGTTAGAGATATTGAGAAATCAAAAAAAATATTGGAAGCACTTTTAGATTTTAAAACGGAATTAAAGATATTTGAACAAGATACTAAGGTCGTATATAAAGGAAAAGAAGCTAGTTTTAAATTAAAAAAGATACAACAAAATTGGGGCAAAAAGCAACTAGAAATAGTACAAGTAATACAATCTAACGGGGATCATTTGTATTCTGAATTCCTTAAAGAAGGAAGGGAAGGATTACATCATCTGGGCATATATACTAAAGACGCGGAATCTTACATTAAGCATTTTAAGAAAAAATTTAACATCGATGTAGTTCAACACGGACAGTTAGGTAAGAGGGTTAAATTTTATTATTTAGACACACGAAGCGCATTGGGATTTTATCTCGAACTTATTTCTTTTTAGCAATATCTTAGTTGATTCTTTTAATTTCTTTATTATTTTTTCCAATGAAAAAGTTTTTTTTTTTAATTTTTATAAGTCTTTTATACATAGTTTTTAACCTTAATAACACTATCTAATCAACTTCTAATCTTTTAAAGATTGCCTGTTGAGGAATTTCAGTTGTTAGCTATAATAAATTATTTATTTGGAGCGGGTTTAATTAAACGATATGGAAAAGATAAGAGTAAATATGAGCCAACCACATTTTAAAACAGGTATTATTAGTAAGAAAAAAGGATTTATTAAGGATAAAGTGGCTTTAGTTGTTAGGAAAGAGTCACAGCCTTTTGTAAATGGTTTTTTGGTTAAGAAGAAAAAGAAAAGTTATAGGAATTATCCATTAGTTAAATGTTGTTTAAAGCATTCTTTTGAGAATGTAATAGATAAAAATTAAACATAATTAAATATATTAGGATTTTTTAAAGTTAAATTAGTAAAAATATTTGATGAAAAAAAAGAGTGGAATTTTAATTGCACTTTTGTTGTTTGTAAGTGTTTTAGGGTTAATAAGTAGTGTAAGAGGGGGATCTGCTCATTTTGTTTATGTAGAGGAGTTTGCTACAGATAAAACTTTGTATTACCCGACTGATGACATCAAGATAAATCTAACTTGGTCAAACTTTTATATACCCCCTGATTACCAAGCTGTACGAGTAGAGATTAGAAATAGTAGTGATTATGTGTTATGGGATTCTGGTTGGAATGACACAATAACAGGAGAGCCACCAGATTATTTGACTGAAGATTGGGAGATTTCTGTTCAGAGTATTACTGATAAGCCAGAGGCTCTACAAGTGAGAGTGTGCGGTTATTATACGGATTTTGCAATCTACGATGATTATTTTATTATAGATGTGATAGATATAGAGATCGTTAAAAAAAATGTTAGTTGTCAAGTCACAGGGTTTCAAGATAACTTAGACTATGGAGTTAATTGTAATTTCAATGCTACTTTTACCGATTTTGAGAATATTTCTTTAATAAACCAATTGATTTATATTGAACATGTTTCTAATTCTTATTATTCTCTTAAAAACGATATTACAAATGAGTTAGGTGTTATAAATGTTTCATTGGTTGCAAATGAAACGGGAACACATTTAATCAAGCTTTTTATTAAGGATAATCCGATTTACAATGATTCTGTATTTATGTTTTATTTTAATGTAGAGAAGTTTTTAATTCTTCATAATTTAAATGGGTTCAGTGATATTGTTTATGATGATGAGGATTTTGAATTTGGGATGTATTTTTATTATGTTATTAATGGTACTGTTTATGACCTTAAGTATTGTTATTTAGACTTTGAAATATATAACGGAGATGAATTTTTGTCTAAGAATGTTTATAGAACGAATAATGTTGGAATTGTAAGTATTATCATTTCAAAGGAAGTGTTAGGGGAATATAATAGCTTAAGATTTGAGATAGGTCTAAATGGAACTGATGTTTTCGAAGAGAGTGATTTTGAGCTTAATATTGAGGTAAAGGAGCAATCGGATACAGAAGAAGAGGGAGATGATATTAAAGAAGACGAAAAGAAAAGTAAAGAAGACGAAAAGAAAGAGGAATCACTAGATTTGAGTGTGGTATATATTATTATCTTTGTTGGCAGTATTGCTTCTATTTTATCGGTTGTAGGTTTTTTTGTTTATAAGAAAAGGACAGCTCCTGTAAGTTTAGAGGATTTAACTTTTAAATATTAGGGATTTTAGAGAAAGAGTTATCAGGTTTGAATGTTATTTTTGTCCCCTGCTAATATAAAAATATCGTTGTATAAATATATTGTTTTAAAATTTTAATAGATTATTTAGATTTATTTGGAACGAACCACATAGAGCGGGCTGGACATGCACCGACAATGGCGCGTTAGTTCCGGATTCTTTAAGCAAGACGTTATCCAGACGAAAGGCGAAAATTTGAAAACATTATCCCTCTTTTTTTTTAAATATTTATTAACATATCTAAATAACGAGGTCAAAAAGATGAAAAAAAAGCACATCAGAGAAGACTGCAAAAGCGAAATGCTTAAAAGGGTATCAGGGAAAAAATAAAATGCTTATTTTAGTCCCTATAAACGCTAAGGAGCCCTTACCGGTTCCAAATAATGTGCCATATAGACATAATGTGAAAATCTTAGATCCTGTAAGCTTTGCAAAATTTTTTGGATATAAAGGAGAATTATATATTGAATTTATGGATAATGTGGAACTGGCTAAATTATCTACGTATATTGAGGCCAAGATCCCATTCTTGAACCGTCTTGCTAAAAAAAGTAAATCAATTATTAAAAAAAGTTTTTATTATTCACAAAATGAACTTGAAAATTATTTGAATGCGAAAAATCAAATGAACTTACTTGAATATTCCTCTGATCATTTAGATAATTGGGTTTAACATTCAAAATCCTTTTTTTTTGGTTTTTTTTGTTTTTTTTCTACTGCTTTTTGTAAACTTCTATGTTAAAAAAGTTTATTTTTTATTTATAATAATTTTTTAGTATGGCAAAAGAAACTTTAGATGGTGGAGATTTATTAGTCAAATGCTTATTAAAGGAAGGCATTACACACATCTTCGGAATTGTTGGCGGTGAATTATTAAGAATCTATGATGCTATAGAACGGTGGGGTCGCGAAGAAGGGATCGATACCGTAATGGTTCGACACGAACAAGCTGGAGGACATATGGCGGATGCATGGGCTAGGGCTACGGGCGAAATAGGGGTATGTATGGGGACTGCAGGTCCAGGAGTAACTCACATGGTACCTGCAGTTGCAGCCGCATGGGCGGATTCCATCCCAATACTCGTAATCGGAGCGCAGATAGCGAGACCTTTCGATGACACTGGTATTCTACAAGGCGGCTTAGATCAAATGGCATTGATGAGACCAATAACTAAACTACAAATCTCTGTTGAAGATCCGTACGAAATACCACATGCAGTCCAAAGAGCGATTAAAACCGCCATATCTGGTAGGAAAGGTCCGGTTTTTCTGGAATTAAGAGAAACTGCTTTAGTTAGAACGGCTTCAGAAGAGGATACTAAAAAGATTATAGATCCAGAAAAATATAGACCGCTTTTTAGACCAACTGGTAACCCTAAGGCAATTAAAAAAGCCGTGGAAGTCTTAGAAACTGCAAAAAAACCCATAATTGTCGCAGGTGGTGGTATTAACGCTTCAGAAGCTCATGAAGAATTACAAAGGTTGTCTGAAACTTATGTGATTCCCGCTGGTACATCAATAAATGGGATTGGTTCAATTGGAAAAGATAAAAAGACATTTTTAGGCAGTTATTTAGTTGATAATGTATATAGAACAACAGCAGCAGAAGCCGATGTGATTTTATCCATCGGATGTAAATGGGATTATACTCTTCTTTATGGGGCCGCACCACTATGGAACCAGAACCAGAAATTAATTCAAGTTGACATTGATCCTAAAGAAATCGGAAAAAATAGACCTGTAGAGATCAGTATCGTTGGAGACGCAAAAGCAGTCATTAACCATCTATTATTGGAAATGGAAAAAAGCCTACCTAAAGAAAAGATTACAGAATGGTCTGAATGGAACGATTACTTACAAGATATTCGCAAAAATGAAGCATTAATGATTCAAAAATTATTAAAATATTCAAAATTACCGATGAAGCCTGAAAGACTTGCATATGAAGTTTTAGACTGGATACCCGAAGATACGCAATTAGTTCTAGATGGCGGCGACATCTTTGCTTTTACAATGTATCATATCAATCATAAGCCTCGTCCTCCAAGAAGTACATTTTATCCCGTTTCAATGGCTCATTTAGGAACAGGAATTCCACACGCTATAGGTGTTAAAATGGCCAAGCCTGATAAGCCCGTTGTATGTATTACTGGCGATGGTTCCTTTATGTTTAATGTTCAAGAGTTAGAAACTGCTGTTAGATTGAATTTACCAATTATTATCGTTATAGGGAATAATTGTGCTTGGGGTATGATTAAGAGCAATCAAAAACTTAATTTTCAAAAAAGATATTGCGACACTGAATTTCCTCCAACTAATTATGCTGAAATTGCAAAAAGCTTTGGCTGTTATGGTGAAAAAATTCAAAAACCTGGAGATATAAAGTTAGCACTTCAACGAGCTTTTGATTCAAATAAACCCGCTGTAATTGATGTTGATATCGGATTTGAAACACCTCCCGCAATGAAATTAATAGGACTTTACAAGAAGAGTAAAGGATTATTTGGAAGGCAATAAGTATATTCTAAAAATTTTTACTTTTTTATATTTTATTTTGAATCTTATAATAAAATTTAACTTTTTCTTTAGTTTATTAATTTTAATAATTTATCGATTTAGTAATGATAATAATGGAAAATGAAAGATTTTTAGAAGGAAAGGTTGCTTTAATTACTGGTGCTGGTGGTGGATTTGGTCGAGAAATGGCGATAACATTTGCTAACAGAGGAGCAAATTTGGTGATTAACGATATAAATATGGGAGGCCTAGAAGAAACTCGCGATATTGTCTTAAAAAACTACAATGTTGAGATCCTTCTAGCTAAAGCCGATATTTCAAAATCCGAAGAAGTTGAACGAATGGCAAAAAGTGTATTTGAAAAGTTTAACAATGTTTTCCTTTTAGTAAATAACGCTGGTATAGATGGTGGGTTATATCAGTCATTAAAAGCGAAAGAAGAGATGTATGATAAAGTTATGGCTGTTAATGTGAAAGGTGCTTGGAATGTTTCTAAAGCATTTTTTCGTAAAATGAAGGGTCAAAGGCAATTTAAACCTATTCGAGGTAAAATAATAAATATTGCTTCCTGTGCAGGAACTTCAAATGGTATTAATCCTATGATTGGCATTTACAGCGCAAGCAAAGCAGCACTTATCGCTTTTACAAAACTTTGGGCGTTGGAATTAGGACCAAGCGACATTACTGTAAATGCTATATCCCCTGGAGTATTTTTAACGCCAATTTACAATAACGATCCAAAATTGATACGACAATTCTTAGATACTAGAGGTGTTAAACTTCCAATAGATAAGATTGGTGATGCAAAATGGGTTGCAGATTTAGCTATGTTTCTCGCATCCCCCACCGCAGATTACATTACCGGTCAAAACTTAATTATAGATGGAGGTCTAACCCTTTCCATCAATAAGCTTTAATAGTATTAATTTTAGATGGGGGTCTTACGATTTCGATTAACAAATTATAAAAAAAGCTATATTAATTAATTGAATGTTTTAAATTTAACCTTTATTCACACTATTTAGCGACGCTTTCAGAACACTTTCAAACTTGTTACAGATGAAATCCGCATCTTCTTCTGTAATTATTAATGGAGGTTTAATTTTAATCAAATTGTGCATTAATAATTTCCCTGTTCCGGTTAAGTATGGCATACTAGGTCCAAAGAAAATATTCTGTCTTACGCCCTCTACAAGCATTTCTTGTAATAATTTCGAAAATGGTTCTCTGGATTCTTTGTTTTTAACTAACTCAATTCCGATAAAGAGTCCCGGACCACGAATATCGCCTATAACTTCATACTTTTCTTGGAGCTCTTTTAATCTCATTGTAATTTGTTTGCCCCTCTCTTCACAATTCTCACCAATTTTACCCTTTTCAATGACTTTTATTGATGCAAGTCCAGCCGTTAAACCTATTGGTGTGCTACAAAATGTAGTATGATCTTCCGATGGACTAAATCTCTTTTTAATCTTTGGACTTGCTATCATTGCGCCTAAAGGAAAACCTCCACCGATGGCTTTCGTGAAGCACATCATATCTGGAGATAGATCAATTCCCAATTCTTTCTCATACTTTTCTGTGAGAGAGAAATATTTTCCTGTTCTCCATACGGCTGTTTGAGCCTCATCATAAATAATGAAAATCTTTTCTTGATCACAAACTTCTCTTAACTTTACAAGAAACTCTGGGGGAAAAGGAATGTGTCCACCTGCGGCTTGACATAATTCTAAAATCACTCCAGCAAGTTTTCTCGTGGTTAAACCCTGTAAATATTCTTTAACTAAATTAAAACATTCTAAATTACATTGAGGGTCCCTCTTACCATATAATCCATTTTTATAATTCCACAAGCAACGGTAGCAGTATGGTTGCGGTATTCTTACGAAACAATCTACTCCGAACGGGCGAAATCTTGTTACGGTGTGAATAGGTTGAGAAGCGGTCAACATAGCTAATGTATTTCCGTGGTATCCTCCTCGAAACACTAGAATCTGATCTGCTCCTTTCGCAGCGATCAATGCAAGCTTTATGGCAGCCTCAATTGCTAAACTGCCACCAGAATTATTGATATGGACTCTGCCTCCTTTTAGTCTCCCCGGGGCTAGTTCTGCTAATTTATTTACGAATTTAGCTCGGGCTGGAGAAACCGTGCTTGATTTGACATGGGTAAGCCTCTTCATTTGTTCAGTGACCGCATAGTTAACATCGGGATTGGCGAAACCTAATGCTAATGTCCAGTTCTGGGATGTACAATCTATAATCTCAGATTTCTCTCCTGTTTTAAAGTCTCTCACAACAACCCAAGGAGAACCTGGCTCTTTAGCTTCAATTAATACTTTATTATCATAATGGATATTCAAACAATGGTCATCAAATAACATTAATTCTTCTGAATTTACATCTGCTGAAATTCTGCTTAACTCCTCTTTGCTTAAAACTTTTGGATTAAAATCAGTCAATATAATTTCACATTTAGTTATTTTTTATACTTAAATATATATAGAATTGATTTTAATATTAAAAAATTTAGTATTAAAAACAAACCATTAAATAAGGTTTTATTTACCTCGCCCTTTATTTGCACTTATACTTGGGCGAGTTTTTTCGGACCCCCATCCTTTCTTTCGCAAACCTCGTGCTCTCTTTCCAGCGGATGTTAAACCCCTGGTTACCCTCTTTTTATGAGCGGATTCACAAATCCAATTTATTTTAGGATCAGATTTAATTACTGGATGGTTAGGATCAACTAAAATTACTTCATAATACCATTTTTTACCATCTGAATAAATTTTATAAGAATTTAATACTTGCATATTAGGATATTTCCTTTGTACTCGCTCTTCTGCAATCCACTGTAGATTTTTTCCGGTTGTATATTTTTTTACGCCCATAGCTCGTGGTTTTCTGCCTCTTTTTGGTCTTACCTTATGCATTCCTCCCTTTCTTATTCGAGACCTAACAATAATATAACCTTGTTTTGCCTTATACCCTAAAGCTCTTGCTCTATGAATTTTTGTTGGCTTTTCAATTCTTTGAATTGATCTACCCTTTCTGTATTCAATTCCACGAAACCAATGAGGTGTCTGATAACCTTTCTCATATTTCTCAAATGTTTCTTTTACATAACTATATCCAGACTTCAAGTTTCATTAGCACACTCGTTAATTTATATTTATTAAAAATAAGCATGTTTTATTATTTTTATGGTTAAGTAGTGAAGATTATAAATCCTTTAAAAAATCCACAATTCTTTCTGCAATCATTATGCTTGCTTGTAATTGAGTCTCTATGGTTTGACTTCCCAAGTGAGGCGTTAAAATTAAATTATTTTCGCAATTGCAAAGATCTAAATTTTTTAAAGGTTCTTCTCTGTAGACATCTAAAGCAGCCCCGCCAATTTCATTTTTTTTTAACGCTTTTAATAGAGCTCCCTCATCAATAAGATTTCCTCTAGCAGTATTAATTATTATCGTATTTTTATTCATCATTTTCAATCTTCTCTCGTTAATGGTATTTTCAGTTTCTACTGTAGCTGGTATATGCAAAGAAATTATTTGTACATCTTTAATTAAATCATCCACGAGGCGATAAACTTTGTACCCTAATTTCTGAGCCTTCTCTATTACCGCTGAGTCTTTATCATATACTCCAATTATCATCCCTAATGCTTCACATCTTTTAGCTACTGCTTGACCTATATTTCCGAAACCAATTAACCCAATTTTTTTCCCCTGCAAAGTATATCCCATATAATCATTTTTAAGCCATTGACCACAATGCATCGTCTCATCTGCTTTTGAGATATGCCTGACTAAACTAAGTAATAGCCCGATTGTTAATTCCGCCACAGAAACAGAAGGCGCTTCAGGCGTATTAAATACTTCTATATTTAATTCTCTTGCTTTTTCAAGATTTACATTGTCTAAGCCAACTCCTGCTCTTCCAATTACCTTAATCTTTTTAGCGTTTTCTAAAACATCCGCCGTCAATTTAGTTCTTGAACGAATAACTATTGCGTCGTAATTTCCAATTTCTTTTTTCAAATCCTCGAGGTTAATAGAAAACTTCTTTACAACATCAAATCCATTCTCTTCAAATATTTTAATACCTTCTTCTCGAAGCTTATCTGCGATTAATATTTTCATTTATTATTAAGAAATAATTTTATTATTTAGATTAACTTAAAAAAATACTTAATTCTTTATGAATGTTTTTCGTCGTGGTGTGATTGGTTTCAAACTTTCGTATACATAAACAAGATACAGAGGGTTTTTTTCGTGTGACGATATTTTTTTGGGTATTTTGCGAATAGGTATTCGATATTTTTTCGTGTGACGAAATACGGTTTTGTATTACAAAATGAAAATATCGTGTGACGAAATAAAAGTTTCGTAGTACAAAACCTTGCGGATAGTCGGTGGGATGGTCGGTTGTAAAAAAAGATAGGGTTTATAGTAGTTCAAAAGGATCGGATACCACAAAAACTATTGGAGATTCTAAAAAAAACTCGGATTTTCGATGACTTCGGTAAACTTGACGGAAAGCGACATAAGGGTTTTGCGGTTTGCCAAAAACAAGCTCGTTGGAAAGTTGGAGAGCTACGGAAAAGAATTCGTCGAGAACCATCGGGAAGAGTGCGCGATTTCTGAAACTGAGCTTTTAAAGAAAGGAGTCCATAACGATTCATAACAAAAAACATAAAAAAATAATAAACCATAAAAAATAAACTCTTTTTTTTATTTCACGAGATAGAATTTTTAAAGAACAAGTACTTTATTTCTTACTTCTTAAAAATTAATTAAATATTTTCGATGTTAAATAAAAACATTTAAATACAATTTTATCAAAATTTTAATTACATTAGAAAAAAATACAAAATTGTAGGTGTAAACATATGGGAAAAGGAATCGGCTTGGCTTCTTTCATAATAGCAATTATTACCTGTATTTTGGATTTTCTAGTTTTTCCTCCACTTATATGGAATGCTATGGGAGCTAGTAGTTATAGCGAACCTTCCGTTATCGCAGCGGCTAGCATGGGGTTAGTTATACTTTTCTTAGCCATAATTGGATTAATTCTTGGAATAATAGGATGCGCGAAAGATGATCCTAAAACATTTGCAACGATAGGGTTAATTCTATCTGTTCTTTGTTTGATTTTTGTTTTAGGCGCAATAGCTCTCGGAGCTCGTGCAGTTTGGGGCTAAAGGATATTCAGGAGATATTAAATTAAATTCGTTTAATAGGATTCATGGCGAAAAAATAAGGGAAAGCATCGATTTGGAAGTTTATTAACTCCTAAGAAAAAATAATAATATATACTCTTTTTTTTTTCCTTTTTATTAATTTTTTTATCTTACCTTTCTTTTCTTAAATTTTTTTACTTTAAATTTATTATAAGCCATTGATTTTGATTAATTTCTAGAGATGTAGCAATAAATTTCAATACGAACAGAACTTGCTCACTTCGTTCAGAACTCTGAACTCGTTCCATGCGTTCTGTTCTAGCTTCACTCCGTTCAGCACATCGCTAATTTTTTTAGAATGAACCCGATACGACCAGCCCTTGTTCACTTTGTTCAGAACTCTGAACTCGTTCCCTGCGGTCTGGTGTGATTTGATCTTTATAACGCAAATCAGTTTCAATAATTTTGGCTCTTTCGGATTCTTTTGGTATAAAGAACAATGCTTTAGTATTCCTACTATTTATAATATCTGCCTCAATAACTTCATATGGCTTATTTCTATCTCGAAACAGAAGTTTAAATGAAGATAAATCAACACCTTCTAATAGCTTTTCATCTAAGGATATTTCCAAAATATTAATGATATCTTCTAATTTATATTGAGGCAATCTTTTCAAGCTAAAACTATTTTTTTAAGTATAGTAAAAAACAAACATTTATAAATATATTAAGGACTATATAATAATCAGTGAGATAGTATAATTGAATACTATACTAAACTCTTTAAAAAAAGATAGAGAAAATGAAAGAAAAACAAATTAAGGAATTACTAAAGGAGTATTTATACAGAAAAAAGAGCAAAGGTGATGAAGATTTCATGAACAACAATGATATTTTGCTTGATTTCATAAAAAAAAAACCTTCAACAAGAACAACTCTCTATAAATACTTAGTTGAAACAAGTATAACCATAGAACAACAGAATTTAGACGATATTGATAAAACTCTAATGTCACATGCGACTTTTCATAAACATCTAAAAAATTTAAGAGATATTGGAAAAATCTTATTGGATAAGACAACAAAAAAGTATTCTTTCAATCAATATTACAAAGAATACTCTAAAGATACAGAACAGCAAATTTGGTTTAATAAAAGTGTCTTAGATAAAAGAAGAGAGCATTTAGAAGAAAATGAGATTTATGAATTAGAAGTAAAATTACGTAGTAAAATGATTAGAAATATTGAAATAATCCATAACTTTGGAGAAAAATTAAAAAATAAATTCATTATTGGTGAAATTGCAAACACATTGTATTTTGAAGTTATTTATAATTTTATGCGAGAAATTTACTTAATGAATCCAGATATATGGCACATAATTGAAAAACCAGAAGATTTGGATTTTCGAATCACTATTAAATGCAATTTTCATAATTTATTTAGTGTATTCAATAAATTGAAGGATTTTTATAAAGAGCTAGGCATTTTAAGACAGTTTCCTTTACATGATCCTGAGTTGCTAAGACCAAAATTTCTTACAATTACTCATGAAAACAAGTATAAAATGAAAAACAAAATCCCTTTAGATAAATCTGACGAAGAATTCTATAAAGATGCAGTATATTATGATTTTAAAGCGAGAGAAATCTTTGAGAAAATGAAGAATTTTTAATTGTACTTTTTATTAGCTTTATTTGTCTTAAAAAGAGTTAAACTAAGAAATGTCTGAAAAAATAAATATGAACGATCCATTTGTTAGAAGAACGTTATGGAAAGCATATAAAAAAAAGTGTTTTTATTGTAAAAAGCCAATTCAATATAATGATTTTGAAGTGGATCACGTTATACCAAAATCTTTAGGAAATGATGAGGCAATTAAATTATATGATTTACCAAAGGATTTTGAATTAAATAGTTATTCTAATCTAGTTCCTGCATGTTCTGTGTGTAATCGCAGGAAAAGAAATATTAAATATGATAAGAAGCACATTATTCTCTTTTATAATGAAATAAAGGGAAAAATTTCTAAGATTGAAGAATTAGAAAAAAAATACATAGAAAGAAATAAAGAGTCTGAAGTTTCTGCAACTCTAAGTACTGCTTTAGAAGAACTTGGTATAGAAAACATATTAACTATTGTAAAAGAGCAACCCTTAACAACTTACAAGAGAAGAATAATACAGGAAACCATTGAAAAAATTTCAAAAATAGATTTAGAAGAAGTTATGAATTTGATAAATCAAAAAGAATTATCAGAATATGGAATTGCTCTTTCGATTTTATCGGTTATTGAACCAATTGATTATAACATGGCAGATGGGATATTTTTTTATAACAATTTTGGATTTGTTTTTTGGTCAACTTCTGAGATGTTGAGAGATAAGGTTGAACAACAAATAAGGAAAATTGCTAATGAAATTTCTACTAGCTTGATCTTTTCCGCTAATTTAGATGAGATTACAGATCGATTAAAAGAATTATCTAATGAAAAAAGGCAAGATTATGGATTTTTGTTTGAAATTATCTACCACTTTACAAATATCATGGTTTCTACTCAAAAAAATGTCATTCTCAAAACATTTGTAATTAGTTACGATATAGAAGAATTTTATTGTATTTATTTAGGTACTTTAGATTTGGACTTAGATGAGATCAAAAGAAAGCACTATAAAAAGAGTAGGTTTTGGATGCAAAACAAAGACCTTAATCTTAAAAAAAGTTATCTAATAATAGCTTCGGAAGTGTAAAATTTAGAAACATAAGATGTACACTTTCTTGGATCACATTCTTTATAACTTTCTCAAAATACGATTCAACCAGCACTTTGAGTATTTATTTTTTATAATCTCAAGAGTTTTAACAATATTTTACAATGGATAAATTTTTCCCTCAACTGCCCATTCTGAAGTTTGTGCTTTTAAATCTTCGATTTGTGCTTTTAATTGCTCAATTTCTTCTTTTAAATATTCAATTTCAATACTATTTCATATATTAAAAGTTTTAAGAACATTGTTAAATTGGAAATCATAAAAAAAACAATATAACAAGCATTAAAAAGTTTAAGGGAAGCCATAAAGACTTCCCCCCAAAAAAAGGGATTTGAAAAAACGAACAAATACAAAACCTTTATAAAGTGGGTAAAAATACCCCGCCATACCCATATCTAAGCCACAATATTTAAACACAAATATTTTTGAACAAAGATCGTTTTTTTATTCAATAATATTAAAAATTTATTTTATAGGATATTTTAAAAACTTATTTGTTAGTAAATGAAAAAAAAAAATAACGATGAGGAGCCGGTAAAAAAGGCAAAAGTAGAAGATAAAAACGGCTTAAATATCGCTTATGACAGAAATCAATTTGAAAATAACTTTCCTAATTTAATTACCGAAATCACAGATAAAAAGAAATCAGTGAAAATCGATTCTGTTAATTTAGAAATCGAACAACCAGGTGAAGTAAAGGATCAGAGTAAAAATAGATGCGTTCCTAAAGAATTGATAAATCCTGGAGCAACTGATTTTTTAAGACGATGCTCCACTAAAGAAGAAGCTATTGAGATATTAGATTATTTGTTAAATAGAAAAGAGTTAACCGTTCACGAATATGAAGAATATAAGAAAAAAATATCTCAAAAGGGTGGGCTAGAGAACATTATTGAAGAAAGTGGAGGTTTTAAAAAATCCGGCTATTATGAGAAAAAATATTACAAAAAAGACTTTTTACATCAAAAATTTAAAAGGAATAAAAATTAATTTGAATTTATATTAATGATGAACTCTATGACAAGCGAAAGCTATTTGCTCAATAGCAATGACGCAGTCGCCCCAATCTGAAATATAAATTTATTTTTGCTTTTATTATTAGTATTTATTTAATAACTTATTTTTAAAAATAATGCCTTTTTCTGTTAAAAAGTATTCTTCATTGCTATTTTGTTTTATAAGCGCTAAATCAAGTAAGACGGGGATTCTTCCTCTAATACAAGAAAGAGGACAACCTGAAAACAAATGAATCGTCTCGAAATCTTTTGCTCCTTTATCAATTGCTATTAGGATTTCAATTCCCATATTTCCGAGTAGATATTTTAAATCTTCTTGAACTTCTTTCTCTTTGACCATTCTTGATCTCAGATTTAAAGCTAAAATTTACTATTTCTTTGAAGTATCTTTTTTAGTATTAGAAGACAGATCTTCTAAAAATTTATTAATCCTTAATATTTTTGTTTTATATTCCCCTTTATCTCTGACATCTTTGAATATTTCTGCCATTTCTTCTTGTTCCTTCGTTATTGGACCATATTTATCTGCAATGACTGGTTTTGTTTCTTTTGGTAAGAGTTTCCTTAAATATTCTGGAAAAGATGTAGTTATTTGTAAATTAGTTTTCAAAACTATGTATTTTTCATTATTATATTTCAATTCTTCAACAACATCGACATTCTTTAAATAATCTATTATCTCAATTAAAGATTCTAAAGTTCTTTTTGAAACTAACTTTGGTAATTGATCTCTCCGGATTAATCCGTCTCTTAACTCCGAAAGAATATTATATTTTTTAGGATCTGAAATTATTTGAAATAAAGTAAATGAATCTTCTTTTAGATCAGTTTCACTTTTGTTTACATAATCACTAAAATATTCTTGAACTTTTGGAAGTAATATATCTATTAATTCTGGAGTCTCATCAATGTATTCTATCACACTATCAGGTGGAATTCGTTCAGCATTTACTTCCTTTAATAAGAGAATGAATTTTTCAACTCTGCCTATTTCATTTACGAAAATAAATTGCTTTTCGACTAAAGTTTTAATCAATTCATTAAAATCTTTAGCAGGAAAATTTTCAATAAACCAATCTTTTAATCCCTCTAAACTTATAGGCCCCTTTGATAGCTTTTTTAATGTTGAAAATATATGTTTTTTATTCATTAGATAAGCTATTTTTTCTTCTTCTGTTTTTTCGCGAGTTTCTTCAACTGTTGCCCAATATAATTCTTTAACCCATAACTTTATCAAAGAATTGTTTCCGTTAATACTTTCTTTATCATTTTCATCGAAACTACTTAAATCATTTATGTAAAAAGCTGTAAAAATTTGCTCGTTCGATTGTAATCTTTCAGAAAATTCACTACACAATGATAAAACATTTTCTTCAACCTCTGGAGAAGGTTTTTCATTGGATTTAAGAATTACTGATATCATCACCATTTCTTTGTTACCTCTGGCCCAGTCAGAGTGAATTTCGAAATAATAATTCATTGAATTTAAATTTTCAAAAGAATGGGTAAAAAAACCCTCTGAAAAGGTTTGATCCATTATATTCGCGATTCGAACCGATAAATCTTTATCAATGCGATCTAGCATACCCTCTGGGTAAGAATAAAATATGAGAGGCCCAATTTTTCTGTGGAAATACGATAATGCAATGACTGTTTTCAATTAATGATTCTCCCTTAAATATTTACGATTATGTTGGTTTATTTCTTTTTAAAATGTTTATGGTTGTCAATAATTAATGATTAAAGATTATATATTCTAATAAATAAATAAATTTATCTTATTAAAATGTCTTTAAACAATTGTTTTATTTAAATTACAAAAGATTTTAAATTGTACAATGAGTTATATAAAATTGGTGGGATTTGACCTTGACGATTGTCTCTTTGACAGTACGGGTTTATCTGATAATGCTAGAATTAAAGGAATAGACGCCATGATAAGTTTAGGTTTAAACATTGAGAGACCAAAAGCAATAAAAATGCTGCAAGAGGTAGTTAAGGAATACGGTTCAAATTCTCCGACCCATTATAATTATTTTATTCGAAGATATAATCGACTTGAACAAATAGAAGAAAAGATTCCTTATTCCCTCCAATTTAAACTTATATCGGCGGCAGTTATGGCTTATCATCAAGAGAAAATAGATTCCATAAAATTATACGACGATGTGGAACTATGTTTAAAAAATTTAAAAGCGAGATCAATTAAAACAGCAATTATTACTGATGGGTTGCCAATTAAACAATATGAAAAAATTCTAAGATTGGGAATCGATGATTTAATAGATTTAACTGTTGTGTCAGACGAAATTGGAATAAGAAAACCAAACCCTAAATTATTTGATCATTGTTTAAAAAAATTTGAAGTAAAAGGCCCCGAAACTATCTATGTGGGGGATCGAATTGATAAAGATGTAATTCCTGCTAAATTAAATAATATTTATAGCATTTACATTCATCGTGGTGGGAAACATGACTTTGGCAGTGAAAAAATTCCAGATGAGTTAAAACCAGATTACGAAATTTTTGATTTAAATGAAATTTTTGATATAATTGATGAAATCCACGAACTAAATAAAAAATGATCACATATATCACTTAAAATTGCACTTAAATAATAATAAAATAAAATAAAATAAAATAAAATAATCTATGATTAAATAAATAAGAAAAAATTGTGTCATCTTTAAAATGAGAATCGCATGCCTTCAACCAAGATTTTTTCAGGATAGAGATAAATGTTATTCTGAAATTGAGAATAATCTAAAAAAACTTTTAAATCAATTTGATGCGAACATTGTATGTTTACCAGAAAGATGGGTTCCATTATTAAACAATATTCCCCTTAATTTTCAAAAAGAAAGAGGAGACGATTATAATTTCATTAAAGATTTAGCAAAAGAGTACAATATTAACATTCTATCTGGAGGGATTTGGGAAAAAAGAAATAATTTGAAGCCGAGCATTACATGTTATTATTTTAACAAAAAGGGAGAAGAAATTGGAAGACAAGATAAGATCCATCTATATAGTTATGAAAGAAGACATTTTAAACCCGGAAAAGAATTAAATTTATTTAAATTAAATAATTTTTATTTTGCTATTTTAATATGCTTTGATATGGCTTTTTATGAGACACCTCGTTTAGCTGCTGAAAGTGGAGCTGATTTTTTGTGTTCTCCCACTCAAATTCGAGAAGATGGGATGGAAAATTGGGAAATTTATCTAAAAGCACGCGTTTTAGAAAATAGAATACCTATTGCTGCCTGCAACTCCGTAGGAGAAATAGAAGAGAGAAGGTTTGTGGGAAAAAGCAAAATAATCTCATTCGTTCGCGGCTATATTACGCCCTCAAAATTAAGAGTTATTGAAGGAGCTACTGGTTCAAGTGCGTGCATTTGCGATGATATAGATTTAGAATTTCCGAAAAAATTAAGGAAAGAAAGATTAAATGAAAAAGTCGAAAAAAGCAAAATTAAAGTAACCATAGTTAATAATTAAGCGTAGCATAGTAAAAAAATTAGAGATGATAATTAATTCCTAAAAAAAAATTTCAAAAAGTTGTTTTTTGTGGGCTGGAAAACGGAGGAAAAACATCAATTTTATTAATACTAAATAAGAAATTTAGCTTAAAAATGCGATCCTGATATAAAAAATAATAAGGAAATTTTGGAAACAATTAATTATCTGAAAGATGAAATAAAGTTCGTTAGCACAGAAAGTACTTTCTTCTTCTATAACACTTCAATATACGATAAATCAACGCTATTAAAAGTTTTTTCGGATGGTGTGATCTCTGTCTCTCATAAATCCAAACTAATTCAAACATTATTAAAAGAATATATGAAAAGAACTTTCTCCTCAGTAGCTATATTGTTAGATCAACAATTTTTCATTATTTCTAGTCGTGCTACAAGTAAAAATTATGAAATAGTCTGTCAAGAAGTTGCTCCTCGCTTAGCCCAAGCGTTAGAAAAATTAGAAGAATGGGCAATCAATACAATTGACATAGTAGCGAATATTGAGTTCCCTCAAAGCTCGGAAAGCAAAGAAGGAATAATTTTTTTAAAAAAAATTGATATTAAAAAAGTGAGACTCTATTTAGTCTCTTTATGTTTAAACAAGAAGATAAAAGCGAGATCCTACGAATTTTTGCCAAAATTGGCCAACAACTTAAAATCTTTAATGGAAAGCTTTGAGTAATCTTCTATTTTTAATTTAAGGTTTTTGTCGTTTTACTTTGAATAAAACGATCTTTAAATACTTAAATTTAAAGATTTTATAAAAACAAAAATTTAAAAAAATGATCCGTCCGATATTAGGACCGCGCGCTATTTTTGATCCAAACTATATCCCCCCAAGGGTTTTATTTAGAACTAAAGAGATTGATTCGGTACATTCAATTCTAAATGATAGTCTAACCGACGAGTTTTCTGTTAATCTTCTAATTCAAGGGATTCAAGGAATCGGGAAGCGTTTAATTGTAAATTATACCACTTTCAATTTAATGACGGAAAATACAAATGAGATCCCTCTCTTAACAATTAATCTCAACTGTAAAGAAAAAAATTTTGAAGAATTGATTGGTTCAGCTATAGCTGAGATGAGTAAGTTCCCAATCCTTAATTTTAATCTAGAATCAATTTTAAATTCAAAAATTTCTCATTTATTAAACACATTTAAATTAGCCGTAAAAAAGATCAATGTAAAGAACAATATAAATCTCTTTTTAATTTTATTAAATAGTGAACATTTGAAAGCTGAGGAATTTAAAAAATTTTTATTATTAGGAAAAGAAATGAATATAACCACAATCTCTACTGTGAATAAAGTTCTTAGAGCAAACACATTAGATTTGTTATCTGAGTTTGATACAAAACAAAAATTAGATTACTTTTCTTATAACGAACTCTTTTCTATTCTTAGTCAGAGAGCATCATTGACATTCTCTCACGAAATAGATAAAGAATTAATCGAATATATTTCAGATCTAATATTTGAACATTATGTTCCTGTTCCCGGTAAAGGAATTGATATTTTTCGAGAAATTTATCCCTTTCTTAAAATTCAAAAAAGTATTAAACAATCTGAAATGTTAAAATTGTGTCAAAATCAATTTGATTCCGCTTTTAATATAGATGAGTTTAGTATGATTGATTATATCTCCGAAGACATTTTATCTACAATTTTCTTGGATAATCTTTCGAACTATTTTTTGAATAATTCAAATTGCTATTATTTAACATTAAAAGAATTAAAAGAACTTTACGATATTTCCTGTGAATCTCTTGAATATGAAAAAAATGACGATGAATTTAAAAAAATAATTAAGAAAATTAGGAGGATTGGCATTTTAATCCCTTCAAAAAAGAATTTAATTGAAGAGAAATATATATTTAATGCTCCATCAAATTGCATAGGTGGAGTATATTTTTTTTCAAATGTAAATCCTTTGCATTTAAAAAACGTGTGCGATGCAGTATTTCAATTTTAATTTTTTTTTTTTAAAGGAATGTTTCTTTCTTAAGTGTAAACTTAAATAACTAATTTCTCTTTATTTTAGTAATGGAAGAGGAGGTCTAATATGGGAACATATATTAAAAAAATTTCAATGACGGGATTTAAGTCGTTCGGGGATCGAACGGTTACGGTCAAATTATCGAGCGGATTTACATGTATCGTTGGACCTAATGGTGCAGGGAAGTCTAATATTATCGATGCTTTATGTTTTGCTTTAGGAAGGCTAAGTAAAAAAACCATGAGGGCAAAGAGTTTAGAAGACCTCATTTTTGCGGGCTCAAAAGGAAAAAATCCCTCTAATCGTGCGTCAGTTACTCTATCTTTTGATAATTCTGAAGGTGTATTTCCAGGAGGTACTGAAGAGGATTTTACAATTACAAGAACAATAAAACGAGGTGGTGGCGGTGGTTACAAAATGAACGGAAATAAATCCACCCGACAACAAATACTAAATGCTCTAGCAGTTAGCAATATTGATCCTGATGGTACGAACCAATTTGTCTTGCAAGGTAAGATTGTAGAATTGACTCATATGAACTCTGAGGATAGGAGAAAATTTATAGAAGAACTTATTGGTTTACAAAAATATGACGAAATGAAAGAGGCAACACTGAAAGAATTGGAAAAAGCAGAGAGAGACTTAGGACAGTTTGAGGCGATTTTTAAAGAAGTATCATCTCAGCTTAAAAAAGTTGAAAAAGAAAAAAATGACGCATTAGAATGGCGCGAACTCGAAAACCAAATCAACAATTACAATGCTCAATTAATCGCTTTGAAAATTCTTAAATTGCAAGAGGAAGAAAAAGCGATAGATAAAGATATTGAAAATATTTCAAAAGTCATTGAAGAATTAAATGAAAAAATAACTAAGCACGATGAAATTTTAAAACAAGAATCTCTTGTGATGGATAATATACAAAAATCTATTGCTGAAAAAGAAATAGAGAGGGAAAATATAAACGAAAGCATAACAAAATTAAAAGAAGAGCTATCTTCCAACAAAACCACTTTAAACTTAGCAAAAAAATCAATAAAAAAATTAACTCAAGATAGAGAGAAATTAGAAAATTTACTTATGAAACTTGAGGAAGGAAAGACTTTTGATTCTTTAAAAGATGGTGTATTAAAGGAAATATCTGACTTAGATGTTCGTCTTGAAGAGGCAAAAATAGATATTGAAAAAAGGCAACAAACTCAAACGGAACTTGATATAAAAATAAAAAATAATGAAGATAAAAAATCTAACTTTAATGCAGAAATCTCAAAAATAAAACAAGATATATCGTCAAACGAAGCACAAATAGTAGTGCTTAAAGAAAACATTAAGAAAAATGAATCTAAAAAAATGAATTTAAAACAAGAATTAGAGAAATTAAAAGGAAATGCAGAGAATATAGATAATGCAATCGAAGCAACTAAAAAGATCGAAGACGAGATTAGAAAAAGAATTAACGATTTAAAAAGTATAACATCTGAAGAAAATCAGAAGCAGAAAAAGTTAGAAAATAATATCACTGTCGCTCAAATGGAAAAAAATCAATTAAATTCAAAATTATCTGATTTGAAGGCAATATTGTCATCATTGAATACTGAAATTAAAATGAATAAGTTAACTATTGAAGACCTAAAGGAGAAAAAATCTGTTTCTCAGAATAAAATCAAAGATTTAAGCAAAGGAAAAGATACAGAAGAAATTTTGAAAGATTCATTAAATAAAAGAGAAGAAATAAACAATCATCTTATCGAGTTAAAAAATAAATCAAAAGTAGAAAATTCTTCTTATCGAAAGAATGAGCAAAACCTAGAATTATTAAAAATGAAGCAAGGGTCCATTGATGCTGAAATTAACGATAACAAAGGAAAAATCTCAAATCTTAACACTGAATTAAAAATATTTGAAAAAGAATTAACGAACTTGGAACGAGAAAAACATAATTTAGAATTAAATGTTAATTCTTTAAATAACGATCTTTCAAAAACGAAGAATGAATTAAATAACCTCAGAATTAAAGAAGAAAATATTCAGAGACGGTTAGAAGAGCTTACTAAAGAAAAAAGAGCATTAGTAGTGAGGATTGATAATTCTGAAAAGGAATACGAGAAAAACACAGAAGATATTAGAGGAATACTTCAAATATTAAGTATGCTTACTCAAAACATTCATGTATCAGTAGAATCTATCAAGGGCAACATACAACAATCAAACGCAGAAGCAATTGAATTATCAGCAGAAGATTATAAAAAATTTGTTTTAGATATAATAGATATTATGAAAACCCTTGAAACAATTAGCAGTACTGACACAACTCCTGAATTATCGGAAACGATTAATTCCATGGTCCACACTTTAGGCATATTTACCGAACATGCTGATTCTACTATTGAGCAACTTATAAATAAAGTAAAAGAATCGTCTGATGTAGCAATACAAGAATCTACTTCAAATTTTGATAGTTTTGTAATGGACTTAATGGAGATTTTAGAAAATATACATATCTCTCTAAGAAAATTAACTATCTCTAAAAATAAAGAATTATACAAACAATTAGAAGAAATTTCTGATAATATTAAAGGACAAGAAGATAATTTAAATGATTTTGAAAAAAAAATAGCGCAAATTAACATCCAAAATAAACATGATTCCGAAAATTTATCAGCTTCAAGCCAAAGACTTGAAGGAGTTAATAAAAATATTGAAGAATTAAACGAAAAAATTGAGAAATATAAAAAAGAAATAGAAGAAAGAGATAAAATTATTAAAGATAAATTAGATGAATATAAAAAATTAAATGTAGAAATTAATGATTTAAAGGAACTTAAAGAGAGTTATTGGGAAAGAGTTTCTGAGATTCAAGAAAATATTGAGATAACTCAATCTGAATTAGATGATGTGCAAGAGAAACTTCAAGAACTCCAAGGAATTCACACACTATTTGGAAATATTGAAGAAATTGACAATATTATAAGGGAATTAACTAATACCACAGAAGAGAAGAAAAATATAATAATTAAAACCGAAGAAAATATAAACAAATTACAATCAGAAAAAAATTCTTTACAAAAAGATATTGAATCTTTTAATAGCGACAAAACAAAATTCTGGGAAATTACAGAAAATATTCAAACACAGATAGATGAAGAAAATAAAAATTTAGAAAAAACAATGGATCAATTGAGATCGCTTGAAAATGTAAAGCGAAACCTAAATTCCATTGAAGAATTAACTAAAGAAAATATTGAAGCAAAAAATAATATTGAAACATGTAAAAAAAATTTAGAACTCTTTAATTCTAAAGCGAATGAAATTCAAAAAGATATTGATGGAGTTCAGCAAGTTATAGATCTTTTGAGAAACGAAAAAGTTAAAGAATTAGACGCTCAAAAAGTTGCCCAAAAAAAATTAAATGAATTAAACAAAGAATTACAGAAAACTCTAGAAAAATTACACGAGCTTAATAAGAATAAAGAAAGAGAACAACAAATAGTTACCATTAAGGAAGATATCAAGACCACTGAACAACAAGTAGAATCAACGGTCGAAGAAATAAAGAAATTAAATGAGAATTTAACAAATGTTGAAAAGAAAAAAGAAGCGAAACAAGGAGAAATCGATAAACTAATTCAAGAAAAGGACCATTCGTGGAACAATCAAAAGCAATATCAAAAAATTCTTAACATTTTAAAATCAGATCTTTCTATGGAAAATTCTAAAATGAATAATTACGAATCAAAAAAGATTATTTGTACCGATCAAATTAAAACTTTATACGAAAGGTCAAAAGATTATGGCAAATTGCCAAGAATAGCAGACGATTTGTCGGAAGAAATGTTACAAAAAGATATTTCACTAGCTACAGAAAAAAAAAAAGCACTTGAACCCGTTAATTTAAAAGCTATTGACCAATACGATGCTGTTAAAGAAAGGTTTGATGAGATTGATATGCGAAGACAAACAATCCAAAGAGAACGGAAGTCAATTCTAAATGCAATTGATAAGATTGAATTAGAAAAAACTCGAACTTTTATGAAAGCGTACCACGAGATAAATCGCGAGTTTTCGCGCATATTTCAAAAGTTATCTCCGGGAGGGTCCGCTAAAATGATTCTAGATCGCCCCGATAAACCCTTTGAAGGAGGAATTAGTATTGAGGCGAGACCAAGAGGTAAAAAAATTAGTTAATTATAGATTTTAAGTGGAGGAGAGAAAACATTAGTAGCGTTATCATTTATATTTGCAGTTCAAGAATTTTATCCTGCGCCTTTTTACATAATGGATGAGATAGATAGTCAATTAGACTCCGTTAATGTCATGAAAGCAAGTTTACTTATAAAAGAGTTCTCGAAACAAGCTCAATTCCTTGTCATCAGCCACAGAGAACAAAATATAGTAAATGCTGATAGAATTTACGGCGTTTCAATGCAACAGTCTGGTATAACTGATATTTTTAGCGTTGATTTGGAAGAAGAAGCAAAGAGACTCCTTAAATTGGAAGATGTGGTGCCGCAAATAGAAGAAAGTAAGTAGTAATTGAAAATTATGGTGATAAGAAATTTCAAATAATAGAAAATCTATCAATAAAACTGATTTCAATAGTTGGTCGGTCAAAGAATTAAGAGAATTTTGTAAAAAAAATAATATAAAAATACATTCTACGGCTAAAAAGGAAGATATTGTTGAGCTTGTTCAAAAAATAGCATCACATCCCGATTTTATTGATAGAACCCAAGAAGAACAATTAGAAGAAGAGATAATTGCTGGACTTGACGACGAAGACAATTTGGATTTATTGAGAAAAGAAAGAGTTGAATTAAAATTTTGGCAAAAACCCCCATTTAACTCTCTATTAGATTTTGAATTAGCTAAGGAATCTGATGTTGCATTTTACGACTTAGCTAACTTAATTGATCAATTTTTTACTAATATGTTTCAAGAAGATATAATAAATTACAAAATATCGGGGATTGCACTAAAATCAGCTGCTTTATTACATCATTTTAAAATTTCTAGCATAATCAGAGAAGAAGAGCGCATTCAAAAAATGGAAGAACTCATGCAATTTAGAAAAAGACACACGAGAACAATTCCTAAAGCCTTACCACAACCATCTCAACCCAAAATGAAAATATCTACCAAAGATGAATTATTTGAAGCAATGAGAGATGCGATAATAGAGACAATGCAAAAAAAAGAAAAGTTGAGAAGAAAACGAATTAGACTAGAAGAGGCTAAAAAACAAAGAATACAGATGAAATCCAATGCTAGATTACCTAAAGAACTTTTAAAACATATTAGCGGAAGAGAACAAACCATAGAAGAATTACACGAAAGCTGGTTTAAACGAATAAAGGCAACTATAACTCTTAATAATAGCGACACTAGTTTTTTCGACCTATTAAGAATTGTAAAAAACGAAGAGAACAGTAGTATTGGGCGAAAATTTGCTTTAGTAAGAGTGTTTTTAGCTCTAATGTTCTTAAGTACAGGAAATAGAGTTAAACTCTTTCAAGGAGATGAGTTTAAAGACATCTCAATTAGTTTAAGATAATAATTTTAAATTTAAATATCTTAAGGAAAATATGAATAATTCCGAAGAAAATATAAACAATAATGAAGAAGTAGAAAACTCCACTGACGACAAATCGTCTGAAAAATCGTCTGATGAAAATATTGAAGAAAAATTAAAAAATTTCCATCGAAATCAAATTGAAGCAGCACTTTATGTCGCTGGCAGACCTCTTACTGTGGAAGAATTATCAACTAAACTAGAAATTTCTAAAAATGAAGTGGAAAAATTAATCAACGATGTAGCTATTAATTATTTAGAACGCTCAACGGCGCTAGTAATTAATCAAGTCGGTGAGGGATTCCAGATGACTTTAAAATCAGAATACATTGATAAAGTTTCAAAATTTGCCAAAGGTGGGGCAATTGCAGAGAGATATCTAAGGACCCTAACTATTATCGCCCTAAAACAACCCATTTTAAAATCATTAGTAGTAAAAATAAGAGGTAGTGGTGCGTATGAACATATTAAGTATCTTCTAGACCAAGGGTTAATCTCTGCTGTAAAAAAAGGAAGATCGCAAGAATTATCTACAACCGATAAGTACGCTGAGATGTTTGGTTTTCCAAAAGATAGAGAAGAAATGAAAAAAATTATGGTCACCCAGTTAGGTCTTGATGAGACCTAATACAATAAAAAATCTTACCAACAATAAAATTTATCGTTCTGTTTATCGTTCTTTCAAAATACGATATTTACCACATTTTTTCGATGTGATCTGCGATTTCATCTTGTACAAATCTTATACTGGTATTAAAATATTTTTCAACAATTTTGATTAAAAAATTAAAGTAGGGTTTCTTCATTTTAAGAAAATGTGTGTTTTCAAGGAAATTAATTATGTCCTTTTGTTTTAATAGTTGTTCTTCCCGTCGTTTATTAAATTCAATAATTTTTTGGGAAAGAGAAAAAATCTGCCTAATATTATCCCTCAATGTAGTTAAACTTGAATTTGAATCGCTTTCTTTGTAGAAATTTATTACCATATAACTTTCATATTTTAATTTTTCAATATTAATATTCTTTTTAGCGTTTCCTATAATTTTTTTTTCTTTTAATATAATATGATCGTTATATATATTTTTAGATTTCTTAAAATCTTCCTTTGATTTTACAGAAATGTTTGTTTCAAAAGAATTCCGGAATATAAAATTAAGAAAATCTTTTAAAACTTTATCTAGATGTATTATTTCCTTATCTAATAAAAGGAGAACGTTATACTTAAAAAGACACGCGTGAATTGTGTATATTAGCATTTCTGGTTTAATATTCATTATTATTCCAAACACATCGATGTCTTGAGCTCTAAACTTGGGTTTTGGCTCGGAAAAAATTTCAAAATCAATTTTTTGATAACCACGAACAGTAAAATTTTTATCGACTAATGCTATGAACTTATGATCGCAAACTCTATATTTAGGAATAGACACCGAAGTTAATTGTTTTGCTTGATTAATAATGCGTACTGGAATTTCAACACGTCTAAATGTCTTACAAACAGGGCATTGTATATTAATATATTTCCAAACAGAATCAGATGTTTCTCCTTTTTGCGGGCTTCCTTTAATCAATTTATATAATTCACACGGGAAATTTATTTCTTAGAAATAAATAATTAAAGTTTGATATTATTAATATTTAAAAAAGAAAGCTTAAAAAGTAAAAGATTTATATAAAGGTCTATGACTAACCAATTTTAAACGCATTAAAAAAAATAAATAATCAAAGGTTATCTAACCTTGGTCATAAATGATTTTAATAATATAATAAATAGATTTTTTAGATTTGCAAACAATATTATTAGAGTTCTTACTACTGAGCCAATCTATTTATTTCAAGTACTCCTTTTTTCGGGACTTTTTATATTTGCGTTAATATTAAGCTACACATTAATTTTTAAGAAAAAACCTGCCAAATTATATAATTTTCTTTTTCAAGACGACAATAGGTTAGTAATTTTTGTTTTGTTAATGTGCATCTGTATATCGTTTCTCTGGGAACTTTACTTTTTTTCTTTCACTAAAGACGATGCATTTATCACTTTCAGGTACGCAAAAAACCTTGCGAACGGAAATGGAATCGTCTTTAATCGACGTAGCAGGCCAGTAGAAGGCTATTCGAACTTCCTTTGGGTAATCTTGAGTACGATTCCGATTCTTTTAAATATCGATGTCGTATTATACACAAAAGTTTTTTCAATGATACTTAGTGTTCTCACGATTATAATGTTATTTAAATTTGCTAACCTTTTTTACGAGAAAAAGTGGGCTTTAATTGCTCCACTCTTATATACTTTATATTATCCTTTTCACTTGTGGACTGTAGGATGTCTGGAAACTCCCCTCCTTGTACTCTTGATAATATGCGTTATGTATTTTGCATATAAAGAAACTATGGAAAATAAATTATATCCTAAGTATTCTATTATTTTCTCAACTTTATATTCTTTGGCTAGAATCGATGGAATAATTTATATTATTGGATTTGAAAAGTGTTTAATTATCTATTATTTATGGCTACATAAAGATAAAACTCTCTTTATTCAGAGATTAATCTCTATTACTATTATTGGTTCTTTATACTCAATATATTTTGTATGGAGATGGACATATTACGGATACATGTTCCCGAACACATTTTATATAAAAAGAAGTTCATCAATAATATCTGCGTCTGCAATTGAATATATCTCCCTATTCTTAATTTTTACGGCACCTATTTTCTTATTTATGATATTTGGAACTTATAAAACAGCATTTAAAGAGAAAAATTTTAAGAAATTAATTTTTCTTATTGTTCCGGTCGTAATTAATTTTTTAATCACTTTAAATTTGAAGCAATTCAACGCTGGTCAAGGATTTAGATATATATTACCAGCAATGCCTTTTATAATTACTATTTCCATTGATTTTTTTAAAACTTTAAAGCATAAACAAATCAATTATACGGGAAGGTTTAAATTAATTTCTATTATTAAGCATTATTTTCCATTCTTTCTAACTTTTTCTTTAATTATTATTCCAATTTCCGCCCCTCTTGTACACAAGAACGTAACATTTAACGATGTTAACGAAAAACATTACCTATTAGGAAAATGGTTCAAAAAATATGTTGACGACGACGAACTCGTTGCGTATATTGATATGGGAGTTGTACCGTATTATTCTGACTTAGATTTTGTCGATATGTGGGGCGTAGTGGATGAAGAGGTTGCTCACGAAGGTTTTAGTGTGGAATATATTCTAGATCAAGAACCAGCATTCATTATGTTTAAAAATTGGGGTCCTTCCGTTGATGATTTCTTGGAAGAAGAAGACTTTGAAGAGAATTACGAATTGTTTTTCACGATAGAATGTAAAGAAATTGATCAGTACCTAGAAGAAATTGAATATGATTTAGAGATTTACAAATTAGAAGATTATAGTATATCAGACGACAAGTTAGAAGAAGTTTTTGATTAATCCTAAGTGGTAATTTTATTTCCCAACTTCTTTCCTCAGTGTTAAAAAGTAATTGATGAAATTAATGTTAGAAAAACATAATAAATTAAAGGAAAATCTTAGGGATTTTTAAGAAATTTAAGTAAAAAAATATGCAATGATGCCTATCTCTTCTATATTTTCCTTATAAGCATTTTTTTTTTTGTCTAAATTTTTATCGATTTTATATAGGATTTGTAATTCATTAATTCGTATTGTTTTTTTAATATCTGTTAACATTTCTTCTGTGATTTTTTCTGATCCATCAGTTATTACGAGAATTACTTTTTCTATATCTTGATTTAACGAGATTCCCTGTTTTGATTTAATGTTCCTAAGATTTTTAATAATTTCAAGATTAAACTTTCCTTGCTTTATTTTATTATTAGATAAATTCTTGTAATCAGTTGGGATTTGCTCTAAATGAATTGATTTTGATTTTATGAACTTTTTAAACAAAATATCATAAATCTCTTCTGTTATAAAAGGTATAGTAATGGCAAAAATTTTTAATACTTTATAAAATATATTCAATGCATTTTTTAAAGCACTGTTAGACTCCATTACATCATCAGAATAAAATTTGTATTTAATTGCTTCTATGTAATTATCGCACATCTCATTCCAAAAGAAATTTTTTAAGGTTATATAAGCATCATGCCAGTTATAAACTTCAAGAGATGACTTAACCTTTTTCAATACATCATTGAATTCAGAATAAATGTAGCTATCTATAGATGATAATTCACTGATTTTTATATCAATATCAGATAACTCAATTTTTGAGAGATTAAAATATAAAAATCTATACGCATTCCATGTTTTAGTTATAAATCTTGAAGCACCTATTAATTGCTCGAATTTTCTGTGATATTTATTATTAAACTTTTTTTCAGGTAATTTTGCCATTTCTTTCTTGATAATTTCATCTTTTACGGGTTGTTTTGTGTGAATGTTATACCATGTAAATTCGAATGGGTAATCATCTCCAAGTGTACCCAATGCTGCCCATTGTCTAATCGCATCAGCACCAAATTCGGGCATTACCTCATCAGGGGATACTATATTGCCAAAACTCTTTGACATCTTTCTCGAGTCAGGACCAGCGACCATCCCATTTATCATAATCTCGTAAAAAGGAGCTTTACCCGTTAACTTTTTACATCTGAAAAGGGTATAAAATAACCATGTACGAATAATTTCGTATCCTTGTGGTCTATGGACTTTAGCTTTCATGTAGGTTTGCTCAAAAAAATCGTCGTCTTCCAACCATTTACCTATGGCTAGAGGCGTAATGCTCGAATCAATCCAGCAATCGCATACATCTTTTTCGCCTTCTAAATTTTCACTCTTACATTTAGGACATTTTTTCACTGGAGGCGCCGATTTAGCAGGATCTAATGGCAAATTTTCTTCTTTTGGTGGTATTATCTCCCCGCAATCTTTACAATACCAAAAAGGAATCGGCGTACCAAATACTCTTTGACGAGAAATAACCCAGTTCCAGTCTAAACCCTCACACCAATCTATTAACCTTTGTTTATGTTTTTCAGGATACCACCTCATAAGTTCACCAGATTCAATAATCTCATCTGTAAAGTCTTTGACATTAATAAACCATTGATAAACAGGTAAATATTCGATTGGTTTTCGACAAGAGGATCTCTCCGAATGGATAACTACTCGGTGCTCGTAATCTTCGATTTTTTCTAATAAACCCATCTCATCCAGGTCTTTTAATATTTGATCTCTGGCTTCCATAATTGTTAAACCTTTATATTTTGAATTTTCGTTCATATGACCATCTTCGGTAAAAATTTGTATCTCGTCGAGACCGAAATCTAATTTCCATTTGATATCCATTTCGTCTCCATAGGTACAACAATAAACGATCCCTGTTCCGAAGTTCATATCCGCATTTTTATTCATTTCAATACGAACTGTCCGATTTGTAAAAGGAATCTCAACTTCAGCCGCAGAAAGGTGATAATACCGCTCATCGTTTGGATGTACAAATACGCCAACACACGCTTCCATATATTCAGGTCTCGTAGTTGCTATAGTGATATATTCGTTATCTCTTCCTACAAGTGGCAATTTAAGATACCAAAGTTTCCCTAGTTCTTCGTGATACCCCACCTCTGCTTTAGCGACAGAAGTTTCACAGTTTACGCAGAAATGAGTTGGAAATTTTTCTCGATATAACAATCCTTTTTCATAATAAAATAAAAGTGATTTTTGAATTTTGTATTTGTAGTCATCGTTCATAGTACGATAAGTATAATCCCAATCTGTAGAGTATCCTAATTCATTAAATTGTTTTGTCATGTTTTTGATATTGTCCTCAACCCATTCAATACATTTTGCTAGGAATTCTTCCCGATCATTTTTTGATATTCCATAATTTTTCTCGACAGCTAGTTCAACGGGCAAACCGTGGCAATCATATCCTTGTGGAAAATAAACGTTATAATTACCTTTCATTCGTTGATATCGGGCAACGAAATCTATCCAAGAATGATTTAAAATGTGACCTAAATGCAATGTTCCACTAACAAAAGGAGGCGGAGTATCAATGGAGAATATTTCACCACCCTGGTTTATGTCGAACGCGTAGATTTTTTCATCGCGCCAATATTTAATCCATTTTTTTTGAATTTCGTTAAACTTAAACCGCTTCGGGTACAAGCTTTCTTGTGTCATTTTAAGTTTTTATTATGTTTTTGTTTAGATAATTCATTATAAGAAGTTATGATAAATTTATAAGTTTGTAATAATGTGTTCAATTTCGTATAAGTTAATGTTTTAATAATAGTGGACCTGACGGGAGTTGAACCCGTGGCCTCTTGATTGCGAACCAAGCGGTGCAAGTTGATTATTCTTTAAATCCAACAATCTGCGACTGATTTACAGGCCCATTTTTAATAGATATAATTGACATATTTTAAAAAGAACACTAACTAAAAATTTTTTTGTTTGTTACATTAAATTTATATCATAATACCTCTATATTTTAATTAATAAAAAGACGATATTTAAATTCCATTTTGATTAATTAAAATAAAAATAAAGATTTTCTCTTTTATTATTATGAAGTTAAATTGCCCTCGTTGTAATAGTGAAAGAATTATTGATTACGAAGACATAATCGAATGTCTTGATTGCAATTTAGAATTTGAGAAAAAGGACTTTGAACTTATTGAAGATAAATCAAATATTTTAGCAATTCAAGAAAAAAAAGCAATTGTACATGAACTTAAAAATTCCATAAATTTGGAAAAAAAGGAAAATGAATAGTTGTTTATTGACAGAATTTATATTGTTAAATATTTAATATTCTGTTCTAGCGATAATATCGTCTTGCGCTATTTTTGACAATTCATTAAATAAAACAGAATATCCTGCAATCCTTACAACTAAACCAGGGTAATTATATGGATTTTCTTGAGCGTCACAGAGAGTTTCTTTACCCACAACATTGAATTGTACATGAAAACCTCCTCTAGGCATAAAATATGTTCGAATTAGAGCAGGAAACAATTCAATTTTAAATGTATTCGGATGAAACGACAAAATAAGTGAATTTCCATTCGTCTGTAATTCATTTTCAAGTTTTTTAACAGAATTTAGAATCGCTGTGGGGCCATTTTTATCTGCTCCATGCGAAGGACCCACTCCATTCGAGAGGGCGTCTCTTAATTTTCTTCCATCTGCTGATGCCGCTGTAAAAGCTCCAAATGCTATATGGAATGAAGTTGAATAAATCCCTGGATTATACTTCCCTCCTCGATAGTTTGTGTGCCTTGTAATTTCATCACAAAACATTCTTGCTATATCACATGCAATAACATCTACATAGTCGTCATCGTTGCCAAACTTAGGTACTTTATTAAGAAAGAGTTCTCTCCATTCTGCATCTTTCTTTCCTTGGTATGAGCCTCTATAATTTTTTTTAAGCATTTGAACTAAATCTTCGAAAGAGAGGAGTTTATCTTCAAAAACAATTTTCTTTATAACAGCAAGACTATCAGCAACCGTAGCTAGTCCAATCATTTGTGTTGTTGTAAAGTCATAAATAGCACCACTATTTGTGATATCTAAGCCGCGCTCAATACAATTATCTGTAGTTGCAGATAAGAAAGGCTGTGGATTAAGCTCTGCAATTGATTTATCGAGAAAGCTCATAGTTTCAACCATAGGTTTAGTAAAAAATTTAAACTGTTTTACAAATTCACTCCAAAGATCTTCGTAAGAATTGATTTTTTTTGAATTTTCAATACCATATTTTCTTTTAGAAAACATGTCAACTCCATTATTTAAGGTTAATTCTAAACACTTTACGATATTAATCTGAGTTGCATTAGTGCATCCGAGCGTTTTACAGGGATGAACTGGCTCAACGCAACCAATTGGTGCATATTCACGAGCATCCTCTAAAGAATAACCAAGCTTGCTTAGACCAGGTATCATAACATCGTCGTTATATAGAGCAATGCTGGCACCTGCTTTAATCCCTTCACCAGTTTTAATAATTAATTCATCGGGAGTCTTAGAATGTATACGAACTGAAAAAGTCGGTTGTACAGTTTTAAGACGGGTATAGGCTTCTAAAAGTAGATACGATAATTCATTTGTTGCGTCGTTTCCATCACGGTCAATTCCTCCAATAGTTAAATTTGCTGCGATAGGAGGACCTTCTGCAGCTACAATTCCTTTATTAAGAACATAATTCCATAAGGTAGAGAGCTTTAAGTAAAAACATTCAATTAGAAATTGAATTTCTTCTTTTGAACCCTTTCCTTCATTTAAATCTTTCAAATAATATGGATACAAGACTTGGTCTAAACGCCCAATACTTATTGCGAAACCACCATCCTCCAAACCGCTTATAATATGGGTAAAATATAAGAGCTGAATGGCTTCCTTAAAGGAATTTGGTGGATTTCCCGAAATATTATTACAGATCTCAGAAATTTCTAAGAGCTCTTTTTGGCGCTCAAGATTTGTTTCCATTTCAGCCATTTCTTTGGTCAAATTTGAGAATCGTTGAATAAATTTCTTTGCAGCTTTTAATACAATTATAACTGATTGTAAAAATGTCATTTTTTCAACATCTTCCGAAAATTCCTTCATTTTTACTTCAGCTTTTTGAATTAAACTATTAAATCCCCCCTTAAAGACATTTTCGTGTCCTGGAAAAAAATGACCAATTCCATTAGTAATGTCTGTATCTACAATATAGAGTAAATCTAAAATGCGCTGTTTTAATTCTGAATTGAGGTAAGAATCAAACTTGGCTTTAACCGTTTGTTCTTCATCCCTCCAATACGGAATTATGTCTTCCCTAATAATGCGTCGCTCCTCGTCTGTTAATAGAAATTTCTGAACCGGACGAGTATCGTATATCTCTAAATCTAATTCGATTGTATCAACTCTAACTTCAGGATATAAAGGAGTGCCAATAAATTTTGCACACCTATTACCAACAATATACTCATCGTCCCAAATTTTAATTGTCATATTTGTTAGTAAATGTTCCATTGCCTTTGCAAACCTAATAATTGGTGATTCTCCTTTAGTTTTTTTGTAAGATTCAGTAAATAATCTGGCTCTCTCGATACATATTTCGTGCGGTTGACTTACCACTTTTTTTTTCATTTTTAATGTGCGATCTTCATATTTTGAACGAAATTCTTGTTTTAATTGTATTTTACCTCACCTAAAACGAAATTTTCAATATATTAAATAAAAGTAATTTTTTAAGTTTAATCGTTTAAATAAAAATATCACAATAATAAATAATAAAATTATCGAGGAGTTATTATTTTTTCTAACGGAACTTCGTAGTTTTTATAATTTTATTTCTAAAAACTTATATGACCGTAAAGAATGAGTCCACTTTATCTTCGGTTTTTTCGAAGATAACAAGATCTACTTATAAAGAGACAATCTATAATCTATTTATTTTTAAAAACTCTGGACTCTGTATCTATAGTAAAAATTTTTCAAATTCTAAAAACTCTTACCGTATAGAAGAAAAACAATTATTCACTGCATTTATCGCTGCTTTTAATTCGTTTACTAAAGAAATTATGGGAAAAAACATAAAAGTTATTGAAATAGAGGGCGGAATAAAATTTATATTAATTAAAAAAAATAACCTATATTATGTTTTATTATGCGATTCTAACGAAAATCTAACTTTAATAGAAACCATTATCTCAAAAATTGACTTTCATTTTATTGATTACATAAATAGGAATAACATAAATATTAATACGGGGTATGTGAGTGAAGATAGTTTAAATCAAATAATAGACAATATTATAGAAGAAACTTTTAGCTGTGAGTTTGATTTAAAAAAAGAAGCAAAAATTATTGAGTCTTTAAAAGAAATGTCGTTAAATGATGATATAAAAGGAATTATCCTTTTAACAGATAAAGGAAGGATGATCTATACATCATTGGAGACAAAAGATATAAAAAAATTCTTGAATGAAGTTGAATTTCGAGTCAAAATTTGCAATAATTCGATTTTGACTCTATTTTACACTTCAAAAAATAATGAAATTATCTTTTCTGAATATGTGGAAGATCTATATTTTGTAATTCTTGTTTTCGATTCAAATATCAAATATGCTGTAGCCAAATTTTATCTGCAACAGGTTGTGAAATTCATGAAAAATATAATTAAAAGAAATAACGATATGGGGCAGTAGTTGCCTTCTTTTGAGAAGAAAAATCTATCCATCATAAAGAATGGAACAATAGGCAAATCCTCAAAATAAAAAGTATTTAGGGTGCTTTAAAATTTCTTAAAAGGTTTGAGCAAATAGAATTCTATTGTATCAATATACTTATTTGATTAATAATCACATGTATATATATGAAAGAGAAAATAATAACAATGCAAGATAAAAATTTGACTCAAAAATCATTAACTCCTTTTTTGAATAATAAAAGTCAGAAAATCGAATCTATAGATATTAAAAGAACTCAAAATAGAAAAGCAAAAAAAATTGTTAATAATCCAAAGCCTCTTTTAAAATGGGCAGGTGGTAAGAGACAATTAATTCCTCAAATGGATAAATATTTTCCAAAAGAATTTAATAATTATATTGAACCTTTTGTCGGTGGAGGCGCAATCTTTTTTTATTTATTACCCAAAAACGCTATTTTAATTGATGTAAATCAAGAATTGATTAATGTTTATAGAGTTATAAAAGAAAATGTTTCAGAGTTAATTATCTCACTTAAAAAACACATAAACGAGAAAGAATATTATTATAAAATTCGAAATATTGATAGAAATCTCGAAGAATTCAAAAAATGGTCTGATATTGAGAAAGCTTCGAGAACTATATACTTAAATCGATGCTGTTATAATGGACTTTATCGGGTTAATAGCAAGGGGCAATTTAATGTGCCCTTCGGGAAGTATAAAAACCCTAATTTTTGTGATGAAAAGAATTTAAGAGCTGTTAATATGGTTTTACAAAATGTAAAAATTATCCATGATTCTTTTGAAAGATGTTTGGATTTTGCCAACGAAAAAACCTTCATATATCTCGATCCCCCATATTTCCCCCTTTCAAAAACAGCTAGTTTCACGAGTTACACTAAGGAAGATTTCACTAAAGTAGATCAAATTAAACTTAAAGGATTAGTCGATAAATTAACTGAGCGTGGCTGTAAAGTCATGTTAAGTAATTCTAATAATGAATTCATTCTTAATTTATATGAAGATTATGCTATAAAAGAAGTCAAAGCGAAAAGAGCAATTAACAGTAATCCAAGTAAGAGAGGAGAAATAAAAGAAGTTTTAATCGTCAATAGTTTTTAATTATTAAATAAATAGGTGTTCAAGATTTACCACAATATTTACTTTAAAATGGTTAGACAATATTTTTAACTTATAAAACTATCTTTTTTAATTTATTATGTTTAAAGTATGTTTAAAGAAGGCTTAACCGCAAAGAATATAAGTAAGGAACTTAATATTGACCTTTCTACAGTCTATAAATTATCCAATGAATTTTGGAATGTTAGATTTTCAGAAGCGAGGCCATATTTAAAATAATCAACTATTTTCAAAATTTTTTTAAGAACTTATTTGAATGAAGAAAATCAAAATTTTATAATTTATTTTATTAAGTCTAAAGTTTTAAGTTATTGATTATTTATTATTTACAAAGAGAAACATATCAATAATCGTTATTTATAAGATATTTAAAATGATAAATAAAGAAAAATTTGAGGAGTTATTCCAACAACATCTTATCAAGAACATAGTACAAGAAGAAATTGATATAGTATTATCGGGTCAATATGGTAAAGCCTTAGAATTACTAAGGGATGCAGAGGCAACGGGGCTTTTTCCTGCTCTGGTTGGCCCTCCTGGTGTTGGAAAAACTATTTTATGCAGATACTTTGCAAGCTTACGGGCAAAGGAGAAGAGAAATCAGAGTTTTCATTGGCTAACTATGGATGAGAGCATTAAGCCCTCACACTTTATCGGAAGTTTAGACGCATAACGCGTAGAAACCGAAAGTTTCGATCCCGCTATTACTTTGAAGAGAGGGTTCGTTTTAGAAGCATTTAATCCCGGTCCGTTGCTTAGTGCTATGATAGAAGGAGGTACCTTCTTAGCAAACGAAATAAATCGCGCGACTGAATATAGTCAGAACACATTATTAGAGCCTTTAGAAGAAATGTCCATAAGCATCCCTCATTTAGGACGAATTAAAGCAGATGAGAATTTTTTCTTTATTAGCGCCATGAATCCAGAAGAACTTTCTGGAACTCATAGGTTATCTGAAGCTTTAAAGGATAGAATTAAAATATGGATCAAATTAACTTATCCTGATAAGTCCACAGAGTTGGACATAATCAGAATTAATCTTCCCGAACATTTTTTAATAGAGGAATCAGAGTTAGAATTGATTTATTCAATTATCAACGAAACAAGGAAAAATAAAATTGATATAGAAGTACCAGCTTCTATAAGAGCGGGTATCGCTATAGCAAAACTAATAGGGAGAAGGAGATTTTTAGAAAGAAAGGGCGAAATAAAAGAGAAAGAGTCTATATATATTTACTTATCTGAGATTACCAAGCATGTGTTACTCGGGAGTATTAAGCCAAAACCTGGAGTAAAAGTTGAAAATATCATTGATAATATTATAAATAAAACTTTAGGAGCATGAAAGAGAGGTGTTTTTAATTCTATGGGCGTTTTTCCAGAAAACCCGTGCCAGTTTAGTGTAGAATTTATAAGAAGGATGAGAAAGCATCCAGATATCGTTCAAATTCCCTCTTCGCGTCAAGTACTATCAATTCCAAAATTAATAGTAGCGAGATATTATCGAAAAGGTTCGATAACTCCGAACGATTTTATAGATATCGGAACAGTTACTTCTTATCCGAGCAATCAAGAAATAGCAAAAAAAATTGCTTTTGAAATCCTATTTCCAAATTATAAAAAAGATATGATGAATTCCTTTTTTGGTGATGATAAAAGTTTAGATGACGATTTCCTAACTCCAAATGAGAAATCTGATTTAGACGATTTCCAGGATTTAATTGACGAAATTGAAATGTCTGAATCGATAGATACCGACTTTCTCCAAAAAGTGGAACAGTTCATTAACGAATTGGCTCAAAAAAGAGAAGAAGAGCCGTTTAAATCAGCGTTAAACTTTTTTCCGGATGATGCAGATTTATATAAAGAAAAAATCTCTTCTTTAGAAGATTTAATTAACGAAGCTAAAAATAGGATGATGCAAAAAATTAATTCATTGGATCCTAAGGATTTGAAAGCGAGTAACGCTTTAGATTTAAATAATTTAATCCAGGAATTATCTAAACGCCCATGGGAAAAAATTACGAGTAAAGCACTTGACAAGCAAAACATTTCCCAAGATTTGAACGACCTAATTAAATCAGGAAATATTGAGGATTTAATTCGATCAATGAAGTTTTTAAACGAGACAAATGCTATTTCAAAAGATCAAATGCAGAATTTAAAAAATGAATTAGCAAACCAACTTCAAAATCTCGACCAGTTATTTCAAGCCGCTAAAAATTTAGGGGAAACACCTAAATTTGATTTAGATAAAATCTTAAATAACTCTTTACAGCAAGCCTCGTTTGAACATAATTTTAACCTCGCAAATTCTTTAGATCAATATTTCGGTACTAATCTAAGAGCACAATTGCTTGACAAGTTTAATCAACAAACTCAAGGGTCTCAAATGAATCTTTCACTTGAAGCTTTAACTAAAAGCGCTTTAGCGAACAAATCGTGGAATGACCTTCTTAATAAAGCACTTCAGAACGCTATCAATGATGCTTTAAATCAAAAAAATAAAACTGAGGGATTTAAGTCTCTTTCTCACCAACTTCAACAACTTCTTAATTCCTGTGCCAATATGCATTGTAGGCAAAAAATGGAGCAGCAACTTCCCGACTTAATTCAAAAGACTTTAGAGTCTTGTGAAAAACCTTCTCAATTGAAAAATGCCGTAGAATTTCTTAGGAACATTGGGTTACAACCAAAATCAGAGGATATTGAAAAAGCTGGAAGGAAAATTGGAATGCCCGAAGACGAAATTTTTGAATTAATTGAACCTAACTATCAGCTCTTAAAAAAGTTGATCGACAAGAATATTAGTAATTTTGAAAGGATAAGCAATTTAATGAACCAGATAAAAGATCAACTTAACAACGATCGAATAAAAGAGCTAATCTCAAGTGCTTTAGCTTCTGAGAATAGAGATGCGTTAGGCGCGCTTGGACACTTCAATTTAGAGACGGCTTTAAAATCTGCTCAGCAAGTTGGAGGGGAACAAGGACAAGATATGTTAATTCAGTGCCTTAGTGCAGGGAGTGGGGAAAATTTACTTAAGCAGTGGTTTATCCATCGTAAAAATTTGCCAGCAATAGCCAAGGAAAAAGTTAAAGAGTTAGCTAAAAAAATGCTTATTGAACTTGGAATACATTATTCTAGAGCTCGCTTAGGGAGCTCTACAACAGGACAAATTCCAATAAATGTTGTAAGACCTTTTAATATAGGTGACGATTTTGAAAATGTTGATTTAGAAGAAACTATAAATAATATTTTAGAAAAAGGTAAAAAACTGGAACACATAAATTACGACGATTTTTTCGTTTACGAGACCGCAAAAGGATTAAGAAGTGTTTGTTTTGAACTGGATGTTTCAGGAAGTATGTCAGGTGAGAAGTTAGCGTATATGGCCATTTGCGTGACTATGCTGGTTTACGCTTTTCATCGGAAAGACGAGCTGGCAATCACTTTTTTCGAATCGGACACTCATGTTTTAAAGGAAATAAATCAGAAAATAGATCTAGAACAATTAGCAGATGAATTATTAACTGTTTCAGGGATGGGCGGCACTATGGTTAAAAAAGCATTGGAATGGGCTAGAAGACAATTTAAAGAAAAGTCAAGCTCACGAGAAAAATTAAATGTCTTGTTTACCGATGCTGAAATTTACGATCTTAAGCAAGCAGTCGAAGAATTAAGAATTTTACGGTCTATGGGTGTGGATTTTATTTTAGTTGTTCCAGAACAAAACTTTAACATAAAAGACGCTCAGAAGATTGCAAAAATCGCAGGAGGACAATTACTAACAATAAAAAATTGGGAAGATTTTCCAAACCTAATCTCTGATATAATTAAATCAAGATTTTAAAAGTTAAAAAAATCTTCTCTTTGCTTCTTCATAAGGAAGACCCCAAAATCTCCGTGAATATCCGTCTACAGTTTCGGGTCTTACTGCTAATTCAAATGCCGCTTCATCTCTGGTGTACTCGTCCTGCATCATTGTCTCCAACAATGGTTTTATGAAAAATAAATCCCTAGCTTGACGATAATTCATATTCCAATATTCGTGAATTTTTCTATTTACATTAATGTAATCTACATATCGAAGCTCTTGCGTTATTTCCTGCTCTTTTAAACCCTTTTCTATCAAAGACTTTATGAAGGGCTTCATAAAATAATCTTTTGCCTTAGTGTAAGTCATTCGCCAATAATCATGTATATATGTTGCTGCTGTAGCTCTGCTAACATTTAATTTATTAGCTATTTCGTTTAAGAGAAAACCCTTTTGTAGTAAATCTTTTATTATTGGTCTTCTTAATTTTTGTCTAGCTTCAAATAAGGTCTTAACTCCCAAGAATTTATCTAAAAGACCGTATACAAAATCTCGGCTTTTATTGAGTCTTTCAGCTATTTTTGTGAGATTATAACCCTCTATAATTAAAGATTTTACAAATGGTTTCATTAGTTGTTTTCTCATGTCCCTTAATGTTCCCCCCCAAAACTGGTGTATTCTTGTATCTAAAGCTGATCTAGCAACACCAAGTTCCTGACATATTTGATCTCTTGAATATCCTAGTATTATCAACTCTTTAAGCAAGGTTTGTTTTATATATTTTGGTGTCATCCCTATTCCACCTGCATTTTGGTTGTAACCGTATTGGTTTCCATACTCCTGAATATTTGACCTATACTCTCGAATGTACTCCATTTCTTTCTCATTTAGTATTGAAAAAGGTATTTCATCGATGATTTCAAATATGAACTTATCTATACCATGAAATCGCATTGAGTTATATAAAGGGGATATTTCTCCCGATCTTGCCGCAGATTTATGCTGAATCCATCTTCGTTTCGGATCTTGTATTGTCTGACCAATATAAACTTTACCATTTATTATGTTTCGAATTATATAAATATAACCAGCAGGTTCTATTCTATCCGTAATTTCATTACCAATATTAAATATTAATAAGAATGCCAGTATAAGCATCAATATAAACATTTTTTCTATCATCTTTTTTCCTCTACTCTATCTTTAATCTCTCCTATTATTTTTTAAAAAATTTTTTAAACATAACTTATTTTTTTACTAACTTTAATTCTACAAAAAAAAAAATTTAAAAAATTCAAAAATACCTTTTATATAATTAGCTTCAAGATTTTATATCATCATTTATTTAATATAAATAGATTAAAGACAGTTTTATTCTTTTAAATAGCAATAAATATTTAATTCAAGATTTTAAGAAATATAATGGCTAATATATCTCTATCAGAGTTAATAATTGAAGAATTTGGCGATAAGTTATATCAAAAATCAAAAAATTTTCCAAATAATAAAATAAATGTTATTTTTTTTAGAGAACATCCTTTAAAAATTAATGCCATTATTTTAGACAACGATCGTGAGTTCCATCTTATAATTAATAAAAAAAAATTCGAAATCTTTCACGATTGTCCATCGTTTCTGATTCATTCGGAAAAAGAAAAGAAAATTTGCGTCCATTTTATTAAAACATTGCTTTTAATTAAAAAGCATCTGGCAATAGATATTTTAAATAATTTTGACCGCTATAAACTAACCTCAGAAGATTTCGGTTCCAAAAAAAAAAGCAAAAATTATTTATTATTATCAAATGCGTGCTTTACATCAAATAATTGTATTGAAGGGTTAAATTACCTAAATAAAGCTATAATTAATCAATCTGAATGCGAAAAAATCATTGAAAATTATTTGAAGAGGGCTATAGAGTTTAACTTTTATCTCGAATTTTTCGAATTTCTAAAGACAGGTTGTGAAAATGATTTGGCTGACTATTTTTCACAATTTTCTAGTTTTATTGAAAAGGGGTGTAAAAATTTCTTAAATTCTATTCCTGATTATTCCTTTTTTAGTATTCTTAATGTTATTGAATCTTTAAATATTATTTTTGAGTATATCGAATTTCCACGCATTAAATTTGATAAATTTAAAAGATTAGTATATAGTGATAATCTCAAGGAAAAGTATTTTTCAATTTTTTTTGTTAAAAAATATTTTGAAAAGTTAACTGGTATAAATCCATTATTTCAAGATTTAATTAAGTTAGAGTATTTAGAATCTTCAAAAAAAGAAATCTTAAATTACTTTTTTGATGAAATCGAAAATCTCGCTATAATTGATAAATTAAAATTGATGAAAAAGCAATTTAGAGTAATCGGAATTCCTAAAGAAGAATTTTACGATGAATATAAGAAATATAAAAACGAAATAAAGGAATTAGAAAAAAAAGTATATATGAAAAAATTCTCTTTTTTAAAGCTCCTTATGGAGAAATACAGCATTTATAAAACCAAGGGAGAATTTAGAAAAAAAAGAAATATGTATCTCATTAAACACGACGATAATAATTTAAAAAATCCCGTTTATTTTTACATTATTTCGCATATTGGGTTTTATGGTGCAGAGAACAATGTGATAAAATCAACTGATATTGGGATAAATTATTATATCATCAAAGAATTATTTTTAGACGATTTAACAAACCATCCTGATATTTTTTATTATAAGAAGCAATTTTGGGGAGAAAATGAGGAAAATTTTGAAATTAATTCTATTGATGGGTTTTCGTTATTCAGCGAAAATATAAATTATAAGTACGATATAGACCAACAATATTCTAATATTGACGATGTAATCATAATAGAATGGGATCTAGCAAATAAACCAAGACAAGGAAGTATAGTAAATGCCTACGGATCTCAAATTATTATTCCAGATTATAATAATCTTTTATTTCACGATTTAAAACCCTTCAATTTATGTTATTGTAATAAAAATCCAGTTAAAATAGAAGGAAATTTAATCAAAACGGTTAATGTAATAACAAAATGCTCATTTAAAGATGCCATAAACAGCATTTCAAAAGGAATGACCTTTATAGAAGGATTTTATCCATTATCTCTTGTAAAAGCGGTAGTAGAAAAAGAAATGAGTCCTTTTAAAGCTTACGAACTCGCAAAAAATAATCCAAATAAATTATATGTACCAAGATATAAACAATTTATTAAAGATCTCAGAGAATTTCTTTTCGATTTTATCAATAAAGAAAAAACACATATTTTTGAAGAATTAAAATCAGATCCCGAAAAAAGAGCAAATCAGATACTAATCTTATTAAATTTAACTAACGAACTTGCCGGATTGGATTTATCATATTCTGAAATTATAGAGACTTTATTAAATCAAGATGTCAATTTAAAAGATTTTAAATTAACGCTTTTAAGTAAAGTACATTCAATCGTAAAAGAAATTTTAGAAAATCGAGATATTGGAAACACTATCGTATTTAATTTGAAAAAATTGCGACATACACAGTTCCTTAAGTATTCAAACGAAATTCTAAAGATAAGAAAAGAAGAGTTTGAGTCTTTTAAAATTTATAGAGATCGTGATGAAAAAGATGTATTGTATGATGTGTCAGAAATAAGTAAAACTTATTATGGGCAAAAAATTTTAAAAATTTTAAATTTAGGCCTTAACTTAAAATTAAAACCAGATAAATTCAAAAAATTTAGCGAATTTGCTTCAAAATTAAAGCTCAATACGAATATTATTAAATCAAAATAAGTGTTATTTAAAATACATTTAAATACTGATATGAGTGTGCAGATCGCCGATTTAATAGATTGTTAATTTGTTTATTATTTATTTAACAAATTTTTTACGATAAATTTCAAAGAATTTATTATAAAATTTCAGGTATATATCTATACATTTTGAAAATTCATCTAAATCTATATATTCATTTTTCGTGTGTTCTAATTTTGGATCTCCTGGACCATATGTTATTGAAGGGATTTTATAATGAAGCCCTATCGCGTTAATAAAAGTCGTACCAGTTTTCTTAATTATTTTTGATTTTTCTTTAAGAGTGTTAAAAATCGCCCATCGTAATGCTCCAATTATTATTTCGTCGCCTTTTACCTCGAAACCCTCTATTAAGCTTGAAATACTTTCTTGGACTTGGAAATCGATCTTACACTGGTTTTGGTAGACCTCCTTAAAACTCAAAACACTCTTTCTAATTTCTTTTAATAAAATCTCTGATTTAATGATTGACGGAAACCTAATATCTACATGGATTATACATTCCGAAGGAACACAGTTAGTAAGCTCTCCACCTGAAATGACCGTGAGAGTTGGTATTACTTGATAATAATATTTGGTTGTTTGATTTTTAGGGCAATACGCCTCCGTTAATTGCCAACAAACTCCTTTTATCATTTTCCATATCTCTAAACATACATCAATCGCGTTCACATACTGCCAAGCGCTGGCAGCATGACCAGTCTGCGATAATGCTCTATATCCTATACACAATCTCCCTTTATACCCAATACAAATTTGATTTGCCTTAGTTGGCTCACCAAATATAGCGAAATCTGGTTGAATATCTGATTTAATAAATTCCTCTATTCCAATCAAACTATCCTCTTCACGCACTATACCAGCAAAAACAACTTTATTACCATTAGTTTGATCAAAATCGTATTTACAAATAGAATATATCATAGCTGCCAAAGAAGATTTACAATCGACAGCCCCTCTCCCGTGTAATTTTCCATCTTTGATAATGATAGGCAATTCTCCAGGAATAGTATCCATATGTGAGATTAATAATAATACTGGTTTACCAGATCCTTTTTCACCGATCAAATTTCCAATTTTATCAAATCGAACTTTAAAATTGTGATCTTTCAAATAATCAGCTAAAAATTTAGAGAATTCTTTTTCTTGTCCAGAAGGGCTATACAATTCAATGCATTTCTTTAAAAAGTCTACTGCTTCTTCATTCATTTGTAATCACTGTACCTGCGTTTTTTTCTAAAGCATTTGATAACGGAGTTTCAGTTAAACCCGAACAAACTATTACTTTTTTAACACCTATTTTTAAAGCTTCTAAAGCAGCAAAGGCTTTTTTTTTCATCCCTCCCTCTAATGTGTTTAAAAGATCTTCTAATTGATAATTTTTAATTGATTTAATTATTGAATTTTTATCATTTAAATCTTTATAGATTCCATCAACATCGGTTAAACTAATTAAAATCTCTGCGTTAAGAGCACTTGCAACATTACTAGCAGCTCGATCACCATCTACATTGACAATATCACCCTCATTGCTTATAGCTAACGATCCAATAACCGGTAAATACTTATTTTCCAAAAAAAAGTCTATTATTGGAGTGGAAACTTTAGTAATCTTTCCAGAATATTCTCCTCTTCTCATGATTCTTTTGCCATTTATCAGAACTAATATCTTTTCTTTTCTATCTGCCTCAATTACAGAGCCATCAACTCCTGTAAATCCAAAAGCGTTTACTCCTCGCTTTTGTAAAGCTTCAACTAATCGTTTATTATTTTTTCCTCCTAAGGTCATAATCGCAGCTTCGATTGCTTCTTGATCAGTATATCTCGTCGTGAAACCTGACGGCGTGTTAAAATATTTTGGTTCTTTATTCATAGCTTTAAGTGTCTCGTTTATTTGCGGACCTCCTCCATGAACAACTACTAATTTATATTTATCATCATAATTCAAATAAATGTTTGAGATATCTATGATTACATTTTCGAAATTCTTAGCTATTAACGCTCCGCCAATTTTTAAAACAACAATCATATTATCAGATCCAACCTATTATTTTTCATTTGTATTTATTCATTAAATAATCGACGATTTCTGCGGCGACATTTATCTTTGTAGCAGTAGACACTCCTTTAAACTGGGGGGTCCCATTTACTTCAATCACATTCAATTTTCCATCAGCGTCCATTAAATCAACGCCAATAATTTCGCCACTCACTGCTTTTGAAGCAGCAAGGCTCAACTTTTCCAAGTCTGGAGAAATCTCTATTGGCTTAGCCGTACCTCCAATCGCAATGTTACTTCTAAAATCATTGTCAGGATGAAAACGACCCATAGCTGCAACACATTTATTTCCTATTACAAATACTCTTATATCTGTAGGTTCTTCTGCAATTTCTTTAGGAATATATTTTTGAATGTAATATATTTTTTGTAAAATATTGCCCATCGCCTCTCGACATTCCAAATTCGATATAGCACTATTATAATTATCCAATTTGGCTATTAATCTACCCCATGAACCTATTATAGGCTTAATTATCGCAGGATATTTAATCTCATTTTCTATTGCTTCGATTGAAGAATCATCCTTAAATGCTAAACATACATCTGGTGTTGGGATATTATGTTCTAATAATTTTAAAGTCGTTAGTAGTTTATTCCTGCTTAAATTTAAGCATTCGAAGTTATTAATTACTTTATATCCTTTCGTTTCTAACACTGCACATGAATGTAAACCGCGTAAGTAACTTAAAGATCTTTCCAAAAAAATGTCGTATTTATCTTTTAAATCCTTTTCATTCGACAACTTGAAGTAGACTTTCTGATTATTTATTAATTTATAATTAATATGCCTCTTTTCAAATTCAGTTATTAATTGTTTGATTTCCCATGTAATCCTATTAAATATTATACCAATTAACAAGCCAAACGACCTCTAAATTTAAAGATAATAAAATTAGGAATTGTAAATTATTAAAAGTTTTTATGAGATTAAATTAAGAAGTTTATAATCATCAGAATATTCTCTTAAATTAAGTCATATCCCTATTTTTTAATTTTTTAGATAATTCCGTCAATAAAGCTTTAATAACTTTAAAAACTTTAAATCCTTTAAAAAAATTTAAAGACTTTATAAAAAAAGTTTTTAAAGCGTTTGAATTAACTCTTACATAGTATAAAATTAAAAGATCTCTTTAAAAAAATCGAAAAAAAATGTCAGATAAACACCCCAGCAAAGATATCTTTGAGAGTAAAGGAACAATTTTAAGAGGAAAAACCGTATGTATGTGCTTAACAGGTTCAGTCGCTATTATTACTGCGCCAATTATTGCTCGCGAATTGATGCGCCTAGGGGCCGAAGTTATTGCAGTAATGAGTAAAGCTGCAACTGAATTAGTATCACCAACATTAATCCACTGGGCGACAGGGAATCCAGTTATTACTAATCTAACAGGAGCCGTAGAACATGTATATTTGGCGGGAGAACGTCCTCGAGCAGTTGGGAGAGCGGATTTGGTTTTAGTGTGCCCATCAACCGCAAATACAATCTCAAAAATAGCAGCTGGAATTGACGATACACCTGTGACAACTGTAGTTTCTACTGCTTTTGGTTCATCTATACCAATTGTAGTAGTACCAGCAGCCCACGAAAGCATGATGAAGCATGAAATTTTTCATGAAAATGTTAAGAAACTTAAAAAATATGGTGTTGAGGTATTAGGTCCTAGAATTTCGGAAGGAAAAGCAAAAATCGCAAAAATAGACGATATAATTGATCGAGTAATCGATTTACTAGTATCGAAAAAAGACCTTGAAGGAATGAGAGTCTTGTGCACAGCCGGACCGTCACGAGAATTCTTGGACCAAATTAGGTTCGTTAGTAATAAATCAAGTGGAAGAATGGGTATAGAAATCGCCAAAGAAGCAAGAGCAAGAGGTGCTGAAGTGTTATTAATAAATGGAAAAAGTACGGTTAAAGTTCCTGATTATATAAATACAATAGATGCCGTTTCTACCGAAGATTTTGTAAAAACAGTTAAATATGAATTAGGCTACAACGATTACGATTTTTTTATTTGCGCAGCTGCTATAAGCGATTACTCGCCAACTGAATGTATTGAAGGAAAAATCTCCTCTGATAATGTAAAGGAATTACAAATACACATGAGATTGACGCCAAAAATAATCAACGAAGCTAGAAAAAAAAATCATAAAGTGTTTATAGTTGCTTTCAAAGCCGAAACAAATGTTTCAAGAAGCGAATTGATAGACCGTGCCTATGCTCGTTTAAAGAAATCAAATGCAGATATGATTGTTGCTAACGATGTAGGAGGCCCATTAGGCTTTGAGAGTAGAGATAACGAAGTTTATATTATAGACAAAGAAAAGCATGTCACTCACGTAAAGCATTCTAAGAGATACATAGCATCTAAAATATTAGATGTTGCTCTTGAAAACTATCGAATTAGAGATATTGAGTAGATAGATTATTGATCTTTTAAAAGTGAAATTTTACCAATTGTTCTTAGATGTTTTTCTAAACCCTTTTGTCGACGATTTGAAAATTTCTCAATTAACATTTTTTGATATTTTAAGGATTTGAGTTCAAACTCCTTGTAATCTTCTTCGTCATACATCGATTTCCTTGCTAAATCTAAAAATTCGTCGAATAACTTTCTATAATTTTTGGGGAATGCGAATAAATCTAAAAACTCTTTAGAGCTTAAAATCTTAACATTTTTTACATGAGGTATATCTTTAAGAGCTTTATTTCTAAGAGATTTTATCACAGAATTAGATGCGTATAGTGGTACTATTATAAGTGATTTATTTTTACCTTGATACCCCCTAAAACATTTCTCTCGAATGAAAGCATCATCTGAAGTCATAGTCAAATCTATATTTACCATATATATGTATTTGGCAATTTTTTCTTCAAAAAACTTCGGAAACAACGAATTAAAATCCCTTACAACAGAAATATCGCATTGGCTTCTGTTATTCATAATATTTGGTCTTATTTCGAAAAATGAAATAAATCCAAGGGAGGATATGAAATCTATGAAAAAATACTCTATAATCCAATGAAACATCCTTCCAATTTCTTGCCTTGTCTGAAACGTATTTGGTACTAAGCCAGAACTTTTAACAATATAATTATAACTAATTTTTCGATCAATTACTTGGTGAATTATATCTCTATATCCTAAATAAATAAGTTGTTTTACGGTAGGGGCTTCTTTTTCAACAAGGTTTAATTTTTCTCTTATTAAAGGATTTAACAAAATGTTTTTTATCTCTTCAATAAAATCTTTATCTGTGTAATTTATATATTTCCTATAATGATGATTTATCGCATAACCTGCTATACTAATTATCTCATTATAACTTATACTTCTTTTATTAATAGCAATAGGAAAAAAACCAAATCCTAATTCACTAAGTTGTTCTATTGTAGGAGCTTCATTTAAATCCAAATTTAAAGATTTTATCTCGTTGGAATTCATTATTTTTTTAAAAAACTCAACAAAATCTTGAATAGTATAATTAATATACTTGTATGGTTGGTGATTAATTTTTAAATTTGCTAATCTTAATATGTCATTGTACTTTATCCCCATTTTTAAAAACTTCTGTACAAAATCGTTATGTCCGTCGTCTCTGAGTTTTATTACAGTTGGAGCTTCACCATCAGATAATTCTAAACCATCAAGGGCTCCAGAATCTATTAAATCGAGGAGGTATTCTTTAGCTTTTTCAACATTAAAATTTTTACCCCATTTAAATGGTTCGGTATTTGGGATTAGGCCTGCCGCTTTTACTAACTCATTATACTTAATTCCTCTATCGATAACGGCAAAATAGAATCCTTTTGGTCCAAATTTTATTAAATCGTCTATTCTTGGTGCTTTCTTATCTTTTAAATTTAGAATATTTTTTAGTTCGTTATTATAAATCTCTTTGAAATAATTTCCAGCAACTTGGAGCGTATCCCCTTTATCTAACCATGCCCACTTTTTAGGATCGTAATTTAGGGATAATCCTGCCTTTCTAACAGCATCATTGTATGTAAAATGGGTATTCCTAAAAACATTTAAGAAACCACTATAACCATTATCCTCAAGTTCACTTCGAGTTGGAGCTCTATTTTCTGTTATGCCTAAAGCTTTTTTGATTTCTAATATTTTAGCAGAAGCATCTTTTAATGTTTTTATATTTGCATATTTAGTCTTATCATGTTGAAGTTTTAATCCAGAAACCTTTACTAATTTAGTATAATTTGTTTTTTGTTTTAATTTTTTATTCACTGCATTAATTCCGCTAAAAATATATTTATATTCGCTGTCAATTAATTGCTTTTTTGTTGGTGCGTATCATCTGCTACTCCAATTTCGTAACATATCCTCTTAAATTCTTCTAAAATCATTTTATAACTCCAATTTGTCCAAGATCTTTTACTGATTTTCTCTGCTTTTTCATTAGGTATACTATTAACTTTTTTTTCTTGACAATTTAAGATTAGTTCCATTAATTTTGAAATTTTATGGTTAATTTCACTTTCTTGTTGAATTTTCTTGAAAACATTCATATCTACATCTATTTGATTTAAATCTTCCTTTATTATCCTTATGAATTCTAATAATAATTGACTATAATTAGTAATTGAGTCTAAATCGGCAAATTCATTCGTGTTTTCGTAATGTCCTGAAACTATTGCAAAAATCACCTCATTTTCCCAAATACTCATGAAGTCTTTTTTATTATAATAGTTTGAAATTGTTGAAAAAACCGTATATATTAACCAGCGTACTTCAATTAAAAAACTTTCGCGGAACACATTGTCCACTTTTAAACGAGTCCTTAAATAATTATAACTTTCCTTAAACTCTTCCTTTGTAATTAAATCCAAATTTATATCGCTTAACCAATCGGTTTTTATTAAGCAATCTTCTATTTTAGGCATAATAAGTTTTAATATCTCGTCAACCTGCTCCTGCGTTAGCTCCGTTTGCCTTTCTTTTATCTCTCCAACGAATTTCATGTATTCTATTAGTAAATAAATATCTCTCCAATTAAATTTCGTTAAATAATACGGAAATTTTCCGTATTAAAAAATCGAATGTAGATTTGATTGCTGCCAACGATGTTGGTAAAGAAGGACCCGAGGCAAAATCGCGGGGGTTTGAATCCCGAGATAACGAGGTTTATATTATAGATAAAGAAAAGCATATAACTCATGTAAAACATTCTAAAAGGTATGTCGCATCTAAAATACTGGATATTTCTCTAGAAAACTACCGGATAAGAGATCTTTAAATGTTAAAATATTCAAAATTCCTTTTTTAACAACCTCTTTTTAAATTTTTCCATATAAAGTAAAAATTTAAATAGTAATTCAATTTCTCTAAGATTTGAAGCAAAAAGAAGTAATTTTGATGTGATCTCTTTTTTGCTAAATATAGTTTTTCGATTTACACTATTTACATACAAATATATGTATATTTTAATGTAATTTTTATAAAGTAATAGTAAAAAAGAAAATCAAAAAAGGGGAGTGTCTTAAAACTGAAAGCCAGAGAAGAAGGAAAAATTAAGGAAGGTACTATCGCTGGGTTCATGCGTAAACGAACGCAGTTGGTTGGATTTGAGTTCGGTTATTGGAAGCACTCTCAATATCTTGCGGAATTCTTGGATAACGCCCTTGACGCAATTGAATCCTTTCAGTGGAATGAACTTAAAAAAGACGATTCAAAAGTAAAATTCACTCTCGATCATGAATTAAGATTAGAAAATCTTTCTATACTTCAGATGGAAAAGGGCAAATCCCAACCTTTAAGCGATGAGGCAAGATATACATTAAAACAAGAAGTTGGTATAGAACCTATCGAATCAGATCAGTTAGAGATTCGTAAAACGGAAGATAGCGTGAGCAAATTTGAAAAAATAAATGATAAATCTAAAATTGAAGTTGAAGAGGAAGTAAAAAAAATAATCGAATATATGGAAGAACTTATCCAACCTGTAGAGCCAATAATTGACAAGGAACCTATCGTTATTATTCGATTAAGGGAAGCCGAGGCGCCTTCGTTTTTAACATCTGAATTAAGCCAGAAAAATGTTATGAATTATACGTTTGAAATTTTTGATAATGGCACTGGAATGTTAAAAGTAGATCTGAGAAAATTTGGAAAGTATTTAGCATCTTCAAAAAGCATGGAGCTAAAACAAACAAGAGGAAGTCAAGGATTTGGAGCTCCAAGTGCGTTTAGCGATTCTCAAAATACTACTGGTAGACCGATAGTTGCCGTCTCAAAATCGGTAGAAAATGTTTATGCTACTGTTTCAGAATTTTTTACAACATCCAAAAACGAGAAAAGATATGTAATTCATCCTACAGATGTTGACTCTTCCTTTCTTCACGGAACTTATATTAAATTAGATTATCTTAACACCAAATATACTCGCGGTTATACAGATGTATATGTGAAGGAAACCGCCTTAATGAATCCACATATAACACTAATTTATATAGATCCATACAACGAGGAGCATATTTATCCAAGAAAAGTATCGAATTTTCCAATAGAACCGAAATACGCCAAACCTCACCCCTCCTCTACAAATATTGGTGATCTTCAAGATTTGTTAACTAAAGCTGAAAATCACACCCTTTCTTCGTTTTTAAAAGAAAATTTTGTGAGAATTAGCTCGAGAACTGCAAATGAGATTTTAAGCCTTGCGGAAAGAGACTTGCAAGACAAATTAAATCTTCTTATTTTTGAAAATGGTTTTCTGACTATTATAGAAAAAAAAAGTGAGCCTATTTTTTACCTGCGATTTGAGAAAAGGATTTTTGGAAAGTCTGCAAAAGAGAGAGATAAATTAATCATTTATAAAGTAAACTCTGAAGAGTTAAAAAATAATTACTGGGAATTGATCACTAACTACAACCATTTAAATAATAATACAGAAAATATTAGAAAGCAAATAAAGAGACTTAATATCCGACTTGATAAAGCTGAAACAAAAAAACAAGAAAATGATATTAAAAAAGAACTTAGAAAATTGTTAAAAGATATTGAAGAAATTAGAAATAATAAAGATAAAATTAAACAAGAATTTAATAATCTTTTCAAAAATATTAAAAATGGTTTAGTAGAAGCTAAAAAAATTAAAAATAGAAGCGACTTCGAAGATATAATTAACGAGGTTCAGATCTCCAAAACTAAGCCAAGTGAATTAACAAACGAACAATTTAAATCTCTCTTTAAAGCATTCAAATCAGTAAAATATATGACACCTCCTACGGACACAGCAATTCCAGTAGGAGAATCTGTCTTAGAAAGCACATTAATAAAAGAATTAGGATTAAAAATTTCCGAAAATTTAGACGATTTTGATACGCCCGTAGAAAGTTTTAGTAAAACTATCGATGTTTTATATGAAGAAAGGAGAAAAGCCGTCATTCAAGAAGATCCTGAAGTTGAGGACGAAGTTTTAGATCAAATTAGGGTGAATGAAAAAGACCTTATAGATTTAAATTCTCTGATTTTAGCAAATATGGATATTAGGGAAAAAAGTTTGGAAGATGATCAATTTAAACAATCTATAAGTGCAATTCTCACATATACGGATGATGAATCTATAAACAGTTATGGAGAAATATTTGAATATTTCATTGAAAATTTTACAAGGCATGACGATTTTATAGCAGCTGAAACTAGAGATCCAACAAGTGGAAAAGGTTTAGCATTTGTTGTTGAAGCAGTTTTAGCTCATTCTACGCGTATCGAAATACCTAAGCGTTCTAGGGATGTTTTATTAAGATTTGTAAATAGAACTCCTAAATTAAGGGATAGCGCCGATTGTGCGATAACTAAGGCAGTACAATCCGTCAATTGGAAGAATTATAAATTAGAGACTTACGATAATAACCTTCCTAAAGGGTCGATAAAGCTTCTTGTAAATGTTTCAGGACCTTTTGTTCACTTAATGTTTAAATCCCAATCTAAAAACGCATTAGCTGATGATGAAAACTTAATCAAAGAGATTAAATTTTGTCTCGAAGCTATAGGAAGAAAATTACGGATTTATCTCAATCGAAGAGCAACATTACATAAAAGCGAAAAAAGAGCTAGTTTAATCGAGAAATATATCCCTATTTTCGTTAAAAGTTTGTATACTATAGCTTCAGAGGGTGAAAGTAAATACAAAGATAAAATTAACGAACGTGTTTTGGCAGATTTAATGAGAAATGCCATCGTAAGAAAGACTCCACCTGCCATAACAAAATTAGAAGTTGAAAAACCTGAAATAGCGAAAATAGAACCTAAGAAAGATATAATTAAAGAAAAAGAAATTGAAAAAGAAGTATTAAGGAAAGAAATAGTTGTAAAATTAGAGAAAATCCCTAAAAAAGAAGTTGTTGTTAAGAAAACTGAGCCAATAAAAGAAGTAATTTCAGCAAAAACTCTCGAGAGTTGGACAAATGTAAAATTGAGAAATTACTGCAAAAAAAACAACCTTCAAATCGCTTCTAAAATAAAAAAAGAGGATATAATTAGCAAAATTCAAGAATCGCTTAAAGAAAAACCATCAAAAGTAAAACCAAAAATAGAAAAGTTTAGGCCTAAAGAACCAGTAAAGTTTAAACCTTTACCCCCAGGAACAATGAAAGCTGCTAAAGCACGCTTACAAGCATCAAGAGGAGAAACCCCTTCTAAGCCCAAATCGAAAACTGCTGCTTCAAAACCAAAAGTCTCACCTTTAAAACCAAAAACTTTACCTCAAAAGCCAAAACAAACGAAATTACCTATAATAACAACCGATAATATCATGTCTGTCTTATCTAAGGAATGGCAAACCGTAAAACATCTCATTTTTAAATTGAAAATAAGGGATATGATGGATGCACGTTATCTCCAGATAAAACTAAAACAATTAGAGCGCGAAGAAAAAGTAATAGTCGACATTAAAAAAGGAAAAAAGCATTGGAAATTAAAATAAAGGAATTGAATAAATTATGGCAAAAAAGAAAAAAGAACACGATTTAAGAGCTGCGAAAGAATTATTCTTGGAATATATAGGAAAAAAACACGAAAAAAGAGACATTAAATTGCCTAAGGATACTATTAAAATTGATGATCTTAACAAAAAAGAAACTATTAAAAGAGTTTATAACTTAGTTGACGATATCATAGAAAAAATTTACAATACGGGAAGGCCGTCAATTCAGTTACCTTCAAGATCGAGTTCAAATATCATTTGGGACGAGGAAAATGATTTATTACTTCTTGGTAAGCAAATAATGGAAAAACAATTTCATTCCCTTGCCAGTGTGGCGGATATGACTAGATTAATGAGGGTTCTCGAAATCGTTATCGAGTTATTGAACAAAGATTTACACGCAACTAAAAGAGAGGTTTTTTATTCAGATGTGAAATTATTTGGGGACCAGAAAAATAGCGATAAAAGCATAGAAGATATTGCTACAATGCTTTATACGATTAGAAATTCAACCCATATCATAGCTTCCGCGAAAGGATCGTGTATTGGTAGACTTCGTATTAGAGATAAGAGCGATATTATTGATTTAGAGGGTTTAGGAAGTGGTGGATGGACTATTAGTCCGATGCTTGATAATATTGAAATACTCGAATCAGATGCAGAATTTATTTTAGTTGTTGAGAAGGATGCAGCAATGATTCGGTTATCAGAGGCACGGTTTTGGAAAAAATATCCTTGTATTATTCTAACAGCAAAAGGAGCAGCAGATATCGCAACGCGCATGTTTTTAAAAAATCTAAGTAAAAATCTAAACCTACCCGTGTTTAGTTTAGTAGATTCGGACCCCTACGGGCACTATATCCATTTGGTATATTTACGTGGGTCGAAGAGACTTAGTTATGAATCTCCCTTTCTTGCTACACCCAATATAAAGCTTCTAGGTGTGTTGACAAGAGATTTAGATAAATATAACATACCAAAAGATGGAAGACTTCCTATGACTAAAATGGACATCAAACGAACGAAAGAAATGCTTAACGAGGATTTCGTTAAAAAAAATCAAGCTTGGCACCAAGATCTTTCTCTTGCTTTAAAAATGGAGGTAAAAGCAGAAATACAAGTTCTTTCTTCCCACGGGTTCGAGTTTTTGACTGAACAATATTTACCTGAGAAGCTTACAACTGGAGATTGGATTTGATAATATTCTAAGGATTTTTTTATAAGGTGTTATTGAATGGAAGAAAGTAGTATTAAATGCCCTAGATGCGGAGCTACAAATCCAATCCACGTTAAAAAACTTAAAACATATATTTGTAGGAATGAAGATTGTGAGTACGAATTTAAGCTGGAAACAAAAACAATCTCCAGGAACATCTTCATCAGTTATGGACACGATGAATACGAGAAACTCGCTTTAAAAATAAAGATAATAAATTCACAACTTATCTCGACTCAGAGACGATAAAAACTTTAGAAAAAAGAGAAGTAATAATTTATAAATAAATTAAATATATATTAAAAATTATGAGAATATTTCATAAAAATGATGGTGGAATAGTACAGCTAATTGATAAGGATAAAATGCAAGAGTGGCCAGTGGAACTTCCACTAATTTTTATAGAGTATATTCGGGAAAAACAATTACCTCTTTATGAAGAGGCAAAATTAAAAAAGGAAATCTCAACTTATCTTGACGAAATTCTTAAGGATGTGGCTATTCCTAGATTAATATCCGTATTAGAAGGGGATAATAACGAAGAAATTATTTCAGCTCTTGAACGGATTGAAGAGCTTTCTAAAAAGAATATCGAAATGACTAGACCGATCAAATCCTATTTAGAAAAATTATTAAAAAATAAAAATAAAAAAATCCTTAAACTCGCTCAAAATATTTCAGATAATTTTACGAAAGCTGATAGAAAAAAAGAATTAGCTAAAAAAAGAAAAGTTATGCGAGAAAAAGAAAAACTATTTTTAGCCGGAAAAATTAGTGGAGAAGAATACGCAAAAGTGAGACGGGAATATTTAACTTTAAAAGAATAATTATATTCCATATGAATTGGGAAAAAAAAAAATTTTACAAGTTTATAGTCGAAAATAATGTAATTGGTTTTTTTAAAGAACCTTTAAAACTAAAATCTGGCAGACTTTCTTATTGGTATGTGAATTGGAGAAATATAGCGGAAGATGTCTTTTCACTCGATATATTAACTGATTTTGTTATAGATTATGTGAACAATTTAAAATTAAAACCTGATTGTTTCTTCGGTGTTCCTGAGGGTGCAACTAAGTTGGGTATTCTTACTCAATATAAATATGCTAAAAGCCAACTTCATTACGATAAAAATATTTATAGTTTATCTATGGGACGCGCAAAACCAAAAGAACATGGAGATCCTAAAGATAAGTATTTTTTAGGTGTCCCAAGAGGAAAAGTCATTATTCTTGAAGATACTACCACTACTGGCGGCTCTTTATTATCCTCGATTAACAGTTTAAAAGAATTAAGAGTTGAAATAATCGCAGCAATAGGACTAACAAATAGAAATGAATTAAGAGACGATGGTAAAAGTGTTGAGGAAATTATTAAGGATAAAGGTATGAATTACTACGCTATGAGTGATGCGATTGAGTTATTACCAACAGTATACAATTTAATCCAACCGGGTGAAGACATAGCCAGACATATAGAAAATTATTTTAAAACATATGGAATTAAAGAGATTACTCTTCTTTAAAAAGTTAACTAATCTCTGTGCTATTATTCCCTTTGTTTTTACTTAAAAAAAATTTTCTCCATGTAAAAATAAATTTGTAAATCCCATCATATAACTTTTTTTCAGAAAAAGTTAAATTTCGTTCATCGATTATGGATATTTCTGTCTTAGATAGTCTCAATAATTTTAATAATCTAATACCTATTAGATCGGATAAATAGGAATTAAATCTGTCTAAGTCCAATAGTGGTTTCTTGCCGTCTTTTACATCCATTTCCAAGAAAGCCTTAAATTCTTTAATTTTATTCAAAAAATAATCTCCTTGCTGCATAATTTTTGGATCGTCTCTTTCTGCTATAGCGAATCGTTGAACGTCAATATTATCGCATTTTTCGTTAGTAGCTATTTCCAAAATGTTATTTTCTATGAAAATTTTAGCGATGAAGAATTTAAGTTTGTAATTCTTTCCTTTTTCAAACGAAAATTTTTCCCCAAATGGAGCAAAACCATCGTAATTTTTTGTACAATTTGTATATATTTCCTCGTTTTTAAAAATGAAGTTAATTCTATTTAGATAATCGTTTAAGTTATCTTCTATTTTATGCAAATTTTTTACCTACCAGAATTTAATAAAATAAATTAACTTTATATAATATGCAAATCATGATTAGAAAATAAAATTTCTATTAATTTATTAATATTCTATAAAATTCTGTGAAGTAAATGGACGCTATAATAATTGTACTCCTTATAATCTTTATTGACGTTTCCACTTTAGGGTTTTTCATTATTTATAAACAAGTCGCATTGGTTAAAAAAGGCGAGTTTAACCTTAAAGATCGGTTTGAATGTATTGTTTATGGAGTTGTCTTTGGATTAGCTATAATGGTTGTTATAAGTATGGCTTTCATATTTACCGTAGAAACACCTGAATTCTGGGAAAGTAGCACAACGCCCGCGCCGAAAATAGATCCTTTGGTTTTACTCATTCCCTTTGTTATATGTCTGGCTTATATATCTTTTTACCCTCTAATAGATTTTTTGTTTATCGCGTTGAGTAAAGAATCAGATGAAGGTTTAACGCCGTTCCACAAATTTATTGGAGATAAGATTATAAATAAATCAAAGAGTAAACCCGTGCGTGTGATTCTAGCAGTTGGTTTTTATTTTATTGTATTCTTTTTTCCCCCTTTATTTATACCGCAATTTATACCAATTTATAAGTTGCATAAGGTGTAGTTATAGACAGTTGTAGGAACATGTCAAATTTCATTTCTTCTTTCGAGTTTTTCTTAATTTATTTAATTTTAACCTGCGTTTTAGTTGTAATAGTGTTATTTTATAAATATCGAAGTAAGACCTATTTTTCTTTACAATTAAAATTTGGTATAATTTCTTTAATCGTAATATTGGTAATTCTTTACGTTTTAATATCAGCCTCTAACTTAAACCAAACGCTTTTATCGTTGAAATCTTCGGATTCGGTAGTTTATAGCAACATTTTCTTCATAATATTGTGCGTTTCAGCGTATTTGTTTTTATCTTCTCTGTATGAGGACAATTTGTATAGAAGTAACGAAGAAACGAAAGATTTGAAGGATAGTGAAGTTAAAAACGCTAAAGGTGTAGAAAACAACGAAGATAAAGAGCTACAATTTGAACCAGACTACGAATATTACGAATACGAGAACGATTTGATAAAAATAGAGAATATAGAAAATAGTAATGGAATAAATGTTAAAATTAATAATTTAGAAAGAAATAGTAGTATTGAGGAGGTAATGAAAGGTATGAATAATATTAACGAAGATAATGATTATATCCAAAAAGAAAGGGAATGCGCACTATATTTCTTGATTGTTTTTTTTCTTTACTTCTAACTTTTCCTTTTCTAATTCCAATTTTTCCTTTTCCAGTTCTAATCTCTCTTTAGCAATATTCGTTGCTTCCCTCTTTTGTGGTAGAATTCCTTTCTC